>CADAAF010000021.1 GCA_902785805.1 uncultured Bacteroidales bacterium | reverse complement strand
CTTTCCTCGGTGCCCACGCCGTAGGACGCAACTATACGCACGAGGAGTATGTGCGTGTGGTGTGCGAGGAGATGATTCCGCGCGTAGCTCAAGAGCAATTGGCTGACTATGTGGACGTGTTCTGCGATGAAGGTTTCTTTACGGTGGACGATACCGACCGCATACTCACCGCCGGAAAGCAGTACGGTTTGCAGCCGAAGATTCATGCTAACGAGTTGGCAGTCAGCGGCGGTGTGCAAATAGGCGTGAAGCACCATGCACTGAGTGTGGACCACTTGGAGAAGACCACAGATGCCGAGATAGAGGCGTTGCGCGGCACGGACACGATGCCTACGATGCTGCCCGGCTCGTCGTTCTTCCTCGGCCTGCCATACGGTCGTGCCAAAGACTATATCAATGCGGGATTGGGAGTGGCACTTGCCAGCGACTATAACCCGGGTTCCAGCCCAAGCGGGGATATGCGCTTTGTGATGGCACTGGCTTGTATCCGTATGAAACTCACACCGATACAGGCACTCAATGCCCTGACGCTGAACAGTGCATACGCAATGGGCGTGAGCAACGAGACCGGCTCAATAACTGTCGGCAAGCGTGCCAACCTGATTGTTACGCGTCCGATGCAGTCACTGACTATGATACCGTATATGTACCAAACGCCGTGGATAAGTCTTCACCTCCTATCCGGCACGCCCTGTCTTTAGTCGGATGATGGTATCCATTCGCCGGTGCGGATAAAATGTCCGAATCGGTGCATAAAATCCCTTCGCAGAGCAACGAACTCCTCTTCGGTCAGTTCGTAGCCGGTCAGTTCGGTGCGCAACCAGTTGTCGGTATGTCCGGCAAAGAGAATCAGTTCACAGCAATGGGTCGCTCCGTTCTTGCTGCCACGAGGTACCCAGTCGAACTCAATGAACTGAGCATCCACGCCTTGCTTGAGCAGATAGCGGGCGTAGCGGCGTGAAGTGTCGGTGAAGACGTAGTGGGTGATAAAGCCGTTCAGCCACTTAGGACCAAACACCGACCCGTCGTCTTTCTGCGTGCAGACCAACACTTTCTCGGGAAGCACTTTCAACTGCTTGGGCATCTGTTCCAACCCTGTGGGAGCGAAAGTCATAATGCTTATAGGTTGGGATTTCTCGTATGCCGTATGCGCCTTGCGCAGCGTATCAGCGGAACAGGTTTGCGGGTCAATGCCTTTGAGATAGCGGTGGGTCAGTTCACGCCAAAAACGTTTGGCATCGCACTTGCTGCGAGTCATACCCATAGGCGCGGAAAAAACAGCCGCATAACGGAAGAGCGGCTCTTCCATAGCCGCAAGTAGATACACCACCGACTGCGCACCCGCCGACTGCCCCGACAAGGTAATCTGATCAGGGTTGCCGCCGAACTCACGGATATGGTTATGTACCCAGCGGAGAGCATTCATCTGGTCGTGAAGACCTAAATTGACACAACCTATGTCCGGACGATAAGCATAGCCGAACACATTGAGACGGTAACTGATGGTGACGGCGACAATGTTCTCCTGCGCTGCCAGTTCGTCCAAATCGTGTAAGGATGTTTCGCCGCTACCGCTACTATACGAGCCGCCGTGGATATGTACCAGCACGGGCAACAATGAGTCAGCAGGTAAACGGCTGTTGTCCGCCTGCCATTGGCGAGGAGTATGGATGGTGAGACAGAGGCAGTCCTCCGACTCCTCCATCTCTTTCAAGTCGAATCGCCCCCACTTGTCCAAAGCCTCCTGCGTCAGGTGTTGCGGACACATCGGCCCGCGCTTTGTGTGGTCCTGCGCAGGGTCGAAAGAGTCGATCAGCACCGACTCGGCAAAACGTTCCGCACGGGCATACGGGATATGGCGGTAGGACACAACAGGGACTGCCGACCATGCTTGAAAGCATACCGCCCACAGAGCAAATAGGATGATGTTTCGTCTTAGAGTGTTCATTTAAATTCTATTTTGACTCTTTGTCCAACGGAAGAAAATGCACAGGAGCAGAAGTGTGACTGCTGCGGCTATGAGATAAGCGTAGAGACTCAGGCCTTTGGCAGCGAACTGCAATCCTTCGGGGGCAATGAAGATGTAACTGACGCTGACCATCGTCATAAAGAGTGCCGGAATAAGAGCTATCAGATAGCCGTATCGGAACGGAGCTTTATTAAGCGAGCTGTGCTCCTGCCGATAAAGGAAGACCGTTCCCGCCCAAAGCGTGAAGACGGCAAGCGTCTGGTTGGTCCAAGAGAAATACCGCCAAACGACATTGAAGTCCACGAAGACCATCCCAAACACACAGAGGAACAGCGGCAACGCGATAGACAGACGGCGCAGAATCTGCTTCTGGTCCCAGTGCAGGAAGTCCGCTACTATAAGCCGCGCGGAACGCAGAGCCGTATCGCCGCTGGTAATGGGAGCGGCAATCACGCCGATAATAGCCAGAACACCACCTATCGTTCCGAGCCACGAACGGCTGACGCGGTCCACCACGAGTGCGGCAATGTTCTCGCCCTTATGCGCAGCTGCAAACTGCTGCAAGCCGTCAATGCCATAAAGACCTTGTTCGGGTTCAGCGAAGAACGTACCTGCCGCTGCCGCCCATATCAATGCAAGGATACCTTCAGCCACCATTGCGCCATAGAATATCCACCTGCCTTGCCGCTCGTTGGTGACACAGCGCGCCATCAGCGGAGACTGCGTGCCGTGGAAGCCCGATATGGCTCCGCAGGCAATGGATACGAACATCATCGGGAAGAGCGGCAGACCGTTAGTCTGACGATTCTGCAAGCCGTCGGTCAGTTCAGGCATCTCTCCGGCGTGCCAACCTAACATTACAATCATTATTCCAATCCCCATGAAAAGCAGTATGGCACCGAAAATGGGATAGAAACGTCCGATGAGTTTATCCACAGGCAGGATGGTGGCAAGCACGTAGTAGGCGAAGATAATCAGTACCCATACCAAAGGAATAGAACCTGTCCCCCATGCGATGGAAGGAAGCGAACATAGTCCTTGCAAGAGCGTGGCAGGACCACTGAGGAAAGTGGTAGTGAGCAAGATAAGCAGCAGAAGAGAAAGGATACGCATAAAGAGTTTGATACCTTCACCCAATTCGCTGCCTACTATGTCAGGAAGTGAACCGCCTTGCTTGCGGACGGACATCATACCGCTCAAGTAGTCGTGTACACCGCCGGCAAAAATAGTACCGAACACTATCCATAGAAAAGCACTGGGGCCGAAGAAAATACCCATAATGGCACCGAAAATGGGACCCAATCCCGCTATATTGAGGAACTGAATAAGGAAAATGCGCCAGGGTTTCATAGGCACATAGTCCACGCCGTCCGCCTGACTGACAGCGGGTGTAGGACGGTCGGAGTCAATAGCAAACACTTTTTCTACCAAAGTTCCATAGAGGACGAAACCTACGATGAGAGCCACAAGGGCAATAAGAAAAGTAACCATCTGTTCCGATTATTTTAATGTGTTGTTTATTCTCTTGAGATGACGGAGGAGTTTGTCCACAAGGGTAGAAACAGGCTGTCTGCCGTTGTTTTCCACCACATATTGTACGCGGTGTCTGAGTTGGCAGTTGCTCATCTGAGCTTTGATGCGCTGTTTGACTTCGTCCTCCGTTTTGTTATCCCGTGCCATCGTGCGCGCTATGCGTACCGTCTTTGGGGCTATCACTGCCACTACATAGTCACAGTAGTTGTCAAAGCCGCTCTCATACAGGATGGCGCTTTCCACAAAGACCATATCCCCGTCCTGGAGTGCGCCAACCGTTTGCTGCAAGTCTTGACGGACAGCAGGATGCACAATGGCGTTGAGTTGTCTGAGCAGTTCAGGGTCGGCAAACACGCGCTCTGCCACACGAAAGGTCAGGTATCGGTCGCCGTCATAGACATCTTGCCCGAGCAGTTGCTCAATAGCACTTCGCACCGTAGGAGTAAGCACCAATCGCTTGGCTGCACTATCCGTGTCATAGACCGTATAGCCCCGCTCGCGCAAGGCGTTGGCTATGGTGGTCTTGCCGCTCCCTATTCCTCCTGTCAAACCTATCAGCATATTAGAATTGGAAATAGATAAAAGGTTGAACATCAGTAAGCATAAACCTATATAGCAGCGTTACGACCGCTATTACTATCGGCAGAATCAGCCACACGGGCAGCGATGCAAAACGCACGCGGTACCAGAGTTTGAACTTGTCGGGCATCCAATGAATCAGCATACCTAACATAAACAGCAGGATAGTGAGCCGCTGTGTCCACAGAACGGGAAGAATAGTGTCCGCGTTCCAGGCACTGCCAATCTGCTGCATCATCTCGCGTGCTGTCCGCCAAGCCGTTTCATTGGCTGTGGCAGGGTCAAGATTGGAGCCGGCACGGAAAAAGAGACGGGTAAAAGTAATGAACACAAACGTCTGCAGTACAGCCCATACGGTCTGCATAGCGTGTGCGAAACCGTTGTCAGGGAGACGGCAAAGGTAATAAAGGTATCCTAACAGACTTCCTGCCGCGACTACCACCGCCGCCACCCAAACCACATTGAGCCATGGTTGCGGATAGAAATACCGCCATGCAGTGATACCGGCTGTGATAAGCAGAACAGACAAGAAGCGGAAATGGACATTCCATCTGCGCCAAATCTTATTGACAATCATACCCATTCCGTTCAGTCCGCCCCATATAAGGAAATTCCAACTGGCTCCGTGCCATAAGCCGCCGAGCAGCATCGTAATGAAAGAGTTAAGGTTAGCGGCAAGCAGAGGACGGTGTTGTGGTCGTAGCCATGCCACGATAGTGACTATCAGTGCTATACCCAACGTAATGCCTGTTACCCACCAACTCCCGCTCAACACCAATGCCACGGCCGCGATTATGGCAATCCATACATACGTGCCCACCGAAGCACTGCGATTGCCGCCCAAAGGAATATAGACGTAGGTTTTGAGCCATCGGCTGAGCGACATGTGCCAACGACGCCAAAACTCCTGCGGGTTGCGTGCCTTATAGGGCGAATGGAAGTTCTGCGGAAGGAAGAATCCCATCAGCATCGCCACACCGATAGCGATATCCGTATAGCCGGAAAAGTCCGCATAGACCTGCAGCGAATAGGCAAACAACGCAAGCAGATTCTCCGCACCCGTGAACAGCATCGGGTTCTCAAACACACGGTCAATGAAACTGACCGCAAGGAAATCGCTCAATACAATCTTTTTGACAAGTCCGTTGAGTATCCAGAAGACAGCGATGCCAAACTGCCTCCTGCTCAGTTGGTAAGGACGGTAGAGCTGAGGTACGAACTCGGAGGCACGAACGATAGGACCGGCTACCAGTTGCGGGAAAAACGAGACATAGAACGCAAAGTCCAACAAGTTGCTGACCGGCTCAATGCGGCGATGATAGACATCGGCTATGTACGAAACAACCTGAAACGTATAGAAACTGATACCTACCGGTAGCAGAATCTTCTCGGTGATAGTGAGATGAGTACCAAACAACTGATTAACGAAATCCGCTCCGAAATAGGCATACTTGAAGAATCCAAGCAATCCTATATCTACCAGAACGCACACCCACAGGCATAGGCGTTTTAACCACTTTTTGTCATCTGCCGCATAGACAGCGCGGGCGAATAGCCAGTTACTCAGTGTCAGAAAGAGTAGCAAAAGGAGGAATGTGCCGCTGGTCTTGTAGTAGAAGAACCAGCTGGCAAGCATAAGGAAGACGTTACGCAGATGCAGGCGGACACGCGAGCGGTGGTCTTTGCCTATCTCCATTAAGAGTGTGAACAGAATATAGACAGCTGCGAAGAATACCCAGAATTCCCATTGCGTAAAGAGTAACGGACGCTGCGAATCGAAGGCTGATATACTGATTAAATCGTTCATTCTATAGCGTTTTGTAAGGGTTGAAGAAGAAAATCAGTCAGCATTTTGCCTGCCTTATCCGCTCCGTCGCGCGTAAAATGTATGCCGTCGCGTCCCGCCCAACCTTTGTCCTGCCATATTGCCATCGACCCTGCGCCACCCATCGCTTCAAACAAGCTCCAATAGGTGGCTTGCTCTTCTGCTGCCACTTCTTTCAGGGCAGTATCTATAGCGGGTAGGATAGCATAAGAGTGCCGTTCGCCTTTCTCGTACAGCAGCATATCGCTCGGTCCGACCATCATAATGGAGGCGTAAGGGGCTAAACGGTGAAGAATACGAATCTGTTGGCGCACTTTTGTCATATAGATGTCCACCTGATTCTGATTTTTGATATAGGGTGCCGCGTTTCCTCCGAACTGCCAGATGATGAGCCTTGTGCGTGTGGCATCGTAGTATCGCCAGAGTGCTTCCTGTGTCATCTGTGTGAAGATGGTGCCCGCACTGCCGCGCAGAGCCACGTTGTCCACCTGTACGCCTGTGGGAGATTCAAGCGAGATGCCGTAGATGTCCTGCTTGCCGGTCAGTTGAAGCGTATAGGAAGTGGCGGTATCTTCCATCTGGATGATACTGTCCTGCTTGCTTATCACGCGAATGCGTGTGAAGCGGCCTTCCGTTCCTTGGGTGCGGCTTTGAACGTGGACTGTGATGTTCTCACTGCCTTCAGAAAGACTGTTGTCCATCACGCTGACCTGTGCCATAGGACCATAGTCTCCTCCGGGACGCCTGAGCGAGGCGGGACCGAAAGCGCGGTATGTCTTGGGATGGATAGTCTGTCCGCCGTGGCGAACCGACAGAACAGCTGTACGAAGGTCGGCATACGGCTCAATGGCTACCGTACCCGTTCCACAACCGCCAAACCGCTCTTGCAGCACGCGACGCAGCATAAATGTCATACGGTCGCCTTCTATCTGCGAGTCGCCGTAATGCACTACTCGCACGGTCTGCTCGTCAGCGTGGGTCAATGCCTCGTAGAAAGGCGAAAGAAGATGATACGGGTTGGTGCTGACCTGAATAGTGTCGTGCCAACTCACGGTTTGCTCGTAGGGCAAGGTGTCTATAGAGGCAAGTAGTATGGTATCGGACGGCTTGTCAGTAAGAGATGCCATATCAGGCAGAAACCGCCAGCCTTTAACGGCTGCGGCTGACCCGATAAGACAGAGAATCAAAAACAAGCAGACACGATAAGGCTTCATTTCTTCCAAAGTGCTTTAGTGAAAAGCAGCAGAACAGTGAAAATCTCAAGACGACCTATCAACATGACCACTGTGGCAGTCCATTTGGCGACGGTCGGATAGTCAGCGTAGGTGCCGGACGGACCGAACTGCCCGATAGAGACTCCCACATTGCCGATGGCAGATACTGCTGTGCCTATGGCTTCATCAAATGCCACTCCCGAAGCGCAAAAGATAAGTACGGACAGCATAATGATGACGATATAAAAGAACATAAATGCCATCACATTACTCGTTGTCTGCTCGCGCAATGTATGACCATTAAAACGCACAGGAATAACGGCATTGGGATGAATACGCCGCTTGATTTCAGTGTAGGCAGCCTTAGCAAAAATAGCTAAACGAACCCACTTGATACCTCCTGCCGTCGAACCGGAAGATGCTCCCGTAAACATCATAAAGAACACAAATACCCATAGCAATTTCGGCCATGTCATATAGTCGCTGGCGGCAAAACCGGAACTGGTCATTGCCGAAGTAACCATAAAGAAACCTTTGCGCAGAGCATGTTCCATAGTGATGAACACATTTTCCAGTTCTACTATTTTTCTCACATCGTGCTCAATACCGTAATGAATGAACAATCCCATCGAAAGTATCAATGTCGCCACCCCTACTGCGATGGCATACCAACGTGTCTCTTCATCGTCTAACAAGTGTTTGGGATTGCCTCGAAAGAGGTGAATCAACTGGGTGAAATTGATACCCGATATAAACATAAACAGAGCAGTAGTCCATTGAATAGCAGCATTGTAACTAATCATACTGTCGTTGCGGGTGGAGAAACCGCCTGTAGATATGGTACTCATCGAATGGCAGATGGCGTCAAACTTTTCCATACCGAATAGCCACAGCAGCAGACCTTCCGAAAGAGTCAGAAGAATATACATCACCCACATGTGTTTGGCAGTGTCGGCTATACGGGGACTGAGTTTCTCGTAACTCACGCCCGTCACTTCGGCACTGTAAAGCTGCATACCGCCCAAACCGAACATCGGCAGAATAGCTACACTAAGCACTATAATACCCATACCTCCTACCCATTGCATCAATGCGCGCCAAAACAAGATGGTGTGGGTCTGGACTGTCACATCCCGGATAACGGTAGCACCGGTAGTGGTGAAACCTGCCATCGTCTCAAACCATGCATCAACAGGAGTGGTCAGGGCACCGCTGAACCAGAATGGCAACATACCGAACATCGAATAGAATATCCACACGGTGGCAACTATCACATATCCCTCGCGCTCACCTACCTGTTTCGGGGCACGACGCCCCATCAACAAACCCAGTACACCCCCGAGAAACGTGATGATGGTCGATACAAGAAACGCACCTTGATCCGCTTCGTCATAGTAAAAGCCAACGCCTGTTGCTATCGCCATAAAAAGGGTCTCGATAAGCAACAGAGCCCCCATCGTACTAAATACCAACCGTTTGTTAAACGCTCTCGTCATCCGAAATAACGCTCCAATTCTTTGATGTTATGACTCTTGCACAAGACTATCACTTGGTCACCGGGCAGAATCTGCGTATCGCCGTTAACCAGCAGACCTTCGTTGGCACGTACTAATCCGCCTATGATAACCTCGTCCGGAAGGCGGATGTCGCGTATCTTGTTGCGCGTGATGCGGCTGCCTTCGGTGGCTACAAACTCAATTATCTCCGCATCCGCACTCGTCAGATTTCTGACATTCAGTACACTGGCGTTAAGCAACATCTGATAGATGTAACTGGCTGTGATGGTTTTTTTGTTCAGCACAGTTCCTATGTCAAGGTGCTCAGCCATGTGTATGTAGTCGATGTTCTCCACATCGGCGATGGTCTTGATTACGCCGAACCGTTTGGCTGCCAGGCAGGCGAAGATATTGGCTTCGCTGCTGTCGGTCACTGCCACAAAAGCGTCCATATCCTGTATGCCCTCGTCTATGAGGTCGTCCATTGACGAACCGTCGGCGTGGATAATGAGCGCATTGGACACTTTTTCACTCAACTGTATGCACTTGTCACGGTCCTTCTCCAAAATCTTGACCTCTATATCGGCGGGGATATTCTGAACGGCTTTTTGGGTGATTCGTGTTCCGCCATAGAACATAACGCGGTGAATCTCGCGGGTGGGCTTGCCAAACTGGGTACGCAGAAACTCCATCTCCTCTTTCGTACAGATGGCATAGACCATATCGCCGTCCTGCACGGCATCCTGTCCGCTCGGAAACAAAGTGCGGCTATCACGTTTGATGAGTACAATACGGTAACGCCCGTGACTATAATAGCCTGAATCAAAACGCTGCCCTATAACATCCGCTCCGTCACGCACTTTGACCACGCACAATTCCAATGCTCCGCGACACATACTGATATGATATCGCATCCAGTTGGTGCGAAGCGACTCTTCTATCTCGTTGGCTGCCAATACTTCGGGGTATATGATATGGTTAAGACCCATATTCTCAAACAGTCGGCGGTTGTCCGGCAACAGATACTCGTAGTTATCTATGCGAGCCAATGTCCGCTTGGCTCCCAACTGATTGGCTATAAGACAGCTTACTATGTTTTTCGACTCGGAAGGGGTAACCGCTATAAAGAGGTCCACGTCTTTTATTCCCATGTCGTGGATATCGTGGATGGAGGTTGGGCTTCCCACTCTTGTCATTAGGTCGTAGTTTGCCTCGAGGTCGCCTAAGTGTTCGGCGTTGCCATCCAACAGGCAGATATCCATATTTTCGCGAGAGAGCAACTTGGCAAGGTGTGTGCCTACTTCTCCTGCGCCTGCAATAGCGATTCGCATAATCCTTCTGCGTCTAAATGAAGTAAATGATAAAGTTCGTCAGGGCTGCCGTGAGGAACAAAGCGGTCGCGGACACCAAGCCGCACCACGCGGACGGGGAAACCGTGTTCGCTCATATATTCGCTCACAGCACTGCCTAAACCGCCTTCGGTCATTCCGTCTTCCACGGTAACAACCGTGCGGTAATGCTGTCCGACGTAATCTAAAACGTCTGTATCTATAGGTTTGAGCCAACGCATATCCCATTGGGCGATGGTATCGGCTCCTGTCTTTTCTTCGGCTTTGCGGGCGGCTTCAAGGGCAGTGTTGCCGATGGCTCCTATTGTCAGGAGGGCTATACGGTTGCCTTGTTTGAGTGGGCGCGCCTTGCCTGCTGGTAGTGTGTCGCAGGTCTCTGAATATGTGTTGGGCACCTTGCCCCTCGGGTAGCGGATAGCCACCGGTCCGTCCATCTGAACGGCCTGCTGCATCATCTCTTTCAAGTCCTCTGCCGTTCGCGGAGAGGCGACTCGCATATTGGGGATGGAACGCAGGAATGTGAGGTCTAACAGACCGTGGTGAGTAGCCCCGTCGTGACCTACTATTCCGGCCCTGTCCACGCAGATGATGACGTGCTGACGGGTTAGTGCCACGTCGTGAACCAACTGGTCGTAAGCACGTTGCAGGAACGATGAGTATTCATTGACTACAGGTATCAGTCCGCCTTTCGCCATACCGGCAGCAAAGGTGACGGCGTGTCCCTCAGCTATACCTACGTCAAACACGCGGTCGGGCAGTTCAGCTTGCATAATGGACATAGAGCACCCGCTTAACATTGCGGGCGTGATACCTACTATCTTCGGGTTCTCTTTTGCTAAGCGGAGCAGTTCGTTGCCGAATACTTCCTGCCATAGGGGTTGGGATGCGCTGCCGGTTTTCCTTTCGCCGCTGGATGGGTCGAACTCGCCGGGTGCATGCCACGTCGTCTGGTCCTGTTCGGCAGGGCGGTAGCCCTTCCCCTTGGTTGTAATGATATGCAGAACGCGAGGACCACGATGGTGCTTGATTTCTGTCAAAATGCGTACCAAACCTATTACGTCGTGTCCGTCCGTAGGACCGAAATAACGCAACTTAAGTCCTTGGAAAATGTTGTTTGGCTGGTGGGTGAACCATGTCTTGATAGCGTTTCCGAAACTCTGTACGCGGTCTTTCTTGGTATCGTTCACAAGGTGCAGACGAACGCCTAATTGGTACAGCCACCACCGCCACCTGTTGTATCGGTTGCTCGTCGTCAAGTCCACCAAATATTGGGAGAACCCGCCGCGAATAGGGTCTATTGCCATGTGATTGTCGTTGAGGATGATAAGAAGGTCGTTCTTATCCATTGAGGTGTTGTTTAGTCCCTCAAACGCCAATCCGCCCGTCATCGCACCATCGCCTATTACTGCCACAACGGCAGGCTTGTTCTTTTTGTCTCGGCTGATTCCGCCGGCAACCTCTATTCCGAGAGCGGCGGAAATGCTGTTGCTGGCATGTCCGGACACAAATGCATCGTATTCGCTTTCTTCCGGGGTGGGAAAAGGTGCCAGTCCACCCATGCAGCGAATGGAGGAAAACTCTTTCCGCCTGCCGGTCAGAATCTTGTGGGCATAGGCTTGATGACCTACATCCCATACTATTTGGTCGGAAGGCGTATCGAACACGTAATGCAGCGCAACAGTCAACTCAACAGCTCCCAATGACGATGCCAAATGTCCGGGGTTATGGCTTAAGCACTGGATGATAAAGTCGCGCAGTTCTTCGCAAACGCGGGGCAGTGTCTCGCGAGGCAGTTGTTTGAGGTCGTGCGGACTGTTAATCTTGTCTAAGTATCGGTATTCCATGCGGCGGCAAAATTAGGGCATATATTTGATATATGCAACTCCTTTGTTTACTTTACGCGCAAACCCTATAAAAACGTCCTTTTTATGAGCAGGTGTGGTCCTCGCAAGGTGTGTCGGTTGTCTCAAATTCAAGGGTGGAATGGGTGATACCCATTTCTTGCAGTTCGTCTTTCAGTTGGTGCTTGACCTCGTGCATATCTTCCAATCGGTCAATAACAACGTGTGCTGTAAGCGCATTGTCGGTTGTTGAAAGTGCCCAGATATGCACGTGGTGCAGGTCGCGCACCTTATCTACTTGGCAGAGGTGCGTTATTACTTCGTCGGGTTCAATGCCTTCTGGTGTACCTTCCAGTATGAGCCGCACGCTGTCGGAAAGCAAATCCCACGTGCTGATCAGAATAACGACCGCGATAACGAGACTGATAATCGGGTCAACTATTGCCCAACCGGTGAAGATGATAACGATTCCCGAAATGACCACGCCTAATGAGACAAGCGTGTCTGCCACCATATGCAGGAAGGCACCTCGCATATTCAAGTCGCCTTTCTGCCCTTTCATCAACAGCAGAGCCGTTGCGGCGTTGATAACTATGCCGATGGCTGCCGTCCAGGAGATGGCTTCGCCATTCACCTCTGCCGAAGGAGCACGGAACTTGTGAATACTCTCTGCCACTATTGCTCCTACTGCTACAAGCAGAATAACGGCGTTAATTAGCGAAATGAGTATGGTGGATTTCTTGTACCCGTAGGTATAATGCGGTTTGGCGTGTACGCGAGCGAGCGAGAATCCCACTAAGACGAGTAGCAGACTGAATACATCGCTCAGGTTATGACCCGCATCGGACAGCAGGGACAGAGAGTTCTCTTTCCAGCCCACTATGCCTTCAATGGCTACAAACAGCAGATTCAGAATGACGGAAAACAGTACAATCTTGCGGTTGCTTTCATTGGTGGCGTGATGATGGTGGTGATGACCGTGTCCGGCGTGGTGATGGTGGTCATCGTGAGTATGATGGTGTGTCATGATGTAAAGGTTTTTAGTTTGACATAGTTATTAGCGAAGAGCGTAGTTTTTGCGTAGTTTCTCAAAGGCATCGGGTGTCTCTTTCAGTTGGTTTGTAATGCGTTGCAGCCATCCGGGTCTGTTGTCTCCTTGAAGTAATCCAAGTGGCGGAAGAGCCGGTTCTGTCCGTAGTCCTGCCCAACGATAGACTGCTTGTGCGCACATTAGCGAAGCGTTCCGTTTGCCTTGGGCAGAGTAGCCGGCTATATGGTAGGACGCTAACAGTGTCTTTTCAGACTGTAACAAATCGGTCGATATATCCGGTTCGTTTTCCCAGCAGTCTATTACGCACGGATGACCGCTTTGCAGCAGGGCTTGTTCGTCTGATATTCCGCCCCTTGCTGCGTTAATAATCAGTGTCTTCTCCTTGCAGCAGGACAGGAATCCTGCATCGCAGAGGTGGTAGGTGGGGTATTCCGATTCGCCTCTGCGGGTCAAAGGCGTATGGAATGTGACCACATCGCATTGGGCTGCTTTCTCTATGGGCGAATCAACAAAACCTTCATCCTGACGGAACGGGTCATGGCAGACCACTTGCAGTCCTCGCCGTTGTGCCATAGCAGCCACCAAACTGCCTACGTGCCCCACACCGATTATGCCGATGGAACGGAAAGTGGTATCTAACAGTGTCTGACTGCTACAGAGAGCCTCTTCCACGTAGTCGCATACGGCCTGTGCATTGCACCCGGGGCAGGATGTCCAGTCGATGCCGTGCTCTTGGCAATAAGCGGTATCTATATGGTCAAAACCTATAGTGGCTGTGGCAATGAAACGCACCTTCGAGCCGTCTAACAGCGTGCCGTCACAACGCGTGCGCGTGCGTACTATAAGTACATCGGCATCGTGCACGGCGGATGCGGTAATGGCTTCGGGAGCGAGACGGACTACCTCGGCAAAAGAGTCGAATACGCCCTCTAAATAAGGAATATATCGGTCAATAATGATTTTCACGCGTCGTATTGTATATTGTCGATAAGGCGAACCTTGCCGCAATAGACGGTTACGCAGCCTATGGCGTTATGGAATGTGTCGGTAGGTTGCAGTGTGGTCTTATCTACTATCTCATAGTACTCCACTTCAAGTCCTTCTACGGCATTGATGGTATCTGTTACGCGTTTCTCTACCTCGCGGACGCTGCCTGTCTTTGCCCACTCGAGGCTTTCCATCAGGGTATGTGAGATGGCGAGTGCCGTTTGTTTCTCTGCTTCGCTGAGGCGTTCGTTGCGGCTGGAGAGGGCCAATCCTGTTGACTCGCGCACTATTGGACAGCCCACTATCTGTAGGTTGCCGAATGTTCCTGCCAGCGTGCTGCGCTCAACCATGAATCGGATTATGGCAAGTTGCTGGAAATCTTTTTCTCCGAAGTATGCGCGGTCGGGCTGAACGAGGTAGAACAGGCGGCTGACCACTTGTACCACGCCGTTGAAGTGTCCCGGACGCATCTTGCCTTCCATTACTTTGTCCAATCCCCCGAAGTCGAAGGTGAATGTCTGGTTCATTTCCTCGGCGGTGTACATTTCTTCGGGTGAAGGAGCGAACACATAGTGTGCACCTATGCTGCTGAGCAACTTCGCATCGCGCTCTAAATCACGAGGGTAGAGAGCTAAGTCTTCCTTGTTGTTGAATTGGGTAGGGTTGACAAATACGGATACGACGCAAATATCGTTCTCGTTGACGGCGCGTCTTACCAACGAAGCATGACCCTCATGCAATGCTCCCATTGTGGGCACTAATCCGATTGTCTTACCTTCTTGCTTGCAAGCCTCCACTTGGCGCTGCAATTCTTGTTTGGTTGTTATGATTTGCATAATGAGTATATATTTGATTTATGTATTCTACAATTTATGTCTCTTGCATTACCATTTCGCGTATGATGAACCGCCTTCCAACTACCGGCAAAACACTATAGGGATACTATAGGGATACTATAGGGATACTATAAGGATAGTATAGGGATAGACAGGTCTGACACCGCCGAAACATTGCCGAAACCTCACCGCGGCAAAATGCATATCCAATCACTTCTTTTTGCAAAAAAAGCGTACAAAAGTACGCTTTTTTCCTCGTTTCAATCGAAATGATAGCGACAATGATTACATATCATCGTGAGCATGCATCTGCTGAACGTAGATTGCATGTTGCATCTTGGCGCGTTTGATTTCGCTGGGTTTGTCAAATTGTTGACGACGGCGGAGCTCTTTAATCACACCGGTCTTGTCGAACTTGCGTTTGAATTTCTTAATCGCACGCTCGATGTTCTCTCCTTCTTTTACGGGAACTACGATCATTTTATGCACCTCCTTTCTTTGTGGCTCCAACGGCTGTTTGGGTTTGTTTGTTTTGCCGTACGAACCGATAGCGGATGTTTAAGTCTTCCGCATGACCTTTTCACGCCGCAAAAGTACAGCACAATTTCCATACACACAACAAAAAATGTCACTTTTTTCACCCCACTATACTTAAATTCACCCCATATTCGCCCCAAAAGTCCCAAAAAACAAATAATAATCCTTTCCTTTTGTTCGATTAACACAGGCAAAATACTTTTGCACCGCTTTTCGTGTAAATATATACACACCGAAGAGCAATGCACAAACTAATAATAGCGGATACTAAACTAATAAGGTAGAAAATGAAGCATTACATGTCCTACATACAGGACGTTATTCGTACCAACTGGGACGGAGACGCCGTTACCGATTATCAGGGAGAAATCAGTTACACGTATGGTCAGCTTGCGCAAAAAGTGGCGTGGCTCGACTTGTTGTTTGAACAAATAGGATTGCGCGCGGGAGATAAGATTGCCATTTGTGGACGAAATAGTTCCAACTGGGGTGTCGCGTATTTGGCAATAGCCGCCTACAGGGGTGTCGCTGTCAGCATTCTTCCCGACTTTACGAGTGATAGTATTCACGAGTTGGTTACCCATTCTGATGCGCGTGTTCTCTTTATTGGACCTTGGGTGAAAGGTCGTATTGATTTGGACAAGATGCCTCAGGTGGAAACATTCATTTCGTTGGAGGACTTTCATATTGTCCGCAGCCAAAAAGAGATATCGTTCGATGATATAGACCGCTTGATGCAATCCCGCTATCCGCAGGGCTATCGGGCAACCGATGTGCATTTCCCGATTGACAATATGGACGAGGTGGCTCTTATTAACTATACCTCCGGCTCAACGGGGTCGCCCAAAGGAGTGATGGTAACCCATAAGAACCTCTCGGCTAATGTCGTGTTCGGACAGACGGAGATTCCTAATGACCCCTCCAAACGTATCGTGTCGATGTTGCCATTGGCGCACATGTTCGGACTGATGTTTGAGTTCCTGTATCAGTTGGCGGGAGGTACCCACGTCTATTTCATTACCAAGAGCATTACGCCCGCATTGCTGATGAAAGCCTTCTCGGATGTCAAACCATACATGATTCTGACGGTGCCCTTGGTTATTGAGAAGATTTTCAAAAAGAGTATCTTCCCTGTGCTGCGCAAACCTTTGGTAAAGGTGCTGTGGAACACGCCTATTGTCAATAAGCCGATTCGCAGAAAAGTATATAACCAGCTTATGAACGCTTTTGGCGGCAAGTTGGAAATACTGATTATCGGCGGTGCGGCTCTCAATAAAGACGTGGAGCACTGTCTGCGTCAGATTAAGTTCCCCTACACGTGCGGATATGGTATGACTGAATGTGCCCCGCTCTTGTGTTACGCTCATTGGAAGACCTACAAAGAGGGTTCATGCGGTAGGGTAATTACAAGAATGGAGTTGGTTATCAACAGCGAAAACCCGCATAAAGTGGAAGGTGAAGTATTGGTGCGCGGGGACGGAGTGATGCGAGGCTACTACAAGAACCTGCAGGCTACCGACAATATCTTTACCGATGACGGCTGGATGCGGACGGGTGATATAGGTATAGTGGACAGTCAGGGTAATGTGTTCCTGCGCGGAAGAAGCAAGAATATGATTCTCGGTGCAAGCGGACAGAACATCTACCCCGAAGAGATAGAGGACAAACTTAACTCACTGGATGGTGTGGCTGAATCGGTGGTAGTGGACAGAAACGGAAAACTCGTAGCCCTTGTCTATCCCGAAGATTATGCGGAAGAACGACTGCCCCGGATTCAGGAACAGATGAAGCAGACGCTACAGCGTTTGAACGAAATGATGCCGGTGTACTCTAAAGTAAGTGACATAGAAATCGTCAAGCAGGAGTTTGAGAAGACACCGAAAAAGAGCATCAAACGGTATTTATATAAGTAATCAGTATGGTTAGCACACCGGAAATGTGAACAATCAGTATGGTTAGCACACCGGAAATGTGAGCAATTAGTATGGTTAGCAAACCGAAAATGAGAGCAATTAGTATGGTTAGCACACTGTATTTGAAAGCAAAATCAATACATAAAGGCTGCTTAGGTGATTTTTTTTCAAAAAAAATTTTGCCCATACAAAAATAGGCAGTACTTTTGCAGCCGCTTTCGCCCGATAGTGTATTTGGGGTTGTTGTGCTGAAGGGCGAAAGTATGGCGGGGTAGCTCAGCTGGTTAGAGCGCATGATTCATAATCATGAGGTCCCCGGTTCAATCCCGGGCCCCGCTACTCAGGAAGCAACAGCTTAACGGTTGCTTCTTGTTTCTTTTTGGGAAAAACAATATGTATGAACGCTATGAATGAGCCGCTTCCTTTAACAGGTCAGAAAGTGGAAAAGAGACTTTGGACTTTGTTCCACAAAGCGTGCGCCGAATACAACTTATTGGCGGACGGAGACCATGTCCTTATCGGACTGAGCGGAGGAAAAGATAGTCTCTTGCTTACTCAGTTGCTCGGCAGGCAGCAGCGTATCTACAAACCCTCTATTCGTGTTACTGCTGTCCATGTTCGTATAAGTGAGCGCAAATACATTACCGACTTGACGTACCTGAAGAACTTCTGCGAGGACGCAGGCGTACCGCTTCTCATACGTGACACGAACATTGTGGGAGAGGAGAAGAAATCTCCGTGTTTCCTTTGTTCGTGGTACAGACGTAAAGCACTCCTCCAAACAGCACAGGAAGAGGGCTGTAACAAAATCGCATTTGGACACCACCAGGACGATGTCCTTCATACTTTCTTGATGAATATGCTCTATGTGGGTAGAGCCACGTCTATACCGCCTATACTACCCTTGGATAAAATGCCGCTATCTCTTATCCGACCTCTTTGGTATATTCCCGAATCGGACATTCGTACTTATGCTGAGTTATGCGGTTATCAGACTCAGAAAGTGCCCTGCGAGTGGGAGGACTTGACTAATCGCAGCAAAATGCGGGACTTGCTCAATACTATGGAGACTATCCACCCCGATGTACGTTCCTCTCTCGTCCACGCTATTCTGCGGAAAGACCCTACGCCACCCGTAACAGATAAATGCGCCTCCCGCAGCATATAATATAAATAGCACCACCCGTAACATATAATAATGTAACTAAAATATCGACTGACAATGATACAAGGATTAGAAACCATCATTCTTCTGTTTTTTGCTAACATAATGATGACCATTGCGTGGTATGCGCACCTGAAACTCGGACAGTTTGAGTGGTTTCAGCGTTGGCCGCTCATCTTGGTCATAGTCTTCAGTTGGGGCATTGCTTTCTTCGAGTATTGCTTGCAAGTACCTGCCAACAGACTTGGTTTTGATGGTAACGGTGGACCATTTAGCCTGATGCAACTGAAGATTATTCAGGAAGTCATCACTTTGTTAGTCTTCGTATTGTTCTCAATGGTAGTGTTTAATATGCAGCTCCATTGGAATCATATTGCGGCGGCATTGTGTCTTATTTTGGCAGTATATTTCGTCTTTGGCTTCCAGTAATGCACCTTCTTCTTGACAAGCAGGAATAGTCCTTTCACGGACATTTTGTAAAAAAACAAGAAAAATATTTTGTCAGATGAAAAAAGTACCGTACTTTTGCGGTCGCTTTTGATGGGAAAAAGAGTTTTCTCGCGGATGCAATTAGGGTACCTTGCCCGAGTGGTTAGGGACCGGTCTGCAAAACCGGGGACAGCGGTTCGAATCTGCTAGGTACCTCCAAAAGGTAATTCACCACTGATGTGGAGACCGAGGTTATTCCGCGTGGCTTGAACGAAGACGTGGTAAGGCTCATATCTAAGACAAAGAATGAGCCGGACTGGCTATTGCAGTTCCGCCTGAAAGCCTTTCATAAATGGCAGCAGATGACTCCTCCCACGTGGGCGCATCTGACTATTCCTGACATTGATTTCCAGAGTATTTCTTATTACGCTGCACCCAAAACAAGTGCAACCCCTTCCTCCAAAAAGGAGATTGACCCCGAGGTCATGAAGACGTTTGACAAGTTGGGTATTCCTCTTGAGGAGCGGGAGGCATTGGCGGGTAATGTCGCGGTGGATGCTGTGATGGACTCTGTGTCCGTTAAGACTACGTTCCGCGAAACGCTGATGAGGCAGGGAATACTTTTTTGTTCTATCAGTGAGGCGGTGCAGCATTATCCCGAATTGGTACAGAAGTACTTGGGTTCAGTTGTCCCGTATTCGGACAATTTCTATGCGGCTCTCAATTCGGCTGTCTTTTCTGACGGTTCGTTTGTTTATATCCCGAAAGGTGTACGTTGTCCCATGGAGTTGAGCACTTATTTCCGCATCAATGCGGGTCAGACGGGGCAGTTCGAGCGCACTCTCTTGATTTGTGACGAGGGCGGTTATTTGTCTTATCTTGAAGGGTGTACGGCACCGAGAAGGGATGAGAACCAGTTGCATGCTGCCATTGTGGAGATTATTGTGCACAAGGACGGCGAGGTGAAGTACTCTACGGTGCAGAACTGGTACCCGGGCGACAAGGACGGCAACGGTGGTATCTACAATTTTGTTACCAAGCGCGGTATCACTTATGAGAATGCACGCCTGAGTTGGACGCAGGTCGAGACGGGGTCGGCTATCACGTGGAAGTATCCGAGTTGCATCTTGAAGGGCGATAACTCCTCGGCGGAGTTCTATTCTGTGGCGGTAACCAACAACTTCCAGCAGGCGGATACGGGCACCAAGATGATTCACTTGGGTAAGAACACCCATTCCCGCATTGTGAGCAAAGGTATATCTGCGGGTCGCAGCCAGAATGCGTATCGCGGATTGGTCAAAGTGGGCACCCGTGCCGCAGGTGCGCGCAACTATAGCCAGTGTGACTCCTTGCTCTTGGGCGACCGTTGCGGAGCGCACACTTTCCCTGACATACAGATTGCCAATCCTTCGGCTATTGTCGAGCACGAAGCCACCACTTCTAAGATTTCGGAAGACCAGTTGTTCTACTGTCGGCAACGGGGTATCAGCGAAGAGGATGCGGTAGGACTTATCGTGAACGGCTATGCCAAACAAGTAATGGACAAGTTGCCTATGGAGTTTGCGGTTGAAGCCCAGAAACTCCTCCAAGTTAGCCTTGAAGGCAGCGTCGGATAGAACAAACACTACAACACCCAACTGACTATGAAACTGTTTTTCACTCGCTTTAATCAGGAAGAAGACACGCGCCCGCTTTGGCTCCGTTTAGTGTTCAACAAGTACATCATTGTCTTGCTCATCTTTCTTGGTATCTTCCTGTTCTCTGGTGATAAGAGTTTGATTGACAGTTTCCGTCGTAGTCAGCGTATTCGCCAGACCAAGGCGCAGATTGAGCGGACGCGTAAGCAGATTGACGAGTGCCACCGTGAGATACGCACTATGAGCAATACCGATTCGCTGGAGCGGTTTGCGCGCGAGAATTACTATATGCATGCCGAAGGCGAGGATGTTTACTTAATAGGCAAGTAGCACATGCAGGACTCGCTGGTGCATCGTCATCGTATCTTAGGGATAGACCCGGGCACCCTGCTGATGGGATATGCTCTTCTGGACTCCGTGGGTCAGCGTACCGAACCTGTCCTCTTCGATGTCTTGGACGTGCGTAAGTATGACGACCAGTATGCGCGCCTCCAGAAAGAGTTCTTTTTCTTGCAGGACTTGATTGAGCAGTATCGTCCTACCTGCTTGGCGATTGAAACGCAGTTCGTGGACAAGAACCCGCAGACCATGATTAAGATTGTCCATGCGCAGGGGGTGGCTATTGCTGCCGCTTTGAGCAAGGATCTGCCTGTCTATGAGTACTCGCCCATGAAAATCAAAATGGCTATCACTGGCAACGGACATTCCACCAAGCAGCAGGTCGCGGATATGCTCATTCGTTTCCTCAAGTTGAACGTATCCGTGGAGGGAGCCAAATTGTCCGATGGCAAACCTTTGGACTCTACCGATGCGTTAGCCATTGCCTATTGCCATTTCCTACAGTTAGGACTGCCTCTCGGAACCGACCACGGGGCGAAGAACTGGACCCAGTACGCCAAGCAGCGCGGATTGGCGGGAACGTCTGCCACGACTCCCAACCAACGCCTGATGGCTGCCTTGCAAAAAACCAATAAGAAGTAGCACCATGCAGGACGAGAAATACATACGCCGTTGTTTGCACTTAGCCCGTCTGGGGGCTTATTATGTGGCACCTAATCCGATGGTGGGTGCCGTCTTGGTACGTTCCCGTGAAGGCATCGAGGAAGTGCTGTCGGAGGGGTGGCACGAGGTCTTCGGAGGACCGCACGCGGAGGTCAATTGCCTGCGGCGGGCGGAGGAAAAAGGCATCCGCTCCTTTGAGGACTGCACACTCTATGTCAGCCTTGAGCCTTGCAGCCATTACGGCAAGACGCCGCCTTGTGCCAAACTGCTGATTGAAAAGCGTATCCCGCGTGTCGTCGTCGGCTGTCTCGACCCGAATGAGAAAGTGAGCGGCAGGGGGGTGCGTATGTTGCGCGAAGCGGGGATTGAGGTCGTGACAGGCGTATTGGAGGACGAGTGCCGCGCACTCAACAAGCGGTTTATGTGCCTGCACGAGAAGCACCGGCCCTATGTCATCCTGAAGTGGGCGCAGACGGCGGACGGGTTCTTGGATTACGATCGCAGTGCTGATTCTGCTGCCAACCGTCCGCTGGTCATTTCCAATGCGGTCACCAAGCAGTTGGTGCACAAGATGCGGGCGGAGAATATGGCTATTATGGTAGGAACGCGCACGGCCCTCTTGGATAACCCTCGTCTTCTGACCACTCGGTGGTCGGGACGCAATCCCATACGGGTCTTGCCCGACAGGCATGGAGTGGTGCCGCGTGACAGCCGCATCTTTTCGGGTGATAGCGAGACCATTGTCTATTCCGAATGTACCGATTGGCAGTATATATTGTCCGACCTCGGACAAAGGGGCATCCATTCTTTGTTGGTCGAGGGAGGCAGAATCTGGCTTGAAACCATCATCGAATCAGGCATTTGGGACGAGATGCACATCGAGGTCTCTCCTGTCCGCATCGCCGCAGGCATCCCCGCCCCGAAAGTCCCCGCAGGCATTCCTGCCCCGCAACAACCCGCAGGCATTCCCGCTCCTCAACCACCCATAGGCATCCCCGCCCCGAAACTCCCCTTCTGCTGTGCCAAACCCATGACTATTCAGGGTCATCTCCTCTATGTCATGACCCATAACGCCCCCTTATAATCAGTTACTTTCCCCGACCTTTCCCCGTATCTTCCCCGTATCTTCCCCGTACTTTCCCTGTCCCATCCCTGCCCATTCTCCGTACCTTTCCCGTATAACCTACGATACAAACACGTTACATATACGTTACATATACGATACATACACGTTACATACACGATACATAAACGATATATTAAACTGCCCTCACTGAAGGAACATAGGCACCACACCGATTGCTAATCGGCATTCCTTTCGTCTTTTGTAGCGGCTCGGAGCCGCTTTTCGCCTCGTCCATTCGCCCGTACAGCGAAGTGTACATGGACTACACCACCTATACTAAGGGCAGTCTGTTCGCCTTGTCCGTTATTCTTTAGATTAACCACATGTTCTCCTTAATAATCGGCAATTTTATACTACTTTGAGAATTTTTTTGATACAAATTGAGAATTTTTTGTACCTTTGCAGCGAATTTTTAATTTGTATATATCATCCCTGTAACGATGCTTATTCAAAATAAATTTCTTTCATTCAAATAAATGTATTATCTTTGCGCTCTAAAAGATAGTGTTTTCATTACCCGATGATACCACGTGACACCATAGACCGTATCTACTCGGCTGCCCGTATAGAGGATGTAGTCGGGCAGTATGTATCGCTTAAAAAACGCGGTGCCAACCTGATTGGTCTCTGTCCTTTCCACTCCGAAAAGACGGGTAGTTTCACCGTCTCGCCCTCCAAAGGGATATACAAGTGTTTCGGTTGCGGTAAAGCGGGTAACGTGGTCAATTTCATAATGGAGATTGAGCAGTGCGGCTATCCCGAAGCACTCAAACTCCTTGCCAAACGTTACCACATCGAGGTGGAAGAAAGAGAACTGACGCAGGAGGAGCAGCAACGGCAGGACAACCGCGAGTCCATGTTTGTTGTCAATGAGTTTGCCGCTAAGTGGTTCGTGGAGCAACTGTGGGATACGCCCGAAGGCAAAGCGGTCGGACTCGGATATTTCCGGGAGCGCGGCTTGCAGGACGAGACAATACGCCGATTCGGGTTGGGATATAGTCCGGCTAAAGGCAATCCCTTGACCGAAGCTTTGCAGAAGAAAGGCTTTGCCGAACAATTCATTGTCAGCAACACCGAAACAGGCATCGGCACAGGATTGGTCGGCAAAACGGAAGACGGCAGACTGTACGACCGGTTCCGTGACCGCGTCATCTTTCCTATTCATACTATCTCCGGCAAGACCGTGGCGTTCGCGGGACGCATACTCAAGAAGAAAGAGAACACGGGTAAGTACGTCAATTCGCCCGACTCGGTCATTTATTCTAAGACGCGCGAGTTGTACGGTATGTTCCTTGCCAAGCAGGCTATCAAACGCGAAGACCGCTGTTACTTGGTCGAAGGGCAGATGGATGTCATTTCGCTCTACCAGTCGGGTATTCAGAATGTCGTTTCCAGCGGCGGTACGGCGCTGACCAAAGAGCAGATACGACTTATCCACCGTTTCACGGACAACATAACCATCATCTACGACAGCGATGCAGCGGGTATTCATGCGGCTTTGCGCGGTATTGATATGGTTTTGGAAGAGGGTATGAACGTGCAGGTGTTGCTGCTGCCGGACGGCAAAGACCCGGATGAGTTTGCACGCAGTATGGATGCGTCACTCGTTATTCAGTACATACAGACTCACAGCACGGATTTTATCCACTACAAGACCGACTTGTTGCTGCGCGAAGCGGGGAACGACCCTATCCGTCGCTCGCAGGCACTGACGGACATTCTTAACTCGATAGCCATGGAGCCGGAACTCGTCAAAAGGAGCGAGCATATCAAGTTGCTCTCGTCCTTGTCGGGAAACGGAGAGGAAGACCTGCACCGCGTAATGACTCGTCAGCGCAGAGCATATATTGATGAACGGCTGAAAAAGACTACAACAGCCGACAATACGAGCGAAACACCTCCTCCCGCACAAGCGGATACGTCGTTGATGTACAGCGCACAGGACAAACGTTTGCAACAACGCTACGGACAGCTGGATACCCATTTCCGCCATATTATTCAGGTGCTTTTGCGCGATGGGCAGCAGGTGCTCTTTTCCGCTGACAACGGAGACAACATAACGGCGGCAATGTATATCTTCTCCCAGTTGGAGCAGGACGGCATAGCCGTTTCGGACGCGGTCTATGCACAGGTCATGGACGAATACAAAGCACACATGCAGGATATGGATTTCTCGCCCGAACGGTATTTCTCCTTCCATCATGACACTGCCGTCAATCAGTTGGCTATAAGCCTGCTCTCTGACCCCTATCCGTTGAGCAGAATGTTCAGCAGGCAGTATGTGTCGGAAAATATAGAAACCCAAGTGACCCAAGAAGACCCGAACGAATTGGTGAACTATATCATAAATATTCTGTTGGAGTTGAAGTTTGACTTAATCAATCTGCGTATTGACGAGGTGCAGCAGATGTTGTCGGCACCTGCTTTGGATGCCGCCGCCCAGGAAGAATTGCTGCGACGGCAGATGGAGTATATGCAGATACGCGGTCAGATTTCACAGGCTTTGGGCAATCGGATAACTGCTATATAAAAACATTGACAACAAACCACTTTTAATATGTTATTTCCTTCTATTGTATATGGTCCTGTTCACTCCCGCCGTTTGGGTCTCTCATTGGGAATGAACCTTATGCCTGTCACGGCTAAGTTGTGTACGTTTGATTGTATCTACTGCGAGTGCGGGTTCAACACGCCCGTCACGCATCCCGAATTGCCTTCACGACAGACTGTGAAAGAGGCGTTGGAGAACTGCTTGCGTACAATGGAGCAACAGCCCGACGTGATTACTTTTTCGGGCAACGGGGAACCGACGCTCCATCCCGACTTTGCAGGTATCATCGACGATACACTCGCACTTCGCGACCGCTATTGCAGGCATGCGCAAGTCTGCGTCTTGAGCAACTCGACGCAGTTGGGTAGAGAAGAGGTGGTGCAGGCTTTGCGCAAAGTGGATCAGCGCATACTGAAACTCGACTCAGCGATTGACAGCACAATGCGTATGATTGACTGTCCGGTTAACGCCGACTTGACGGTGGAGACGATTGCAAGACGCTTGGAGACATTCGGGGGAGACTTCACCTTGCAGACTTGTTTCCTGCGCGGTACACGCAACGGAGAGACGATTGACAATACTACGGAGCACGAACTGCAGGCTTGGTATAGGATTGTCGAACGGCTCCGCCCGAAGAAGATTATGATTTATGTCATCGACCGTGCCACGCCCGTAAAGACATTGGAGAAGATTGACCGTGCACGCATGGAGGAGATTGCCGCACCCCTGCAAAACAAAGGGTATGATATAGAGATTTCTGCTTAACGAATAAGAACAAACAGATGTATTTTGACGAATTAGCCTTATCGGACGGTGTATTGGATGCGTTATGGGATATGCATTTTGACGAGTGTACACCTGTTCAGGAAAAAACCATTCCTGTCCTCTTGCAGGGTAGGGATGTCATTAGTTGCGCACAGACCGGAACAGGAAAGACGGCGGCATATATACTGCCCTTGCTCACCAATCTGCAGAACGACTCCCACGACGAGAATAAACTCAATGCCATCATCATGGCGCCCACACGCGAATTGGCACAGCAGATTGACCAGCAGATGGAAGGCTTCGGCTATTACGTACCTTTCTCGTCGGTGGCTATCTATGGTGGCAACGACGGAGGCGCTTGGGGCAATCAGGCTACGGGACTGCAGAAAGGAGCAGACATAGCCATCGCCACACCCGGAAGACTGCTTAGCCTCATGAATATCTATGACGTGGACTTTTCAGGAGTCAAATACTTCATACTCGATGAGGCGGACAGGATGCTGGATATGGGCTTCTACGACGACATAATGACCATAGTCAAACGCTTGCCCGAAGACCGCCAGACGGTTATGTTCTCTGCCACTATGCCGGACGAAATACGACGCTTGGCTAAAACCATCATGCACGACCCTGTCGAGATACAGATTGCTGTCAGCCGGCCGCCCGAATCCATAAGGCAGTTGGCGGTGGACCTGTACGAAGGACAAAAAACGCCTATGGTGATGCACTTGCTTTCTGCAGCTTCGCCCTTGCTGACAGCAGAGGACAGCACGCCACTCAAGAAAGTCATCTTGTTCGCCGGCAGAAAACAGCGGGTCAAAGACCTTGCGCGCGCTTTGCAGATGAAGCACATTGACGCACGACCCATGCACTCCGACCTCACACAGAAAGAACGGGACGAGGTCATGCTCGATTTCCGCAACGGAAAAGTGGACGTCCTTGTCGCTACCGACATCGTGGCACGCGGCATTGACGTGGACGATATACCACTCGTTATCAATTACGACGTGCCACGCGATGCCGAAGACTATGTACACCGTATAGGACGGACAGCAAGAGCCGAAAATCTTGGTATGGCAGTCACCCTCGTCAGCGAAGAGGATCAGAGGTATTTCTACAAGATTGAACAGTTTTTACACAAAGATATAGAGCGGCTTCACCTGCCTGCTGAGTTAGGCGATGCACCTCTCCCCTATCAACCCCGCAACGAAAGCCGAAAAAAACCAAAAGGAAAACGCAAAGGCAAACCGCGTTTCTTCAGGAGCAAAAGAAAAGGCGACAAGTCAAGCGGGCAAAAAACCTGATTTATTCACCTAAACCCGTCAAGCTTATGAAATTTAATTTACTCCGTTTTTGCCTGACAGGCATACTCTTTATTTCTTTAGTCGGTTGCAAGCAACGGCAAACTGTATTGGTCTATTTCGAGAACGATGTACATTGCGCCATGGACGCTTATGTGGACATTGCCGCTATGCGTGATTCGGCACTGCTGAAAACTCCTTACGTGGCGGTGGTCAGTTCGGGTGACTTCTTCCAGGGGGACATTATCGGTTCCCTGTCGCAGGGACAATACATCGTCGATGTTATGAACACTGTTCCTTACGATGTCGTCACGCTCGGCAACCACGAGTTCGACTACGGTATAGCGCGGCAGAAACAGTTGTGCGATGAACTGACTGCCGATGTCGTCTGCTGCAACATAACAAGGCTGCAGGAAGACGGCGGTACCATGCTCTATCCCCCTTACGTCATACGCAAGTACGGACCCGTCAGCGTCGCTTTTGTAGGGGTCGCCACTCCTTCCACCTTGCATACATCCACACCGACCTACTTTATGGACTCTGCAGGCCATGTCATCTACGATTTCCACCGGACCGACTCGTTCCAATGCGTGCAGCAGGCGGTCGATGATGCACGCAAACAAGGAGCGGACTACGTCATCGTGCTCAGTCACTTGGGAGATGACACGCCGCCCGACTGCAGCCCTAATCTCATCGCTGCCACTAAAGGTATAGATGCGGTCTTGGACGGACATGCCCACCATGTCCTCCACCAACGCCTGCGTAATGCGGACGGCGAATACGTGTGGCTCGCTTCCGTTGGCTCCAAAGGCAAATACGTAGGCGAACTCACCATACCTGCACAAGGAGACATCGCTATCCGACTCATTGACCCCGTCACGATTGACGACAACGCTCTGCCGCAACGGGTTACTGATAAGATTGCCGACATTGAGAACCGCTTGGACTCACTCGTCAACAAACCTGTGGGATACAGCCAAGTCAACTTGCTCGACCGTGACTCCCGTCAGACACGTATCATACGCTGGCAGGAAACTAACCTCAGCGATTTTGCCGCGGACGCTATGCGCGTTGTCGGAGGAGGACAGGTCGGAGTCATGCACGGAGGAGGACTGCGTGCGCCTATCGATACGGGTGTCATCACCTTGGGGGAAATCATATCGCTCTTTCCTTTCAACAACCGCCTTGCCAAGGTCAGTATGACTGGACAGCAACTGCTGGATGCTATGGAAGTGAGTGTGGCGTCCTATCCGATAGAAAGCGGCGATTTCCATATATGCAGCGGTATGCGCTATTGCATCGACCCCGATATACCCTCATCTGTTATTTGGGACGAAACGAAGATGTTCGTAGGCGTAGGGGACACTCGCCGGATTGTCCGCATGGAAGTGATGTCGGATGACGGTCGCTGGCAGTTGATTGACCCCGATGCCACCTATACCGTCTCGGGACTTAACTACACCCTATTGTCAGGCGGTGCTTCGGGTATGTTCCGTTATGCACAGCCTCTGCCGGCGGAAGATATAAAAGATACGGATATTCTCTTGCGGTACTTGCAGCACCTCAACGACACCATCCGCATCTCTCAGTATCCCGAAGACCTCCACGAACACCGCTTCGAAGTATTGTAGCCTCCCCCTTGCATATATCCCATTCTTGCCGTACTTTTGCCGCCGTGATGTTAAGAAGGCGGACGAGAACCAGAGCAATAGGCAGAACGATATACCGTCTTCTCCCCGACGTTAAACCGGAGCACCGCCACCGTAAAAAGCGGTAACATAAGCATATAAACAGACAACATAAAGACATAGGCGCAAAGTGTTGCGCCAACATATAGCGTTATAAGCCAACTTGATTGTTCGAAAACTGGACACTTTCAACAATTAATTACTCAAGCATGGTTTATGCACGCTCACGTAGTTGCGTGAGTTTTCCGTGCATTTATTTGAGTAATTAAAGGTAGTCCAGAATCCTCGAACAATCAAATGAAGCAGCGAAAGCGCACGCTTTTCTTGTGCTGTATTAGTCTGTAAGGGTCTCCTACAACCTCATTTTCCTATTACAGCACAATAAAAGGACTAACAAGGACTAAACACATATAAACTAAATGCACTTATTTTGCAGCACTTTTTGCCGCACTACAAATGGAGAATGCCAAAAATCCAACAAAGAGTAGGCAAAAACTAAAAACAACAATCTATGGAAACAACAAACGAAAAACCGGAGTATGTGTACAGAATCATGCCGTTGCGGCATTTCTTGAGTACACTAAAAAGAGGCAAGCTGTATTTGCCGCGTGTCAGCAAATGGGAAGACCCCTATGAGTTGTTCCTCTTCAAACAAAATTATCTGGATTCAAGCGGAAATCCGATTGATATGATGAGCGAGGCAAACAGAATATACGCTCAATGCTGGACTACAGCGAGGGAATCCGATGCTCTCTGGAGAATATATTCGCCGGACAAAATGAGTGTGCGTATTAAAACCACCACTGAAAACATCAAAAAACTGGCTGACAAGGCAATGGGGAATGGGCTATATGTCAAACCTTGTCATGTAAAATATAAATCGAATAATGACCTTGGAAGTTATATCAAAAGTATAACCACTTTACCATCAAATGACAATCTGGTAGAATCTCTATTCATTAAACGCAACAGTTTTGAACACGAGAAGGAGTATCGCATTATAGCATGGATGGCTGATTTTGATGAGAACAACAATTACACACCTTCCAGCCCGGAATATATCGAGATACCGTTCCCTGACGATCTTATACAGGAGGTTTATTTGGATCCGCGTTTGTCTCAGGATGAGGTGGCAATGCTCAAGCATGCGTTGTCCTTGCGCTTGGGAGGAAGTTGTCCCGTGTCACAATCCACACTATACAAATTCAAACAACAAACTATAGTAATACATTAATATCTAAAAAACAATGAAAACAAAACTTCTTTTAGCAGCAATGATGCTGTCAATGTATTTGTCGCTCTTTGCCAGCACCTACAGCGGCACCTGCGGCGACAACCTCACATGGACCCTTAGCACCGAATCCGGCATCCTCACCATCTCCGGCACCGGAACAATGAAGAATTACACCTCATCCTCCAAAGCACCGTGGTATTCTTTCTATATAACTTCCATTAAAACCGTCATCATCGAAGACGGCGTCAAAAGCATCGGAAACTATGCTTTCTACAAATGCACCAATTTGACCTCCATAACCATTCCCAACAGCGTCACAAGCATTGGAGAATGGGCTTTCAATGGTTGCAGCATGACCTCCATAACCATTCCCAACAGCGTCACAAGCATTGGAGACTATGCTTTTCTTTCTTGCAGTGCTTTGACCTCCGTAACCATTCCCAACAGCGTCACCAGCATTGGAGACAATGCTTTCCGTGCTTGCAGCAGCCTGACCTCCATAACCATTCCCAACAGCGTCACAAGCATTGGATATCAAGCTTTCCGCGGCAGCGGTTTGACCTCCATAACCATTCCCAACAGCGTCACAAGCATTGGAACCCATGCTTTCTCTGATTGCACCAGTCTGACCTCCATAACCATTCCCAACAGAGTCACAAGCATTGGACAATCTGCTTTCTCTCACTGTAAGAGTTTGACCTCTGTAACCATTCCCAACAGCGTCACAAGCATTGGATACGATGCTTTCGGTTATTGCGACAAATTGACCTCCGTACACATATCCGATATAGCCGCATGGTGCAAAATAGCATTTGGCAATGGCTATGCTAATCCATTATATTGTGCTCATAACCTATATCTGAATGGCACATTAGTTACCGACTTGGTTATTCCCAACAGCGTCACAAGCATTGGAGAGTATGCTTTCTGGTATTGCAGCAGTTTGACCTCCGTAACCATTCCCAACAGCGTCACAAGCATTGGATACGGTGCTTTCGGAGATTGCAGCAGTTTGACCTCCATAACCATTCCCAACAGCGTCACAAGCATTGGAGAAAGTGCTTTCGGAGATTGCAGCAAATTGACCTCCGTAACAATCGGCAACAGCGTCACAAGCATTGGAGAAAGTGCTTTCTATGGTTGCAGCAAATTGACCTCCGTAACAATCGGCAACAGCGTCACAAGCATTGAACGTGGTGCTTTCTCTTATTGCAGCAGTTTGACCTCCATAACCATTCCCAACAGCGTCACAAGCATTGGACGTCTTGCTTTCTCTGGTTGCACCGGTTTGACCTCCATTACATGCGAAGCAATCAACCCGCCCGATTTGGGAAATAATGCCAGCGTCCTAGGCAATGCCTTCTATGGCGTGGACAAATTAATCCCTCTTTATGTTCCGTCAAGTGCGGTTCAGCAGTACAAGTTAGCAATAGGCTGGAGAGACTTTACCAGTATCCTGCCTATAAGCTCTCAAACGGGAGATGTTACAACACCTACCGTCACCGTTACTACCACATCGGCTGATATTGCATGGCCGCAAATATCAGGTGCCGCATCGTACGAACTGGTAATAAAAGATAAAAAAGGCAATGTCGTATGTACGCTTGTCTTTGATGCAGAAGGACACCTGACAAGCCTCAATTTTGGTGCGCCGGACAGAGATAACATCCGCAAACAACCACAAGCAGGCACTTTCTCGTTCACCGTCACAGGGCTGAAGGAAAACACCGAATACACCTACACCCTCACAGCCAAAGACAGCAAAGGCAAAGCCGTTGACACGAAGACCGGCACCTTCAAGACCATTGGCGGAACACCCGTGGATGAGACAGAAAGAGATACCGCTCCCGCTCCCCGCAAACTGCTGAAAAACGGTATTCTCCGCATCCTCACGCCTAACGGCATCACCTATGACCTGCAAGGCCACAGTCTCGATTAAAGCAAGGTCACCGTCTCGACTAAACAGGAAAAAGAAAGAGAAAAATTGTTGGCTAATTCTCGATAATTGTTGTCCAATAAAAAGAGAGTAGAGAAAAAAATTGTTGGCTAATTGTCGATAATTGTTGTCCAATAAAAAGGGAGTAGAGAAAAAAATTGTTGGCCAATTGTCGATAATTGTTGTCCAATTACCCCTCTATCACATACCGGCATTCTTGTCGGTATGTTTTTGTTACATGTTTTTTGTCACGTGCGCCCCGCGTCAGCGCGGCGTTGCTTCTTCGTATTCCGCCGATTGCCAATCGGCATTTGCTTCGTCTATTGCGTTCAAATAGTATTTGAACACGGCTCCCCAGAGCCGTCCATAAAAGGACATTGTTTTTTCTTCCCTTGCGTCTGAATCAGATTCAGACACGGTTCCCCCCAAGCCATCACTATCTTTCCT
>CADAAF010000020.1 GCA_902785805.1 uncultured Bacteroidales bacterium | reverse complement strand
CGGTAATGCTGCGCACTGACAGGCAGCAAGCAACCTATCAACAGGCAGAGCAGACAGGTTATCCTATGTAATGAGCGTGTGGTCATTTTTCCGTATCGGTTATTAAATAAGATTGTTTTCAGTATGCCATAAAAAGAGTCAGAGGGTATGGTGAGGTTACGGTGTTCCTTCGGTGGGGTTAGCCTTATCTATCGTGTATGTATCGTATATGTATCGTGTATGTATCGTATATCTATCGTATATGTATCGTAGCTGATTGCTGCCTTGTCGCTGTCTGTTGGTCAGCTGCGACGTTGAGGACTGCGTGTTAATCAGCGTTGCTGTTAATCTAAATAGCACGAAACGGACACGGTACGACTTGTGTGTACCTGTCCGTTTCGTGTCAAAGAACGTTGCCAGACGGTCAGCGAACCGAAGTGAGTCTCCGCACTTTGTCGTTGAAAGCGTCTGCCTTCAAGAGGTCTTCCACGCGTAAGTGCATACGGTAGTTCCAGAAGTGCCGCGGGTTGGCGGGAACGTTAATGCGTTCGGACTGTGCATCCGGTTTGCGTATCTGCTCGTCAATAGCCATCCAGTCCTGCAAGGGGAGAATGACCCACATAGCGGGACTGTACATGTGCTGGTTGATGACCGCTTCGGCTATCTCGGGTGTCATTTGCGCAGGAGCATCTCCCCAGCGACCCAACTGCTCGTTGTAGAAACGCTGTGTGACATTGCGGTCTTCCTCCCACCAAGCGCGGAGCGGGTTCATATCGTGGGTTCCCGTAGTGCAAACGCTCAGGTAAGGAGCATCGGCAGGGTGTGCAAAGGTCTGTTTGGGGTCTTTGGGCATACGCTGGATCTCAAGGCTGAGGATATGCAGTTCGTGCATAACGGAAGGTACACACTCAGGCACCATACCGAGGTCCTCGCCGCAGCAGAGCATACCGTTGGAGTGGATAAGCGTAGGCAGTTTGCGCATTGCCGAATCACGCCAGAACTGATTGTGACGACGGTAGAAATAGTCGTTGTAGATATCCATAATGACTTGTTTCTGGTCGTCATAGAGCTCGTTGAAGGCGTGCGACTGATAGATGGAGATACGCGGGTGGAGGAGTGAAGGATTCGCCTGGTCACGCACGAAGAGGACTTCGCAGTGGACGTAGAGCAAGCCGTTCAACAGGTTGTTGAGCGTATCGTCCGCAAGACGGTCGTTGCGCTTATCTTGCGGCAGAGCCAACTGACTTTCGATATAGGTCTGCACCTTCACTTGGGTGTCGTATTCGTCCTTGAACCAATAGACATACCCGTCGTTGGTATTGAGGAAATGCTGTTTGGCATACTCCGTATCGTAACCGAAGACATCGCCGAGGAACGTTGAGCGGATATAAGGCAGGGTCATACGTCCCTCATCCAACTTAACGCCCATATTCCAGAGGTCTTGCAGCGAGTAGGGCATAGCGGGCGAAAAGTGTCCGCACAAGCCCCATACATCGGTGCGGCGCATCTGCCAGATACGGAAGAAACCAAGTATATGGTCTATACGGTAGGCATCGAAGTAGTCCTGCATCTTGCGGAAGCGGCGTTGCCACCAAGCGTAGTTGTCTTTCGCCATCTCGTCCCAGTTGTAGGTAGGGAAGCCCCAGTTCTGACCGCTGATAGAAAAGTCGTCAGGGGGTGCGCCTGCGGAGGCATCAAGATGGAAGAGCTCGGGATGGGACGCTGCATCGACCGAGTCGGGCGAAATGCCGATAGGTATGTCGCCCTTGATGGCTACGCCTACCGAGTGGGCATACGCCACGGCTTCGCTCAACTGCTTATCCGCGTGATACTGGAGATAGAAATACAGTTCCTTGTCCTGCTTGTCGCGCTTGGCTATGAACTCGGCATAGGGTACGAGCCAGTCCTCGTTCTTGGCGAAAAACTGACGGAAGGCTTCCGTAGCCGCCAGTTTCTTGTAGTCTTTCTTATAGAGTTGCAGGAAATAGTCCATCTTGGCCGCATAGACATTGGGATAGTCGGCAATGGTAAGGGCGTTGAATTCCTCTTTCTGACGGTCGTACTTCTTCTGCGCCGCCGCAGTGAGTTTGCCCATAGCGGGGATGTGCAGATAGATGGGATGCAAAGCGAAGACGCTGACCGCCTTATAAGGATAAGAGTCAAGGAAGGTATGGGTGATGGTAGTGTCGTTGATGGGCAGGGTCTGAATCATTTTCTGTCCTGTGAGGGCTGCCCAGTCTGCTAATTTCTTAAGGTCAAGGAACTCACCCGTGCCGAATCCTTCGTCCGTACGGAGCGAGAAGACGGGAACAGCCACACCGGCACCCTTCAAACGGGGCTGGGTACGACGGAAGAGCCTGTCGTTCTGGCAGATGATAATACCTTCGCGTATGCCCCATATCTGCCGGTTCTCGCCCCACTCCATATCCACTACTTCACCCGATTGGAGGTCGTAGATACAGTATTTGTACTCAATCACTTCGTCAGCGGGTACGTGGAGCGCGCCCTGCCAGACGGGGAAGGAGTGGTCGGAAAGACACAGTTTCTTGGCTTTATCCCAGTTGCCGAGGGCCTGTCCGCTTCCGAGTACCGCAACGCCTTGTGAGGGCAGAATCTGCGGCAGGTCGAGCGAGAAGACAATGACCGCTTCGCCTTTCTTGGGCGCAATATGCTTCATAGCGGCTGCCCGCTGCGGACGGCGGAACGAGAAAGCACGTGTACGGAACGCATCTTCCTCCGTCTCGGCACGCCAGAAATCGCGGAGAATAATATTCTTGTCGGTTGACAACCAAGCGAGTCGCCGGCTCTCCCCTACTTCGTAGAGGAAACCTCCATTGTCAAGGGCGATGGCATAGTGGTAGGCTATTTCGCCTTTGGGCTGCTCTACAACAAGAGAAGCCGTCCAGAAGTCTTCGCCCTCGCAGTTGAGGAAAAGCGGTTGCTGCTCGGTCCAGCCGAATGTATCGGAGCCTGTTTCGACAACGCACAAACGCTGACCATAAACGGCACGGTAATTGATTTGAAATGTAAGAGTCATAGATTAGTGCTTTTGAAATTTAGCTTTCTTCACGCCAAGGGCTTTGCTGCGACGCACGGTAACATTGCGGCGTGCAGGAGCGAACTCTTCTTCATCATCTCCGGGTGTACCCACAACATGCAATGTATAGATGTAACCATCATTACCTTTTACTTCAGCATCCATTGTGGCACCTGTTTCGGTTGCGGTAACGTTGAATGTACCGTCAAGGAAAGTGATATCTTGGTGGGTAGTATCATTTCCGATGACCGAATAATAGCGCAAATAGGTATAATCAAGATCCATATCCTCCAGCGTGTAAGTACCTGTAACGGTAGATGCTTCATTAGGCGATACAGTGAGGTAATAGAAATTGCCGTTGTCCCAAGCAGAGGATCCAAACAGCTGCCACCAACCGTAATCTGCCACATGATCCAAGAAAGTAAGGTGGAGCATTTCAATGGATTTCTCGCCTTTCTTCTCCCACGGTAAAGTACGGAACGTAGCAGTGGCTATCGGCGTTGACAACAGGAAAGAAACGGTATCTACACCCACTGCAAACACGGTATAGTCGGTTTCGGGAGTCAAATCTTTGAACAACTCTTTTTCCGCTCCTTTATAAAAAATATCGCCATAATAGATTGGCTCATCATAAACGTAAGAATAGTATTCAATTATGTCATCAAAGAAAGCTTTTGTATAGCGTGTTTTAAGTGACTGTTCATCGAAATCTTGAGTGGGTACTACGTCATACACATAAGTTATATTCGGATTGGAGGGAGTTACGGAAACAAGTGCCTGACCCGCCTCTACCGAAGACACTTGAATATTCATTTCGCCAGTCGTTTCCCACTTGAGGGTCCGGAATGTCTTTGTAGTAATCGGCGCGGAAATCTCAAACGTGAGCGTATCTATGCCGAGGGCGACAACAGTATAGTCGGTTTCGGGAGTGAGCCCCTCGTATTTTTCCTCTTTTACACCCACTGTGAAAAGGTCGGCATAATACACGTTCACTTGAAAATATTCAGAATATTCCTTGATAGTCTTTTCTAAAAAATCCTTGTTATACGCCGCAAGGATAGAATCTTCATTGTATTGCTCAGTCGGCAGCAGACCATATATATACGTAACCTCCATGTTAATCGGAGTGAAAGTAACATCGGCACTGCTTACGGTAACGTTAGCAATATCAATGGTGAAACCCGTCTTTTTATCATTGGGTTTCGGTTCTTCGTTCTGTTTCTTTTCGCAAGAAGAGAACACACTGATAATCATAAGGCAACTCAGTGCCGAAATCAAAAGTTTTTTCATTTTTTACTATTTTTAGTCTGGTTAATAATGTGGTTATACTTCATATCTGTCTGTTGAGAAAGGGTACAAACGTGCTTATCAGCGGAAGCAGTAGCAACGATAACGTTTGTCTGTCCCGGGGAAGATGGTGTAAGCCACGCGAACTCCGAGGCAGACGGGTTTGCCGAGTGCGGGCAACGCCACTTGCGGAGCGGGGAAAGCGGTAGCCGACAAACTTACGTTGGGCATAGCGGCTTGTGCGCTTTGCCAGAACGGGTACTCGGCTACGAACTGCAAGGTAATGGTGCGGTAGGTGGATTCAAGAGCGTGAGGCGAATTGTAGCGGGAAACAGGAGCACCTTTCTGTCCCAAACGCCACTCGTAACCGAGAGCCGCAACACCATACAAGGCAAAAGGAGTGCCGGACACACTGCCTCCGTAAGACAGTCCCTCTGACGGGATGAAACCTATTGACCGATCGTCCGTTATATGCACATCATAGTCCACAAGATAAGCATCCACACTGCCATTACGCAGGGTGAGCGAATACGTAGGACTGATACCGATAGCGAAGCGCGGTCCGAGGTCAAGGGCAAATGCACCGAACCGGAATGAGAGCATAAGCGGTATAGTCAGTTCCCACTGCTTGTCCTGATAATCGGCATCGGCGGAAACGGTGTATCGTATCGGTACGACCACAGGCGTACCACCGGAGACAGACGAAGCCGCCACATCGGTTTGGGAGGCTATGGACGAACGCTGAAACGAAGTCATATAGCCCAATCCGACTCCCACCTGCAGTCCCACTTGGGAAGAGTAGCCCATAGGCGAAAGGAAAACGTAACGCAAATCAAGCGCTCCGTCAAATCCGAGTCGCAACGACACATCTTTGCCGAAACGCATATTGGTACCCAAGTTGAGTCCAACCTGCAAACCGCTTCTGCCTTGTGCGAACAAAGGCAAAGCGACAACTGAAACGAGTATAGCGAGCAGTAACTTTTTCACGGTCTAACGAACGATATAGAGCAAGGTTTGGTCAAGTCGGGAAGTCTTAACGTGAACGAGGTAACAACCGGCGGCAGCTTGTGCTGCAAACGACATCGTTTCCGTAGCATCGGACACAGCACGCCAGAGGAGTCGTCCGCTCATATCGAAGACGGAGACGGTGGCAGGCTCGGTAACGGGCATACCCGTGAGCGTTAACAACTGTCCTTTGTCGGAAACGGTAGGTATCAAACGCAGACTTGCACCCTCGGCATCTGTCAGTCCCGTAAGCGAAACATAATACACTTGGCTGCGCAGAACTATATCGCACCGCTCTGATTCGGGGTTGGGGAAATTACACTGGGCATAATACTGACCTCCGGGCAGTCCGTCGCGGGAAAGGTAGTAGCCGGTGGTAACCAAGACATCATCTCCTCCAGACGAAGTAACGTTGTCTATCTCCCCTACCACACGATACCAGCGCACCTCAACAGCTTGCGGAGTGTAACCTATCTCCTTGAGACGATTGCGGTTGAGCACGTACATCTGCGAGAACAGAAAATCAACAGGGAGGATATACTGCGCTTCGCACGCAGAGACGAACAAGGCCTGCAGTTCCATCGCTTTGGTCACCTCCACGCGGCGGGGATTATCGGTGTTGCCGTCCGACCAGCCGCTGAAGCGGTAGTCGGGTTCGGGAATAGCAGTGAGCACCACTATCTGACCGCAGTGAAGACCGCTCTTCATCCACTCTTCGGCACAGACTAAACCCGCCGAGAGCAGCGCAAGAAACAATATAGTAAGCCTTTTAGACAAGGTAGTGAACATCGTGAATTATTGTACTTGTATATCCACCGTGCCGTGATCGGCAGTGGCTTTAATCTTAAACTCGCGGTCCACGAAGACGGCATAAACAGTCGTTTCGCCAAGGATGGTATAAGCAAACGTCTTGTCGGTAGAGAGGGACGTGCCGGACGCATCCTCCCAGTGATCAAACTGGAAGCAGGGGTCAGACTCAATGGCATCAAGCGTAACCAGTTCGCCCGCCTTGCCCGTGAAAGAGGTCTGATCCACAGAACCTGTGCCTTCTTCCTTCACCTTGATGGAAATAGTATATTCTTTTCCTTCGAAGATGGCGATGAAGTCGGTCACGGTGGTCTCTGAGGAGATTTCCACCTCACGTGGGTTGTCAGTTACGTTGTCAGACCAGCGCACGAAGAAGAAACCTTCTGCGGGTTTGGCAGTTAGAGTTACAATCTGTCCGCAGTGGGCTACGGTTTCTGTCTGCGCCATAGCAGACATACTTAACACAAAGAGTGTGGCGATAAAAATATACTTTTTCATTGTACTGGATTTTCCGATGGAATTTACTGTTGAGGGGGGGATGTTTAGATATTTATGGGTTTAGCCGTTTATAGGTTTATAGTTTATTCTACTGTGATTTGGATTGTGCCGGTCAGTTCTTCTTTGGGACGTGCCGTAATCGTTACTTCGCAGTCGGGTTCTTCAGGTTCGACCTCTTCGGGTTTGCCGGAAGTAAAGACTACAGACGAAGCCGCATTATTAAAATTGAAACTCCAATAGTAAAACACTCCGTCATTGGATGGATAAGCGGTTCCCCATTTATCCACATCCGCCTGCCCAATCGTCCAAGAGGTAGCACCGGATGTGGACTTATACGAGTTCTTGATGCACTGCGCCTTGGTAGGTTTGTTCTTCGAGCATGTTTTCCACATACCGAGATCCAATGTCTTTTTCGTATCATCGGTGCGCTCCACATTGATATCATATCCTTTCCAATCGGCATATCGCATACGGTAGATATAACTCTCAATGTATTTGGAAGCGTCAAACTGAATAGGTCTGCCAGAACGGAGTTGCCATGAGTTGCCGATGGCACATTCGTCTGCATCTTTCCATTCAGAAGCCGTCAGTGTGGTGGCGCGGTTGGTAACAAGGCGCATATAGACATAACCGTCAGTGGAATGAGCGCATATCCAATCTTTCATCTCCGTATTGGAAAACTCAAGGTAATGGGAACCGTCTTGAGCCACGTCCATACGTAACGAGTCAAAATAAGTAGCTGGGTTAGACGGGTCAATGTCAGGACCCGTACCGAAAAAGGCAGTGCATATATGCTTGGTGGGAGTAGAAAATCGGGTGGCTTCCCACTTGGCGGCAAAATAGAAAAGGTCATCGCCGCCGCGCTTTACTTTCACTTTCTGGTCGTAACGCAAACGCGTGCCATTCACTTCCTTTTCAGGCACAATCTCTATTTTGAGTTCAGCCGCTTCTTTAGAGATAAACTTGACATAGTACATACCCCCGTTGGTCCAATCGCCAATCAGGTTGTCGATGGAGTCCATAGTCAGTTTCCACATATCTTCCGGCTTAATGATGCGGTGTCCGAGGAAATTCTCGTCAGACACATCAGGAACAAAATGGCAGTCCTGCTTAGCCACCCAGATATGCAGCGGCTCATGCAAACCGTTCCAAATAAAGCGTACACTATCTTCTTTCCAGAGGCTGAAAGGCATCATAAGGACGGACTCCGAATCATCTGCTTGCACTTGCACGGTCTTGGGAAGGGAAATGATTTCCGTCTCATTAAGGCAAGCACGTGAGTTCAGGTCGGGTTGAATAGTAAGTCCGCCGGAGGAGGGCACATCAATCATCACCCAAGCCTGTACGTTGCGGGTGATACCACCTCCTGCCATAATATTGCGATACCGTGCCTCAATGTCCAAAACAAAAGCAAGTTTACCATCAATGGTTGTTTTTTTGAACTCGCGGACGATAGGCAGTTCAACGTATGAATCATCGCCTGGTTCACCGATAGCATCGGCTATATCGCGGTCAAGAGGACCATCGCACTGGAAGTCAATATTTGCATTGAGCACCTCGGGCGCCAACTCAGGCTGATCAGGAATATAAACAACATGCACAGGCAAGTCATACGTGTAGGCCGTGTACCACGTGATGCCGGTGCGATAAATATGCTCGCCATTTATACCCGTACCCACTCTAAGAGCGTCCGTACAGGAGTTTTGGGCAGATAAAGAAAGCACAGCACAATACAGCAAGGAAGTCAAAACACACATCCGAAACACGCTCGTTCGCAATTGACTTCTCATAGTGCTATGTAATTGTAAAAGAGAGGATGTAAAATTCACTATCGTATTCACTTGTAAAAAACGCGCAAAGGTACAATATTTATTTTAAACACACAAGTTTTTTTTTAATATTTGTAGTTTGAAGTTGCCAGGGGATCGGTTGCATATACAAGAGAGCTGCCTGACAAATGTTGTCAAACAGCTCTCTTGTATTCGTTCTATTAAACGTTTTCCTTATACGGGAATTACTGTTTAACGAAGTTGAAGCTATAGTTCAGTTTGATACCGCAGTCGAAGAAGTCCATACCGTTCTGAGGACCGAACTTGAAGCCGTTACCTTGAGTGAAGGCTTTGGTTGCAGGGTCAACAGTGATGACTGCAGGATTTGTTCCGGTAGGAGCGGTTACGCTTGTGAACAAGTTGCCCGTGTTGGTGTTGTTATACAACGAGAAGAGTCCATAGCCGGCATAAACACCCAGACCTACAGCGTTGTTGTTTTGCAAACGCCACTCGTAGCCGAGTTCAGCACCAAGAAGGATATTGAACAAGCTTGCGGGTTGTTTCGTGCCATACTTAGTAGCCTCTGTATCGGTCAATTTGCTGATACCGGGTTCGTTGGTGATAGTCACATTGTAGCCGGGGAAGAGCAAACCGATATTCTCGCTTTCGATAGTCTGTTTGTAGTGGCTGAACAGAGGAGCCTGGAAACGAGGACCGATATTGAAGAAGAAACCGTTGTTGGTGATCATTGAGAACATCAACGGGATTTCCAACAATACTTGACCATCGTACTCACGTGCGTCGCCGTTCAAGGTGTATGACAAATCATTTCCTTTAGCGTCTTTCACACCTATGTTATTAACAACCTGGCTGTAACCAGTGGTTGCCACTCCGCTGCGAACATAACCGGCAGATAGACCTGTCAAGATACCTAACGAGGGCTTTTCGCCTTCCTGCCAATAGTGAGCATATTGGAGGTCAAGAAGCACGTCGAAGCCGGGAGTCCAGTTACCAGTCCAAGTGCCAGTGGTTTCTACTTTGTGGAGCAGAGAAGCCACACCACCACGCAGACCGATAGAGAAGCGGTCAATGCTACGTTTTACGTTGTCGCCATCGTCAACGGGTTTTGCCTCTTCCACGGTGAGTGTTTCCTGAGCAGGCTCAGTTTCAACCACGGCGGGAGTAACCTCCTGTTGTTGTACGGGTTGTTCTTCACGAACTGCAGGGCGTTGCTCTTCAGGTTGACGAACAGGGCGATTGCGATCCGTATCAATAACAGTAGCATCGTTAAGTTTAGCATCACGTTCGATAGCATCACGACGATCCTTATCCATGTTACGGAGTTCTTCACGACGTTTGTCAACTTGTCCGCGGTCGGTGTTCTGCTTTTTAACTGACTCGGGAGTTTGTTTGGTAGCACCTACGAGGAAGAGTCCATCGGGACCAACCCAAGAGTTGATACCTGCCACGAGGATACCTTCGGGGAAGCGTTTACCGCCTACCTGGCCTACTATATGACGTACGTAGTAAACCCATTCAGACGGTTCTTCACCGGTAAGGTACTGTTTAACATCCTTGGAGATAATGATGGTATCTCCGGATTGGAATTGATACCCTTTACCGGGATCAACTGCCTGTTCTTGCAGGTTTTTGTCACGCTTGGCGTGATTACCTACCACTACATCATCTGCCACGCAGTAAGCGGTAACAAGCAGAGATGCGATTATAAATAATGTCTTTTTCATAGTTTTAGGTCTCCTCTGTTATTATTGTACTATCTGACCTTGAGCATCATACATCACATTGTCTTCGGTAATGATATAGAGTTTACCGTTGATCATCTGTTTGCGTACTCCCACTGAAGCGGCCTTCTGGATGTTGCGAACTTCAGTTCTCCAAGAACCGCCACAATTGTCTTCACCTTCAGCAATGGTAATGATAGCATAGTAGTTGCCACCGTCCAATTGCTTGTTGTCTGCGTAGTAGTATCCACCCTCTTTAATCTTCACACCGTCTTTATACCATTCTACCTTCTTCTCGGTTTCGTCACCTTGAACAAGATTCAGGTCATAAGTATCGTTGATAGACTTAAGGTCAATTACGAGTACCCAGTTGTCCAATTCCGAAACGAGCGGCAGGTTGGTAACTTGGTCTCCCTTAGCATCGGGTTTCTCTACTGTAACAGTCTTAGTAGCCGTAACTGCTTTCTGAGTAGCATCGCAAGTGCTGATAGCTTCTGCATAGAACTTAACATTTGCGCCTTTGGTCATTACAGTGTTGTCAATCTCCTTGAAGCCGTTACCGAGGTCGAAATACAACTTCATGTCATCTTTCACACCAGCAGCATCGAATGCGTCTTGGATTTGTTTCTTAACAGCCTTAGTGTCATAAGGCAGACCGCAGTATGCTTTACCCCAGTCAATGTCGAGGGTAGTCATATCGAATACATCGTCACAGCCTTTCACTACGTCCACTTGGATAGTGTCATAGATTTCAGAACCGCAAGTAGTAACAACGGTGTAGGCGAGAACAAGGTTCTTGGTGGTAGCGTAGGTAAGTACGTTGGTAGCCACGGGAACATTATTGATGTCATCGAAGTCGCTGATTTCGGGATTGAATGCTTCCCAGAGAATCTTGTCGTAGCCGGCAATCGAATCATAAGCAGTAGCGAGGTCGGTATAGTACTTCACGAGGTAAGCCTCGAAAGCAGAATAGTCAAGGTTCTCGCCGTCGTTAGCTTTGATCTTCGATTCCTCAGGAACGGTAGTGTAGTCGAGATGTTCAGCTGCGATTTGAGCAGTAACGGTGAAGCGATAGATAGAGTCAACGAGGATAGTACCCTTACGAACTGAAACTGTATCGTTCCAAGCGAGAGTAGTAGGATCAGCAGCGTTGATCTGGCGTTTAATAACAGTAGTTGTAACTACGTCATCATAAACTTCTCCGTCGCAGAGAGTGAGTTTAACATCCTGGAAGCAGATGCTATCGGGCAACTCGTCAATGAGGTCAGCACGGATATACATCGAGGCTTTCGGAGTGCAGAAGTTAACAAGGATAGAAGTGGGGTTAACTGAGGTGATGAGGTCACGGTCAATAACTTTCACTTTCTTCTCATTGGGTTCCAACGTGTATTGTCCGTCGCCGAGCGAATGTTCTTTGCACTCGAAGCGGAGGTCAGCACTTGCAGAAACCTTCTGGTCACTGAGGTTAACGATAGTAAGTTGGAGGTCTTTACCTTCGGGGATACGCAGAACATCTGTTTCCTTACCGTCAACAATGGCTTTCTCGAGCATTTCTACGTTGTACCAGAGGCAAGCGCCTTGCGGGTTGGTGTTACCATTAACCCAGTCGAACTCGATGGGGTTAGCACATTCGTCACCCTTGCTGAGGTGCATATCTACGCGGAACTTCATCTGTTTGTCAGTCGAAACGCGAACATAAACGATATCTCTTCCTTCAGCGGAATTGAGGAGGTCACGAACGAAGGTGCGAGTGTAAACTTCGTTACCCTTCATCATCAGGCTCTTTTCAGTCATTTCGTATTCAACGGGGCAGATCCAAGCCATCTCGGCTTTGAGAGTAATCTCTTCGTCTGAGAGGTTGGTAATAACGAGAGTAGCGTCACCGGAAGTGTTCTCGCGGATTTCCTTGAGGTTAACTCTGTACCAAACTGATTCGCCAGCGTTCTGGTTGTAGTCGGTATTAACAGCGAAAGGAGTAGCGTCTTCACAAGCCGTGATAGCGGGATCAAGTTTCTGACGAGCAACGATAGTCATCAGGAGTTCTTGAGCCTGTGCAGCTGTGAGTTGGAGATAGAGCCACTGAGTGTTGAGACCCATAAGAGCTTCAACCATGACGGTTTTCTCTCTCTTAGCGTTAGCACCCATTGAAGCGTTGCCAGCGATAAGTTCTTTGCCTTCGCAGTCAGTGTAAGCGGCAGCGTGAACGGAACCAGCTTTAGCGTCAGTGTTGGTTAGGCTGAAGATGAGTTTGTCGTTAGCGTGATTAGCGAGGAGGTCAGCCACGTTGAGTTTGTACCACAGAGTCTTACCTGCTTCATGACCAATCTTTTTACCGTCTTTGATTTCAACAGCGTGTTGGCAGTCAGCACCCGTGTTGGGGTCAACCATTTCGATAATAAACTGGTAGTCCTGTGCGGCATTAACGCGAACATAAGCATATTCGTTCTTGGAAGCGATTTGGTTAACCAGACTTTGCTCGAAGAGTTTAGAAATAGTCTGTTTAGCTGCAAATGCTTGGGCACGGCTCATCATTTCTTCGGTAACGGGGCACTCATAAGCGATGGCAGCAGTGAGGGTTTGTGCGGTAGCACCATTGATAACCATTACACGCGGAGCGAGTTCAGCGTCAACGAGTTTGCTGGTTTGGATCTTATACCATGTTTCGCCAGCAGTACCGTTAATGAGGGTGTTGACATCAATTTCGGTAGCAGGTTCGCAAACAGTGATAGGCGTGAAGGGATCAGCGTCCTGAATTTGTGCTTCGAAGTGGAACTTCTGAGTACCAGTCAGACGGATATAAACTTTTTCTCCGAATGAGAGGAAAGCAGAGCGAGGAACGTCTTTGGTTTTAACCTCATTAGCCTTGATAGCAAGAGACTGATTTTGCGGAGAAGCACATGGGCAGTCAGGAGCGAGCAGACCATCGATGGTAGCGTCTTTACCTGTGAGGTTCTTGAGAATCACGTGTACTTTCTTTTGTTTGGTGTTCTGGATTTCAGTGAGGTCGATAACGTACCAGAGAGTAACGTTAGCGTCCTGGTTGTGACCGGAAGTCCAGTTGAAGGGGATAGCCTTAGCGCAAGAAGCACCTTCGTTCTCAATCTTCTTATTAAGACGGAAGTTGAACGGTTGGTTACCTTTGAGTTTGATATAGAGAACCTGACCGGGTTGGAGGTTCTTAACCATATCTTTAGCGATAACCTTTGAATATGTACCGTTAGCCGCAATAGAGATGGCGCGAGCCTGGTTCTCATAGATATCGGGGCACTCGGTAGCAAGTTCGCCTTGGAGATAGAGAGCTTTGTCGCCTTCGTTGGTAACAACGATTTCGGGGATGTAGTCAGCACCGATAATCTTGTCAGCGGGAACGCTGTACCAAACGGTTACGTCTTTATCCTGACGGTTACCTTCTTCCCAGTTGAAAGGAACAGCATCTGCGAGAACGCAAGTTACTTCAGCGGGGTCTTTGGTTTTTGCATCAGAGGGAACGACTTCAACCTTAACGGGTTGGGTAGTTGTAACACCTACATATACTACATTGGAACCGAGAGTAGCAATGGTAGTGTAGTTAACTTTCTTAGAAACAGGTTTGCCAACTTCAACGCTACGTGAAATGGTCTGGAGGTCCAAGTAGGGGCACTCAAAAGCAACTTCAGCCGTGATATTAGCAGTAGCTTCGCCACGGTTGGTAACAGTGATAGTGAGGTCTTTCTTGAGTGATTTGGGTTCGGTGATGTCGATAGCGTACCAAACGGTAGAAGAGGGCTCTTCGAACTCAACATCCTGATAGATTACTTCATTCCATTTAACGCTTTGAGCGGCAGCGCAAGCATTACCTTCACGAACATGTTTGAGACGAGCCGAAACGGGCATATCCTTAGCAGGAGTGATACGAACATAGACGTACTTGCAGTTTTCAGCGTCGAGTGATTCGAGCAAGTTACGTGCGATGTCCATAAATCCGGTCTCACCAGCGATGATGGTTTCCTCTTTGGTGATAACGCTGACGGTCTGGTAGTCATCTACAGCGTCATTCTTGAAAGCGATTTCAACCTTAACATTGGTTTCGGTAGTGTTTTTCTCGTTGTTGAAAGCGATTTGGGGCTCTCTTCTCTTTTGTGCAAGGAGGTCAGCGAGTGCAACGCGGAAAGCCATACCGGAAGTAGTAATGGTGTAAGCGTTATCCCAAACGAGTTCAGTAGGATTAGAGAAGTCAACAGGGATAGTGGGTCCAGCAACGATTTCAGTAGTAACTGCAACGTTTTTGCTGTTCTCAACTTTGAGGTAAAGCACAGATTCGGTCATGCCCTGGATAAGAGCAGCGGGGATCTCGTGAACTTTTTCTTTTCCATTAGGTACAGAACCTTTGAGACCTGCGAGACCAGTGCTGGGGCAGTCGGTAGAAATCATAGAAACGATTTTGGAAGTACCGGCGGTAGCCTTGTAGGTAATCTTAAGTCCCTGGTTGTTATCGCGAAGGGTCTTAAGGTCGATGTTGTACCAGTTGGTACCGGCCTTGAGGCTATGAGGAGCGTAGTCATAAGCTACAGCCTTGGTACAAGCTTCATCAGCATATACACCTTCATAGACTTTAGCGGCGAGGTGGATTTGTTGAGTGGTTGTCAGTTTGACGAACATCTCTTCATAACCCATCTTAACGAGCATAGAAGCAGAAGAGCTCCATGTTTTACCGCTGTTACCTGCGATAGTGTAGGTACGAGACTCATCTTCACCAGCGATGATAGCAGAGATGTCCACTTTAGCAGCGCTTGAAGAGAGGTTGGTTAGATAAAGAGCGATGTTGGGGTCTTCCACTTCAGCGAGTCTTTCAGCCAACCGTACCACATACCACAAACCTGTGTTTGCTTCCTGTGTATTACCATTGACCCAATCAAACTCGATGGCATCCGCTTTGGACGAACCATCACCCTTTCCGGCTGCATACCCTGCGAGGGTCATAGTTGCAGCGACCAGAATTAAGAGTAATTTTTTCATTGTTTGGTTGTTTTTTGGTTTATTAAAAGTTAATTTATTAGTTTGCTATTGTTTCGCAATTAGTTTGTTATTGGTTTACTATTGATTTGCTATTAGTTTGTTATTGGTTTACTATTGATTGGCTATTAGTTTGTTATTGGTTTGTTATTAGTTGCTATTAGTTTCTATTCTTCGTTCTTTCTTTCGACACCGAGTACCGAATACCGTTTGTTACCGCTTTGTATATATAAGGTACCGTTCTCTATCACTTTGCGCGGGGCGTAAGAATCAGATGTTTCGTCAAGCGCATTACCTTCGAGGTCAATTACCTGCAGGAGGATACGCTCCCAGCAAGCGTTCTTTTTCTTGATAATGATGTCATACTCACCCATGTGGTCAATATAGTTGGTGGTGCGGTAGTACATCGGGAGGTCGGACTTATATACGCGGAGTGTATCGTGCTTCACTGCAGCGGGTATGACGGTAACGTTATAGGTATAAACGTCCACGGTATCAAGGCTGCGCCAAACCGTATCACCTTCATAGACGGTTGATTCCTTAAGTACGGTGTCCACCAGTTGGAGTGACTTTCCTTCGCAGAAAGTGGTGTCCATTACATTTTCCTGCCACTTGATCTTATAGCGGAAGCGTACCCGTCCGACATCTTCGGGATTATGACGGAAGCGGAAGAAGAGTGTGTCCCCTGCCGCTTTGGCTTCATTAACAATATTGATATCGGGGAAGAAGAGTTTGGTGGAGTCACTCATAGTACGTGTGCAAATGAGTTCGGGATTACGACAAGAACCACGCAGGAAGTCCATTTCACAAGGGAGGTTCTTCTTCTGGTACCACTGCACGAACATCTGCTGGTCTTTGCGCATATCTTCAGGACACCAAGCATAGATATCTTCGTCGTGATTAGTAATATACGTCATACCGTGTTTAACGGGGAAGAGGTCGTCGCAAGAGGAAACAGGTCCTTCATCGTAAGCGAAAGCGAGTACGCGTCCTTGTCCACCATTCAGCGGGTAGGCACGCAAGTGGGGCTTAACAATGGTTTCCGCCAATTCTGCCAGTTCTCCCATTTGCTCCATCTTACTATTGATAAAGTCCACGTCTATGTCACGCATCGTATTGCCTCCTACTGTCATTGTAAAAGTAGGTTCGGTAGAGGAACAAAGCGCGTACATTTCGAGACGTATAGGCTTATCAGAGAACCAATAAGCTGACATACCGAATTTGAGTTCAGAAATAGTAGCAGAGAACCAGAGCGTATCCGTAATGATAGTATCCATACCAAAATGGAAATCTACGGTATTATTCTCAAAGCAATCGCAATAATAGTAGGGGTAGTTGAATGTTTTTTGAATGATGTCACAGCGGTCAATAGCCTTTTTTTCATCTATTTGCGAAGGAGCATAGGCAATGTTCTGCGCCATGATTGCGGCTGACGAAAGGAGCATAGTTACGACCGTGAGGAGCCGTAGAGAATGTGCAATAATTGAATGTTTAAACATATAAATCATTGTTTTTTCGCTGTGGACATGCCATAAAAAATCGCGCAAAAGTAAGCATTATTTCTTTACCAACAAAACATTTTGCACTTTTTTTTACATTTTGTTAATTACACATATTAAAGTGCAACGAAGCGAGAAGCCTTTTCATAGCAAAATAGCGTACAAATGTAAAAGCAGATTGTTCCCCTATACCCGCGTTTGCTATCAATTTTCGCGTAATTGTTACCAATTTGTAAATAGATTTTCAGTATTTCATCAATAAGCAGTACTTTTGCGGTCAAAATGCAAGAAAGGAAAAATGGAGGAACATTCATCATTGCGTTTTCTGAGTTGGGAACAACTTCAGGAGATTCAACAGACCGGTGTACTTACAGGTACTTATCACGGTTTCGGTGTATATAACGGCACGAATCTCATGTATCCGTACATACTTGTGTCGTTGTGTTTGAGCGGTTCGTGCCGTTTTGCCTACGACCTGAAAGAGATAAGTGCCACGAAGAATGACCTGATTCTGTTATTTTCGGGTCATATGTTGACCCCATTGGAATACAGCGATGATTATTCACAAGCTTGGCTAATCTTTGATCCCGCCAAGTTTAGGGATTCGATATTAAAATTCGACACAAAGGACTTGGATTTCTTTGACCAGTCGCCCCGTTGTCATCTGACAGACGAACAAGCGAAGACACTTATGTCCACCTTAAACGTGACCAAATATATAGTATCTCGCTCGGAGGAAGAGTTGCCAGGGAAGCACCATTTGGTAGAACTGCAACTCGCGCTGGCATACAGGTTGTATCTGTCTATCCGTAGCAGACAGGACATGAAACAGGAGAAATGGCATAAGAACCATCTCTACCTTCAATTCTGCGACCTTGTGGTGCGCCATTACAAAGAGGAGCGCAACGTGAACTACTACGCAGAGCAGTTAGGTTACGGCGGCAGGTATTTCTCAAAGGTTTTCAAGGAAATAAGTAACGGTATCTCTCCGATGGACTGGATTGGTGAGTATGTTACCTCGCAAGCGAAACAACTCATCGAGTCGAATCCGAAACAGACCGTCAAAGAGATAGCATACCAACTCGGTTTTCCCTCCACCGCCGGTTTCTGCCGCTACTTCAAGCGTGTGACCGGCATCTATCCTCAAGAATACAAAAACAGCAAAACGAATTGAGCGGTCTGCTCCATTAAGGGATTTGATTATCGCTCGGATATGAGATACTATCCAAGCGATTTTTATGTTCTGCGGATTCGGTGTCGTATCGGTGTGGTTATTGTGTGGTCAGCGGAGTAACATAAGAATCACATAAGAATCACCTAAGAATCACCTAAGATGTCTTGCTGCAAGGTAGGGAGCAAACAGCAAGTGAAAGAGGAGGTGTAAAGAGAAGAATGGCGATATTTTTGAGGAAAGATTTTGGTATTCGCCCAAATGGCATTATATTTGCGGGCGAATAGTGAAGGATAGAAAGACGAGGGGGATTGGAAGATTGCCGAACTAAACACAAAAACATATACAAACAGATTAAAGGAGAATACGTTATGAATAACTATTGCGTAATAATGGCCGGCGGCATAGGCAGCCGCTTCTGGCCTTTCAGCCGTAACAACCGCCCCAAACAGTTTCTTGACTTTTTCGGCACCGGCCGGAGTCTGATACAGATGACCGTGGACAGGTTCCGCCCGTTGGTACCGATAGAGAACGTACTGATAGTGACGAACGTGATGTACCGCGACATGATATTGGAGCAAGTACCCGACCTCAAAAAGGAACAGGTACTGTGCGAGCCGGCACGCAGGAATACCGCCCCTTGCATCGAGTATGCCGTGATGCATATCAAAGGACAATTGTGCCAACAATACGGCTTGGATATACGTACAGCGGACTTTGCCAATGACAGCCGCCTCCAAGCGAACATCGTAGTGGCTCCCTCCGACCACCTGATAGTGCAGGAACAACGGTTCGTGGAGACCATTCGCCACGGTTTGGAGTTCGTAAGCAGCCACGATACGCTGCTGACGTTGGGTATGAAGCCGACCCGCCCCGAGACCGGGTACGGATACATCCAGAAAGCACAAGAAGCCGAAGGCTGGGAAGACCTGTATAAAGTGAAGACATTCACGGAGAAACCGAACTTGGAACTGGCAAAAGTGTTCGTGGAGAGCAGCGAGTTTCTGTGGAACTCGGGTATCTTCCTATGGAACTTGCGTACGATAGCGGGTGCTATACAGACGTATCTGCCGGAGTTGCACACGGCGTTTATGACGGCACCGGAGAAAATGGGCACAGCCGAGGAAGACAACTATATACAAGAGATATTCCCCATCTGCCCGAATATCAGTATCGACTACGGCGTGATGGAGAAAGCGTCCTCGGTACACGTGCAGCAAGCCGACTTCGGTTGGAGCGACCTCGGCACATGGGGCTCGCTGTACGACCTGAGCGCCAAAGACGAGAAACAGAACGCTACCGAACGTAGTGGTGCTGCCAGAAGGGCATTTGGCAGTGCTGAGAGGAATGAAAGATATGATAGTGGTGGAGTCGGACAACGTTCTGCTGATATGCCCCAAACAGGAAGAACAACAGATACGGCAGATAGTGATGGACGTGGAACATACCTACGCAGGCAAGTTCAACTGATACACTAACGCTTTTCGGCACTAATCATACGTTATACAATGAGTTATCTGAGTTTTGACAAATCGGCATTGGTCAACCTCGAACGCAGCCTCCGCAGCGAGATACTGCATACGAACCGCTCGGGAGCCTACACGGCCACGACATTAGCCGACTGCAATACACGCAAGTACCACGGACTGCTTGTCACCCCATTGCCGGAGGTTGGCGAGGATAATTACGTGCTGCTCAGCAGCTTGGACGAGACGGTCATTCAACACGGCGCAGAGTTTCACTTGGGCGTGCACCAATATGAGGAGCGTCTGTTCAGCCCCAACGGGCACAAGTACCTGCGTAGTTATGACTGCCAGCTGCTGTCGAAGACGACGTACCGTGTGGGCGGCGTGATACTGACCAAAGAGCGTCTGTTAGTAAGCTTTGAGCCTCGCGTGCTGATCCGCTACACGATGGTGGAGGCCGGTGCAGGTACGGTGATGCGCTTTCACCCGTTCCTTGCCTTCCGCTCAACAAACAGTCTGACACACGAGAACGGAACCGCCGACACTCATACCGAGCCCGTTCGCAACGGCGTGAAAAGCAGGCTGTATGAGGGTTTTCCGGCACTGTATATGCAGTTCTCGAAGAAAGCCGAATACACCCAAGACGCCCATTGGTACAAGGATATATACTATATGAAAGAGGCAGAACGGGGTTATGAGAGCCGCGAGGATCTGCTTGTGCCAGGCTACTTTGACGTGGCAATGAAACAAGGAGAGTCGGTGGTGTTCTCTGCCGGCATATCGGAAATCAATCCCGCCACCCTGAAGACGACCTGGCGCAAGGAAGAGAGCCGCCATTGGGAACGTGACACGATGTACGCCTGCCTGAGAAACGCGGCATCACAGTTCTACAAAAGAGTGGGCGACAAGTGCTGGTTGTTAGCGGGTTATCCGTGGTACAAAGCCGAAGCACGCGCCGAGTTCTTCTCATTGGCAGACTGCACAATGGGTATCGGCCGCCCCGAATACTGGGACGCCATAATGAACAAGACGGCAGTGGGCGAAGTGCGCGCTTTCCTCGAAGGCAGATACGAAGATATAGGTCTGGAAGGGATGGACGAGCCAGACGTATTATTATGGTTCGCGCGCGTGATACAAGAGTACTCGCACTACGCAGACATCAAGCAAGTGGCAGCACAATACGGAGAACTGCTGTACGACATTATAGTCTTTATCCGCGAGCAACGACACCCGAGACTGTTCGTTCACCAGAACGGACTGGTATGGACGGACGGGGAGAAACGTCCCGCGACATGGATGAACGCAATGGAAGACGGCCGACCCATCACCCCGAGGACAGGCTACATAGTGGAAGTGAACGCATTGTGGTATAACGCCATCTGCTTCACCGCCCAACTAATGCGCGAGACAGGGAAAGAACAACGCGCCGATATGCTTGATTACCAAGCCGAACTTGCCCGCGAGCAGTTCGTGAATATGTTCTGGAACGGATACTACCTTGACGATTACGTAATCGGTTCGTATCACGACAAAGAAGTGCGCCCTAACCAGATATGGGCAGTATCGCTCCCCTACTCTCCCTTAGACAGGAAACAACAGAAAGCCGTGGTGGATATATGCACCAAAGAACTATACACTCCGAAAGGCTTGCGCACGCTGTCACCAAAAAGCGGATTCTACCGACCGGTGTATATAGGCGGACACAAAGAACGCAACCGCAACCTGCATAACGGACCTGTCTTTCCGCTGACGATAGCTGCCTACGGGAAAGCGTATATGCGTGTATATCAGCGCAGCGGAGCAAGTTTCCTGCGTCGTCTGCTGGTAGGTTACGAAGCCGAGATGCGCGAACTGACAATTGGCACACTGAGCGAACTGTATGACGGCAATCCTCCCTTCAAAGGGCACGGAGGAATGAGTTACGCACCAAGCGTGAGCGGCGTAACAGGCATATACAACAGCCTTCAAGAATTAGAACAAAACGCAGATAATCAGCCATCATAAGTATGAAAGCATTGATGTTCGGCTGGGAATTCCCGCCACATATATTGGGTGGATTAGGCACGGCGAGTTACGGACTGACGTATGGTCTTGCACAGCAAGGCGATATGGACATCGTGTTTGTCCTCCCTCGTCCGTGGGGCGATGAGGAGCAGAGTTTTCTTCGCATAATAGGTGCCAACAGCGTGGATGTTCCGGGTCGGGGACGCATTGAGTTCTCGGGTCGCTATCCCGATAACCTGCTGGAAGAGATAAGCAACTACGAGCAAGTGGCAGCCGTATTGGCACGCCAAGAACAGTTTGACGTAATCCACTCCCACGACTGGCTGACTTATCCCGCTGGTGCGACCGCCAAACGACTGAGCGGCAAGCCGTTAGTGATACACGTGCACGCAACGGACTTTGACCGTTCACGCGGTCAAGTCAATCCGACCGTGTATGCCATCGAACGGCAAGGAATGGATATGGCAGACCATATTATGTGCGTGAGCAACCTGACAAGGCAAACAGTAATAGACAAATACGGACAGAACCCTGACAAGGTTTCAACTGTACACAACGCCGTGTTCCCGCTTGCCAATCCCGACGAGTTCAAGCACCACGAACGCAAAGACCACTTGGTAACATTCTTAGGACGCATCACGATGCAGAAAGGACCGGAGTACTTTGTGGAAGCCGCAGCACGCGTACTGCAACGAACAAACAATGTGCGCTTTGTAATGGCAGGGAGCGGAGACAAGATGAACGAGATGATAGACCTTGCGGCACGCCGTGGCATATCAACACGCTTCCATTTCCCCGGCTTTATGCGCGGCAAACAAGTACAGCAACTATTAGCCGACTCGGACGTATATATAATGCCGTCCGTGAGCGAGCCTTTCGGCATATCGCCATTAGAGGCAATGCAGGTGGGCTGTCCGACGATTATCTCTCATCAGTCGGGCTGCGCCGAGATTCTGAACCACGCCATCAAAACCGACTATTGGGATATCGATGCGATGGCAGATGCTATCTACGCGATAGTGACTAATCCTGCTCTGTATAAATCACTTAGCGAAGAGGGACGACGCGAAGTGAACAACATACGCTGGGAAGATGCCGGCAAGAAAGTGAGAGCTGTTTATGACCTCGTAACAGGAAGATAACCGCTTTGTTATGCAAGTACGTGCCAACTGCAAAGTGAATGTGGGTCTGCGAGTGAGACGGCGCAGAGAGGACGGATATCATGAGATAGAGACGCTGTTCTACCCTGTGTACGGACTATATGATGTACTGGATATCGAGCGCGCAGACGAGGCTTCAAGCGGCACAAACGAGCCACGTATCCTATTGACGACAAGCGGGATAGATGTGGATTGCACTACGGGTGAGAACCTGATTGCAAAAGCATACTATCGTATGGCTTCGCTGTACGAAAAAGTCGGCAGCGTGCGTGTTCACATAGACAAACGTATTCCATTTGGTGCCGGTCTGGGCGGCGGTTCATCCGATGCGTCACATACCGTAATGGCTATCAATGAGCTGTTTGCATTAGGGCTGACACGCGAGCAAATGGCGGATGCAGTACGTCCGATTGGGGCAGACTGCCCGTTTTTTCTATACAATACCCCTTGCCTTGCAAGCGGCATCGGCGATGTGATTGAGCCTACCCGTTTTTCGTGGCAAGGCAAGCGTATGGTTATGCTCAAACCCTCCGTTTCGGTCAGTACCAAAGAGGCTTACAGGGGTATTCATCTGCATGATGAGCCGCTTGACTTGCTGGTAAACGACTTTGAGGAGACTGTTTTTGCAAGTTACCCTATCTTGGGGCGGGCGAAACGTGCTCTACAGGATGCAGGGGCGGAATACGCTGCTATGTCAGGCAGCGGGAGCGTTGTTTATGGCGTTTTTGAGCTGAATACGGAACGTGGTTCCCTGCCCTTGGACAGACTGATAGACAAAGAGTTTGCCTCGATGGTAATCTTCGATGATACGCTTTGAGAGCGAGAGTCCCAGTCCCCACCCGCGCTGTTTGGTGGTAAAGCCTGGACGGAAGATGCGCTTGAAATGGTTGCGTTTGATACCTTTACCTGTGTCGGTTACGTCAATGAGCAACGTCCGATTTTCGCAATGAAGTCTGAGCGATATGCTTCCGGGACCGCTGATGGCATCCACAGCATTCTTAATCAGGTTCTCCAAGACCCACTGGAAGAGCGGTGCGTTGAGCAATGTCTGCGCATCAAGACAGTTGTCGTCACACTGTGCGGAGAGTGCTACTTTCTTTGAAATGCGCGCTTGCATATAAGTAACAGTCTGGTTGATAATCGGCAGAATGGGTTGGAGCGTAAGTTCGGGTTCGCTGCCTATCTTGGAAAAGCGTTCGGTGATGGCTTGGAGTCGATTGATGTCCAATTGGACTTGAGGTATATACTCGTCATCGGGGTATCGTTGGCGGAGGAGTTGCTGCCATGCGGCGAGGGATGAGATAGGCGTACCGAGTTGGTGGGCAGTCTCTTTGGTGAGCCCGACCCAAACGCGGTTCTGTTCGCTGCGCTGGGTGGTAAAGATGACTACGAGGGCGATGACAATAAAAAGGGCGAGTACGCTAAAGGAGATGTAGGGATAGACGTGCAGATGGCGCAGGGCGATGGAGTCATCGTAGAAGATGTACTGGGTAGTCTGATCATCAATAGCAACCACGATAGGTCCGTGGAGCTGGGTGGGGTCAGGAACGGTATCGCGCACGTTGCGGGTAAGCAGTATATTGCCGTCAGCATCGAGCATATAAACGGGTATATTGGTGTTGTCTTCGATAATATAGGACACGAAATCAATGTCCGTATCCTCGTCCGCCTGAATGAATTGTCGCGTAGCCTCTGCCCAGATTTCCATCAGTTTGGTTTCCTGGTCTTCCAACTTATGGGATATATAGTTGGAATAGAAGATGGAGATGCCTACGAAGACAACGGTAAGGGCGAGTGCTATTTCCCATACGTGGTAATAATGGAGGCTGTCAATGAGTGCAGTAGAGCGTTTCATACAGAAAAAAGTGATTTTTTAGCGAATTTATTTGCGCAGGTGAAAAACAGGCAGTACTTTTGCACGCTGTTTTGAGGTGCTATCGTCTAGTGGCCTAGGACAACGGCCTCTCACGCCGTAAACCCCGGTTCGAGTCCGGGTAGCACTACAAAAGAAAGAGAAAGAGCAAATTACGTGAAAGTAATTTGCTCTTTTCTTTAGTTTTACTGTAGTCTTTGTCCGGTGACGGAATAGATATAGCCATCTTCACGAACGATACGTATAGAGCCATCGATAAGGACTTTGCGGGTCGCGGAAACGGGCTGCGTGAATATGTCCTCCACAGCCGTTGAGCCTGTATTGTAGTGGTCGGGGATAACGGGAGCGGCAACGTATGAGCCTGTGAAGACTTTTATTTCGTTGGGCTGGAGAGTATAGGATGCGGAGGCTTTCTGTCCGCCGTCAAGGTAGTCGTACCACGTGCCGGACGGAAGATTGACCGATTGGTCAGCAATAGCGGAGAAATTACCTACTACATAAACATCACTTCCCCATTGAACAGACTTCACTGCGGCTTTTGCATTGAGTTTGGCTGCTGTGGGGTTGCCTGCAAAGACTTGCGGGAGGAGTCGGGTGCGGAGTTGAAGGATTTGTGCAAGTCGCTGGTAGCCCTGCATACGCGGACCTGCTGCCATCCACGGTTCGGGGCGGAACTTGGTGACCATCTTGACTTCGTAATCAACCGTTTCGGGACCGGCTTCGGTGGCCCCATATTCTTTGACACCGTCCGTTCCGAATCGTCCTTGTGCGTCTTGGAACTTGGAGTAGTCGAAGCCGAGTTCATCGAAATGGTAGAAGAGTTGGGGACCGTTGAGCATACACTGCATACCGACTACAAGGGGGATACGGGCTGCGCGTGCTTCCTCGGAAGTCCGGAGATTGCCTGCACCCCATTTCTTGGCTTTGAAGAAGGGTCGCTCTTCATCGTGGTTATTGCTATAGGAGACGTAGTTGTCAGAGTTGGCATCGGAAAGTCCATCACCTTCGAGCCAAGCTCCTGTGGCTTGCTGGAAGACATAAGCCGTATTCTGCCAGCACATCATCCCCTGTTGCACAAGTTTGGGACGGTCGGTTCCCATACTGTTGCCCCAATGCTCAAGCATAAGGTAAGACCCCGGAGAGGCGGTTTGCATCACGTTGTAGTACTCTTGGATGTTATCCAGTGCGTTGTAGGTCTTGCCGCAAAGTCCGTGGCTGAGGTCGAAACGGTAGCCGTCCACTTTGTATTCCTCAAGCCAGTAGGCTACGGCGCGGCGGAACATATCCTTGACGGGTGCGAAGTCGTGATTCCAGTCCTGATAGACGTTGTCGGGATGCGGAGGCGTTACGTTGAAGCAGGGGTTGAACTTAAGGTCAGCACCGTAAGGGTAGAGTTTGTTCATCGGGTTGTTGCCCGTAGCGTGGTTGAAGACCATATCAAGAACGACTGCTATGCCGCGCTTATGGCACTCGTCAATGAAAGTCTTGAGCATCTCGGGCGTGCCGTAGGCTTTGTCGAGGGCGAAATAGTGGTTGGGTGAATAGCCCCAGTTCTGATTGCCGTCAAACTCGGTAACGGGCATCAGTTCGACACAGTTCACGCCGAGGTTCTTTATATAATCTAACCGTTTGAGCAGTCCGAGGATGTTGCGCTCAGGGGTATGGTCGTAGATCCACAGTTCGTAGATAACGAGGTTATTCTTATCAGGGCGTTGGAAGGATGTGGTGGCATCAGACCAAGCGAAAGGTGCTTTGCCGGATTGGAGGATGGAGACGTAGCCTTCTGCGCCGGACATCGGATAATCGATGAGCGTGGGGTCAGTGGTACGTGGTTCGTAATTATCGTCGGGCGTGAGCAGTTTCTCGGAGAAGAGGTCAGAGATGAGCATTTTGACTCCGTCAGCGCGAACGACTGCATATTGGAAGCGGTATTCCTTGCCTTTCTCGATGGGGACAGTAATCCAGAAGTAGTTGCCGTCACGATTCATCTGGAAGTCATTACGAAGTTCCCAGTCGGTCATATCGCCGATGAGATAGACGTGCTGTGCGGGGTCGAGGGTTGAATTGTCGTTTGCGGTATGATTGCCTGCGGCAAAGGTGCAGAGCGTGACAGAGTTGCCGTCGGGAGCGTAGTAGATGCCGTTGATGATTCCAGCGGGGCGCGGCTGCTCGGTGACGGGTGCGAAATCGAAGTCCTGCCAGATGGATTGCTTGTTTTCCTTACCGAGATAGACGAGGATGTCGCCATTGGATGTGGATGTACTCTTGCCTTGGAGGGAGTTGTCGCCTTTCCCATTGTGGAAAACCATTACGATGGCAACGATGTTCTCATCGGATGGGACACCAAAGAAGTCGTATAGATTGTTAATGGTGAATGTCCACTTGCCGTCATCGGTTTTTGTCCATTCGGGTTCTTGGGTTGTACCCCATTTGTCCGTGTAGATAATGTATTTCCAGTCGGTGATGTTCTTGCTTTTGTCGGTAATGAGTCCTATGTGGGAATAGCACTCGGTGGCTGTTTTCATACCTCCCGTGCCTTGCGAGGGGTCGAAGGTGAAGACGATGCTACCTGTATAGCCGAACGGTATGACTGCGGGGTCAGTGGTCACTTGGGCTGTCAAGAAGGAGGCTAACGAGAGAACAAGAAAAAGAGTGAGGTGTTTAAGATGTTTCATAGTAGTTAATTTATAATGTGCATTATTTTAAGCGGATGCCTTGTGCATCGAATTGCCGGTCATTGGAGATGATTATGAGCTGACCGTTACGAAGGACTTTGCGCGTATCTGTAGTGCCGGAAGGGGTGACTTCGGTATAAGGAACGGGTGTAGGCATAGGTTCTACACCGATTATGGCATCCAAGTCAGAGGAGAACTCATATTCATCGTAATCCAATGCAGTAATAGCGAAATATCCATTCCCGTCGCCAGACCAGCCCCAGTTGATATGCAGTCGTCCGTTGCTGTCACGTCCGTCGCAAACAAACTCGTGTCCGCCTTCTCCGTAGGAGTCGTTACCTCCCATAATAACAGGGCGACCTTGCTCCAAATCGGCGTATATATAGTTGCGCACTTGCGACAAACGAAGCGAATACACAGCAGGTGTGAACTTGGCAGGTCCGTATTCATTCTCGCTAAGCTGGGTAATGAATTTGCCTACGTTATAGCCAAAGTACTTATCGAGTGCAGCAGCCATATCGTCGGTATAAGCGGCACTGCCATCATCGTAAGAGTAATCCATGTCGCACGCCACACCACAATGGAACATGAGTGTAGCAACGGCAGTGGCTTGGGTAGAAGAGTATTTGCCAACAATGTATGATTCGAGCATATTGTCCCAATCGTAAGGGACATTAAAGTCGGCAGACACTTTCTTGCGTAATGTACTTGCAGTATAGGAATGTGAGCCTGTACCCCGCGTCGGGTACTTCCAGAAGCGCATCACTTGTGCTGCTGCCGTAGCTACACAGCCTGTAAGCGAGCGATATTTACCATCAAGCGGGCAGAGGTTGCTGTATGGCTTTTCCTGGTCGTATTCAATTCCACCGAGTAAGGGTTCTACGGGCGTATAGTCTTGTGTCTGCGCTATTTCTTGCAGGTCATCTACCTTATTGACGACGGCTAATTGCCTGCAGTAGCGTGCGAGCCACCAGCGCAGACTCGGATTGGCGGCTTCATAGTTGAACGTGCCGGACTCGGTATAACCCAAAACGGGCAGCATACGGTCGTCTGCACTCACAAAGACTACACCTTGCTGACCGGGTTGAGTGAAGACGTAATAGGCAGGCGTGGTAAGATTGGCTGCGGTGCCGGTAAAAGTTAATTGCATAGCGTCAGCAGTAGCCGGTGCCGAACGGCGCATATTCGGTTGATGTTGATTAATGAATTGCGCTGCTATCCCAGCGGCTTGTTGTATGGTTCGTTCACCTGCTGACAGGGGGAGAAGAAAAAATACAGATAGAATGAGTAAACAGATACGTTTCATTGTGTTTATAAGCATTGTGTCCGCTTTAAGTTTTTGGTAAGTAAGGGCGGTAATCAGCCGCCCTTACCTTAACATATCGGATGAAAGATTATTTTACTTCCACACCTTGTGCGTTATAGCGTTTGCCATCACGGATGATGTAGAGTACGCCATTCAGGATTACCTTGCCGTTCTCTACGTCTTGTTCGATGGTTTCGAAGCCTGTAGGTTCATCGCAGGAAACGTTGATGGTAGCTTCGTTCCAACCTGTGAAATAAGCATTGTTGCTTTCGCAGCGAACGAGGTCACCTGATTTGCCCCAATTGTTATCCCAATCTATAGCTTCTGCTTCGGGGCTCATACGTACGAATACGAGGTATTGTGTGAGGTTGTTGATAGCGGCTTTGTAACCTACTACTGTTTCACCGTCCATCACAGCGGTCATCAGGATGTCTTCGTCAGCCATACCATCTCCCCAAGTGTGAACAAACATCTTGGCATCATCCTTAGCCAGTTCGCCTGCGTTATTGAGGACGTAATCCACACGTGTAATCTCTTTCTTCAGCGACACAAACATATTGTCTTTGCCTTCGCCGATAATCTTGATGTAGAACGTATATTCACCTGCTTCGGTCACTACATAGTGGTTGTCAACTGCGTTGAATTTATAACCTGCATCATCAAGGGCTACGAGCCATGCGGCTTTCGCTACGTTGTCGTAGTTGGTGAACTTGTCATCAACTGCAAGAGTAATGGTTACTGCATATTCCGAACCTTCGCCTACGTATTCATCGTTCTTCACGCCGGCATAGTAGTCTTTGTCATTTACCATAATTCCGAAGTCAGGAGTAGGAGTCTCGCCACCTTCAGCGGGAATGTCCTTGAGGTCAGCATACCACTTATCACCATAGTAATACGGGGTTGCTGCATTCCATGTCAGGTCAGCAGTCTTGTTTGCACCACCATCGTTGAAGATGATATGTACATATTCTGTCTCGAACGTGTAGCTATATACATCAAAGCCGTTCACTTGGTCGCCGGTCTTCGTCATTGCTTCGCCTGCCCAAGCGGCTTTCTCGTGGTTGGTCTCACCTTCTGTGTACCAAGCGTATGCGTTCACGTTCTCCCACTTGTTGGTGTTCACGTAGTAAAGAGTAACGGTCGTGGCAGGAGCGGGAATGTCCTTGAGGTCGGCATACCACTTGTCACCATAGTAATACGGGGTGGCGGCGTTCCATGTCAGGTCAGCAGTCTTGTTTGCACCACCATCGTTAAAGATGACATTCACATATTCCGTCTCGAGCGTGTAGCTATATACATCAAAGCCGTTCACTTGGTCGCCGGTCTTCGTCATTGCTTCGCCTGCCCAAGCGG
>CADAAF010000019.1 GCA_902785805.1 uncultured Bacteroidales bacterium | reverse complement strand
GACGGTTGTCCTCTTGTACGTGCAAGCGTACAGGTGCTTTCAAACTACCTGCATGGCTGTCTGCCGAATAGAAGATTGTTCCTTCTTCAGGCGTAAGAGCTACTCCCTCCGTCTCAAAGCGGATAGCCCCCCTCTTGTCACTCTGAATAGTAAGGAAGTACAAGGGTTCGTTATCAATCAACAGCGGTGTAGCCGAAGCAGATAACTCGTTATCCACATATACGTCCAAGCGTTGCGTACCTGCATCCAAGCCCTCTATACGGACAATCATCGTCATATTGGCAGAAGCATACGGATTGCTGAACGCGCTCCTTGTATCCGATGTGCCAGACCAAACGCGTTGAGGTGCTGAAGACGTTGACTGTCTGTAGAACTTAATATCTTTGGAGCCGGAAGCAATACGCCGGAAGAGGTATCCTTCGCCGGGTCGCAGGACAGTAAGATCACCCTCCCATTTCTTGTCCTCTGAGAAGTATGCAAAGCTGTTGTGCCCCTTTATAAGGTCGCCCTGAACCGCATAGTCGTAGTAATCGGCAAAGGCTTTAGTAACAGATACGGGTTCATCGAACAGGCAAGGCATAACACTCCATTGACCATCCCCTCGAACACGGACAGACATAGAGTCGGCAGCCAATCGTTCACCTGAAATCTGCATTATGTTCTCCTGAGCGGTATATAACATATACATTTGCGAGAAATGGAAATTAGTAAGCGTGCCTGTGAATAGGTCGGAAGCGGCATCGTAATTGCAGAAACGTCGCGTTTCTGGGCTTTTGATAAGGTCAGCATTACTCCATGGACTCGAAGCAGTAACACAAGTGTTCACATCGCCGCCGGTAGCAGACAAATCAAGACAGGTAGAGATCCAGTTCCAACCGGAGTGGAGGGATATATTCTGCGTTTCACCTCCGCCTGCCGTCAAGACAACAGGATTTCCATCTTCACAGCCATAGACGTGTCCGTGCGCAAAAAGAATTTCTTGATCCGGCACGAGGTTAAACATTTTTCCGGTTGATGCCTGCCATAAGCGGAAATGTATCTGTTTGCGGTTCATAATGAAGTCACCGTGAATAGTAAGGAAGACCCTCGATTTGTTGGTTATGTTGTCAAAATTCACATTCGCCATTCCGACGCAATTATTATTGTACAGCGCGATGACTTTGTCGTTGGGGTCAGAATCCACCACATTACCGTTTTTGACTATACCGCAAAGTGACATATTGTAGGGATACTTTCCTGTTTGCGGTTCGTTGTAGGGGCATTGCGTCGTTACTTCCACCTCTACAAGGAGGGGTTCGGAAAGTCCCTGATCGTCGGTGAGGAAGATGACGTGATTGTGTATTCCCGGTTTGAGTCCCTGCTTGACAGTTAAAGTGATGGTTTTCTCTTCTTCCGCCTCAAGTGTTCCCTGCTGCGGTGAAACGTTGAGCCAATGCGGGAGATGGTCAATGAGATACTGTCGTGTCATACCGGTTCTATTGACCACAGGCAACTGATAGCGGACAGAAGATAATTGTTGGTAGTCTGTTACTATTTGCACGGAGCGTTGATTCCAAGTGATGCTGTTAAGATTGGCATATACGGTCCACATGACGGGAGAGGGCAATCTGTTACCGTTGAGATCTTCCACATCTCGTACAGTGAGATAGATTGTGCGTTTGTTAATTTCCTTGGTTTGCGCTTTGATATTGATGAGCAATTCCGAATCCCGATAAGTCCAGTTGAAAGGCAAGTTGGTAAGTTGTCCTCTATCGTGTACGGGAGCGTAGTTGTTTTTATCGGCTTGCTGAGAGAGGTCATCCACAAGCAGTGGTTGTGACTTGGAAACAACGTTACCGTTGGCATCCTTGAAGACACGTCGGTTGTCGGTACTGAACACCTGCTCCATACTATTGAACGCATTGCGCTTGACCGCAGAGAACGTAAGGAGATTGATGAGTCCCATCTCTTCGCCGTTGGGTGTCTGCTTGCCATACTCGCGCACCAATTCAGCGGGTAGAGCCTGCTCAAAGAAGCAAACGTCATCAATATTTCCTTTCAGTCCGCCTGCCATCCATACAGATGTGCCTGCAAACGCACCTGTCCCGATAGCAGGGAACATCAGCAGCAATTCTCCGTCAACATACAGCGAACCGGCATTGTAGGTCTTACTTACAACCAGTACACAATGGTGCCATTTGCCATCTGAAAGAGCAGCCACCGCTTCTTCGTCCACATCTCCTGCCGTATATCGGATTGTTCCGTTTTGCAGGGCTATCTGCATCGTTACGGAGTCACCGAGCGCGGTAGCAAGAAGTGATACCGTGTCAGATACTGCGTTATCGCTGCGGAACCAGCACATAAAAGTATAGTCTTCTGCTTCCGTACGGGCAAAAAGCGTGGGTTGAAGGAACACTTTGCTGCCATTGGTAGCAAGCGACATACCTTGCGGAGTAGTCCACGATAGTCCTTGCGCATAGAGTGTAGCCCCTGATGCGAGGTCGTTCATGACATCGCCTTCGCTTTCGGAGAGCGGATAATATGCCATCAGACCGTGCTCGTAGCCTGTGAGTCGGCGATGATGAGTGTTGGCTATCTCAGCAGGTGTCAAGGGTTTGGTCCATACGCGTACCTCCATCATACTCCCGTGGAAGGGATTCTCACCGTTCAGACCACAGCCTATAAGCAGAGGTGCAGCATCGTTCTGCAACACCCATGAGGTGCCTGCCTTATCTGTCAAGTCCTGCGTACCGGCATAGAAACGAACTGAAGACCGGTCGAAATCATACACCATAATAAGGCGTGTGTAATCATTGACAGGTAACGTCCCCATCGGTTTGGAGATATGTTCCTCCACGTAACCGTCTGATTCTGCGGATAGTTTAAGCCGGTTGTCGGCAGTAAGCGAGAATACAAACGAGTAGTCTTCGTTACCATGAGCAAAGAGTATCATATCGCGTCCTGTTTCAGCCGGTTTGACAAGCATATCAAGCGTAAGAGAGGTGATGGAAAGTTCTCTCAGGGTTTTTGTTTGCGCTTTATGTCCGTTTTTGCCATCGAAAAAGAGAGCGTTGCTGAGTGTGAAGTTGTTGGTATTGTTATTGGCGAGAATTTGGAAGTTATTGTCTTGGTCGAGCCAGTTACCGGCGATTGGTTCGCTGAATTGGAGGCAGATATTTTGTTGGTTAGTGAGTATTCCGTTAGCTGGTTGCGGTTTGCCGAAGAGAACAGGCTGTCGGGTGTCCTTGGTACCGCTAATGACGGGCGAAGACTTAGTGACGAAGCCCGAACCATGGCGACAGAAAGATACGGCACGCAGGTCGTAGTTCAGCTCCTTCGGATCCCGCTCACCATAGAAGCGGAACGACGTGATTCGCCCGTTCTCTATCTTCGCTTTGCTACCCGTAGCGAGGGCATAGAGGCTGTCGGACGCGAAGAACGAGCACTGATTAACCCATGCATCGTCATTCTCGGTGGATAGTTTGTATTGGAATTCGATATGGTCGAAGTTCTTATGGTTGATATCAAATCCGTCAATCTCCACGGGCAGGTAATAACCGATTGAGTCACGCGGTGAGAGGGTGTTCATGACCCATTTATCGCGCGGCGCGTTAATGCGCACATCGGTCGAGACGGGGAGATAATGTACGGAGAAATGGAGCGTGCTGTAGACCTTCGGACAGTCGTCGAGCGACAGGAGCAATTCCATATCTTCGTAATCATCGGCAGTACCGCGATAGACCTCGATAGTCTTGCTGATTGGTTCGCCACTCTTGATATAGAGCGGATATCCTGCGGCGAGGTTCACTCCATCCATGCGCACGCGTGCGCCGTTGGGATTGCCTCCGGCGAGGGAGAGGGTCATAAACTCTCCGTCAGCCGCTTTGGAAGTCTGTTCCTCGCTGTTATTCATTAGCGTAATATGGAAGATAGCGGCATTCTCCGCCGGCACATTGACCTTGCTATAGGTATCCATAGTCATTTCAGGTTTGGCGGCATAGCGCGTCTCCGCGCTGAGCAGCGTTCCTTTGTTGTAGAACTTGGTGCGTTCCTCCGGCTCATGCGGGCAATAGGTCGTTCCGCCTTCGGTGAAGAAGACATAACTGCCGTACAGGATATCGTCACCGCTTGCATCGGCGTTATCACGGATGGACTCGGTGGTGGCTTGCCACAGGCTGTCTTGGTTGGCACGATAGACGCTGACGGTGATGTCTCCATGCGTATCGGGAGAGATCGTGAAACCGGTCTTGCGGGACGTCGATTTGTCCTTGCTGAGGTTATCGTCCGAATTGAAGCTGACAACCGGCTCGATGTTATAGCTCCACTTGGATGTATTGGTGAACGTGCCTAATTCGGTAGTGGGTTTTTGCTGTGTTTTCACATTCTCTACGCCGTACTCGTTGGTCGCTACCGCATCAAAATACTGGGAGACGACTTGCGTGATCGATTTGCCGAGTGTTCCCTGATTGCGTTCATTCCAATAGGTCAACATGTCGCTCCACTGCTTGGCCAGTTTATCGGCCGCTTCGACAAAGGCGTACTTAGCTTCATATTTCCACAGGTCGCCTCCTTGCGGCATCGCGTTATAGTTGGCATTCGCCGTATAGTTGTCGGAGTGCGACAGACTGGTGCCACCGCTGACCGACCATGTGCCGACATGTTGTCCGGACATACGGGCGATCACTTTCTCTTTCTCGTTCTGATAGAGGATAGTGAGCCATTTGGCGATGATGTTGTTGAGAGCCGCTATCTCGTCCGTGAACACTTTGTTTGTGTTCTGCGGAATAATCACGGCATAGTGGGCTTTGCTGATCGTGTCCCTCAGATGTGCGTTTGCATCGTCCGACAAGTCCCAATAGACGGCTTCATCGCGTGCATCGGCAGCAGCTTGAGCCGCTTCCCTGTTTGCGAAGAGTTCCAGTTTGCTCTGCCGCTCTTGGGCAAGTTCAGGAATGATTGTATTGAGGATATAGGTCTGGGTATAGACGAAGGTGTTGGCAATGCGTGAGCCCATGACGACCTGCTGGCCGATGACGAGGTAATAGGGTTGGCCGTCGTCTCCCGTACCCTGTGCCACGAGCTTGAGCGTTCCGGCACGGACAGCAGGTTGACGGGCCTGCCATAAACTATCGTTGATCAGACTCACCGTCTTGATCTTACCGCTCAGCACGCTGGTTGTCGCGCCCAGGAAGACATCGGCGTTAGCGCCTACCTGCGAATAAGAACCCGAGGTACTGATCCGGTCGGTGGTGGAGAACTCGTAGTTGTATTTGTAGCCCCATTTCCATGAGTGAACCAACGGAAAGGGTATCGTGAGTTGTTTGCTCGTGTTATAGGTACTACCGATGTACGAACCGCCGCCTAACGGAGCGGTCACGATACCGATATCCTGCGTCACGTTCAATCCGTAGGAGAGAGACACTGTCGCGCCGAATTCCCATGCGTAGGAATCGGTATAAGCATACTTGTAGGTTGTGCCCGATTCGAGCCATGCGCTACTGCCCGTACCACCCGGGTCACGCACGATATCGAGCAGCACGAGATCCGCCTCGGTGCTGCGCAGGTCTGCGGGCACGATCCGGTTGCCGCTCACAAAAGCGCTAAACACATCCGTCTCCACCTTACTGTTCTCTACTTCGAGCGCGGCGGTCACGGTGCGCAAAGCGGCGGTACCGGTGTTATTGATATCCAGGTTCTTTACGGACAGGAGAACGTTCTTGTTCTGACCGTTCTGATCCAGCGGATACGTTTGGCTCGCCGTAGTACTCTCCATATCGTTCACGATACGGATCGTTCCGCTGCGTTGGGGCACGCGGTCCAGCAGCCCCGAAGCGGCGTTGTTATAGCGGTAATCCTCAAAAGCGGAAACGGTGAACTGATATTGGCGCTCGGAAAGGAAGACGGGATAGCCCAAGAGATAGTCCACCGAACCGTCCGAAGCTTGCGTATAGAGGGGGATAATGTCTCCCTGTCCGTTCATTGAGGTCGTCTGCAGCGATTTTTCACCTAATCCGGCACACTCCATACCATAGAGCACCTGCGTCATCTTCACCTGAACCGGTGTCCTATAAATACGGTCATATACACCATGGTAGTAAATAGTGTCACTTCCGAGCGTGTCCATCTGCTGCTGCAACGGAGCGTTGGTCAAATCAAACGTCTCGCTGCCCGTGCCTGCGGAGAAGAGAGTGGCATAGCCTTTCGCCGTTGCCTGTACCACCTTGTATCTGACAGGGAATAGTTCTACGGCATACTCACCGGTAGCCACATCGGGACGGATAATAATCCGTTTCTTTTCAAAGATTGTATGCGTATTACCTATTGTCTGCTCCATCGTATCACGCGTCAGATCATCGGGGTCGTGTACTATATGGGCAGTGTTGTCTCCCTCCAGCATCAGCACAAGTTGGAGATCATCACCAAGGTTGTTTTTACCGAGTCCGAAACCGCGCGGCAAAGCCTGCTGGTCGGTTCCTCCGGCAACACGACCGATAAGACGCACCTTCGTTGTATCGTAGAAGCGCACACCGTCAATAGGCTTGACAGGAGTGAAAATATCAGAGCCTTCGACAGAAAGTCTGCCTTCCAACTCAAACACATGATTACGCTTGATGATTTGCAACGAGAGAGGCTGCTGGGGCAACAGCAATTCAAAACTGCCGTCAATAGCCGTTTGTACAGGTTGTCCGTTCCGGCAAATGGTGTCTCCATTGAGCAGGAAAAGTGCACCGGCTACAGGAATAGTGGAACTTTTGTACAATGCCCTGCCAGTGAGACGGTGTGCCTGCGAATTGACAAAATCAACGTCAGTCAGCAATGCATTGCCCTTCGACAGCGTAACAGCCGCAGCACCGGAAGAAGTACCGTTATACGTAAACAAACCGTATTGAGAAGCAGGCGTGATAACAAACGCAGAACCGGCAGATATATCGTATGCCACATTGTTGAACACATATTCACCGGCTGTATTCGTAGTAGTCTGTGCTATGGTGCTACCGCCCTGGGTCAGAGTGACCGTAATGCCTTTCTGTCCGCTGTTGTCGGTCAAGAGCACATGTCCGCTGATACGTCCGTAGGGCGTGCGCCATCCTTCTGCAGCAGCGGCGTTGGCCGAAGTGATGCCATTGCAAGTATAACGAGCCGTAAGCATATACTCGTAATGCACGCCGGGAGTGGCGTCCGTATCGGTAAACGTGTTATCGGTAGTTATGGCCAGTGTGTCGGGTACGCGGTCGGAGTTCTTCTCCACACGGCACAAAACATAATCATCCACAGCGGAGGAAGTCGGCAACCAAGTGAGACGCACACAGTTCACCTGTTCGCCTTCCGTAGCTCCCTGAGTGGCATCGAATGAAAGGATATGTGCCGCCTCATTGAAATAAAGTTCCGGACCGTGGATATTCTTGGGCTGCAAATGCATAGAGTCGTTAACATGCAGTTCGGCATCGCTTTGGTCAATACGGACATGGTATAGATAATGCGTGCAAGGTGTTGCCGCTACATCCGTGATGTGCGCCAACCACGAGCCGTCCGCCTGTCGGCGGATGCTATCCTGCGGGACGATAATGTTTGTCTTTTCGCCCGTCTCAACGTGAGTTCGCGTCACAACAAGTTTGGCAGTTCTGTCCCAGATGCATTTGCCGAACACAGGAGCGTTCGTTGCACCGAAAAGCCGAGTATATAGTTCCTGCTTCACCGTGTTCTCCACCTGTTCCCAGCACTGCTGCACTTCGGCAGTTGCCGATGACTTGCCGGCTATATGCGAAATTTTCCATTCGTAGTCTTTGAGACCGGATGAGTATTCATACATATACTCAATACTCATATCAAAAGTACAGCCGTTGTACCATTCAAAATTATTTTTATCAAGATACCAGAATTTATGAGTGGCAGGTCCTGTTTCTCCTCTAAAAGCGGTATTCGGCTTCGGTTCAACATAAAAAGTGAACTCTGTATATTCACCGGAAAGAGGCAGTTTAACCGTATTGTTGCCCGCTGAAAGCGGGGTGTCGGTATGTTCTCTGCCTTTGCATATACGGAAAGCTATACTCTTTACCGAATGTGCGAGCGTATCGGAAATGCGGACGTTCATTACAGCCGTATCCGACAAACATTTAATGAACGAATAGTCCAACCGGCAATCCTCAATAGCAGGCGGCATATAGGTAATGTCAGCATTGTCTATCTTGATATTGAAATGCACGGTTCTGTTATTTTGGAAATCCGGGTCCAACGTATAATCCGCTTGCTGTTCAGCCAACGGCGCAAGGTAATTATGCCGATAGACTTCGGTTGTCTTTGCGAACTCATGATCCCATCCCCAAGCAGCAGACGAAGCACGTCGTATCCTGTAATATACAGGCTGCGACGGCATCAGACATTTGTCTGCGGTTAGCCTGACCCTCATCTCATATAGCGGCTCACCTGCTGAATTGCGCAATACATAGTTCGGTTCGGTAACGCTGTAGTTAGCGCGAATGGTATCTGATACCATATTCCGTTCCGACCACTTGACACGAGCATCATCTGTATAGGAATATTCAGATATTCCGTTCCGCATAGCCAATACCTCCAGCGTCTGCGCATCGGAGTAGTCGCTCTCGTAGGCACGCTGTATCTCGAAATAGTCACCGTCCACGAGGTCTTTCTCTGCAGGATGCCGGATAGACCAACGTATGATGTTGGCACCTGTCAGACTACCCGATTCATCTTTTTGCTCCACCGTTTCCAAATCATATATACGGTGGTATGCAGGCACCTCTATTGCCGGTGTAGTAAGAGTAGTGAGTGTGCCTAATGATTCGTCCCGATAGACAGAAAACTCCGCCTTCACGTTTTGCTGTACCGTGTCTTGCGTTTGCATATAGATGTTGCCTGAACGGGAAGAAGTCTTGACTGCTTTGTCGGGTTCATACGACATGGTATATGTGAGCGGTGTCTGAAAAGTAACATAAGGAATGGCAGCAAGACCATATCCGGCTGCGCCATCCTCATTGACGACATACAGATAGGGTGTATAGAGTTGCGGAGCCTGCTGATTCTCGCCGCCTGTAAACAAAGTCGGGAAAAGAAAATCTTTTTTGTATGCTATTTCACCGCTGCTGTACTTGTTTATCTCCAAATGCATACCGATCTTGAAATTCTTGCCGTTTACGCTCTCCGGAGGATACCAGTCAAACTCCAGCGTGGTTAGTTGGGAGCAGTCATTGACGGAGCCTTGCTTGACAATAAACGGTTTCCATCCTTCCCCTTCGTTTACCTGCTGCCGTGTGCCGTCATAGGTGTTGGTGATAACAACATTACCACGCCCGGGAGTAATAAATATCTGTCCGCTTCCTTTTCCGTCAGCCTTGAGGTTGTCCCCTTCGCGGTCAGCCTTGAACCATACGGCAAACCACACTTCATCCGAACCGCTCTCTTGAAAATAAAGGTAACTGTTATTGGCTATATAGTAGTTGTTTACCCTTCCGTATGCCCAGAGAGGGACTTTAACGTGAATAGCATCACGGCCGGTAGCGTACACCGAATAATGATCCTGCACCTCCAGATAGTTGTTGGCTTGCAGACTTGCAGGGGAAACACAAAGTGACAATGTACAAAGTACAAAAAGAAGAATGGAATACAATTGTTTCATATAAAGTGTGAGTTTATTTAGCAAGCATGCGAGGTTATCAGCCCCGCATGCCTAAATGAGTAGTTATTACAATGTAACTCTTTTGATTTCAGTATCAGGATCAGAGAGATTCAGTACCACAATCAACCCCTTATAGGAGTCATTCGTTTCCTTGCGCAGTTTGGCTACACCGTTATCAAACGCCTCTTTGGCACGTCTATCCGCATTGGAGCGGGTGTCATTGATAATGATAGAATTGGCATCTGCTCTGTCAGTAGCCTTTTTCATCTCTTCCATAATGATGGGCAGACCAGACAACTCAAACTGCATACTGAGTTGCGGATCCTGTTCCACCTTAGCCAACCCCACGACATACTGATAATTACTTTTCTGCTCATTCTCACAAGAAGAGAACACGATGCCTACCAAGGCAAGGCAGCATACTACTGCCAAAGAAAAAAACTTCTTCATAGTTGTTAATAAAATTTAGTTAGTTAGTAAATTGACAAATATAGTATTTGTTTCCGAATTTGTCTTTTCCGACAAGAACATCCGCCGGCAGTTCTTTGACTTTCACTCCTTCCTCGTTCACAGCCGTCAGTTGTGCTTTCTGCTCAATGGTCACACCTTCAACCGGCGACAGTTCGTCAGAGGGCTGTACATCTGAGAGTGACAATACATTTTCGCCAGCCAACGGCACTAAATAATAGAAACCTCTACCCATGACCGTAAGGCTCTCTATCTCATACGTCTCTATAGAAGAGGAAAGTGAAATCATACAACGCAGTCCGGGCAGTTCCGCCAAGTTGTATTCACCCGACAGATCAACGTATGCGCCCGCCTTGGTTCTTAGACCCAAATAGCATTGTTGTCCTGCCTTGTGACGTGCTGTCAGTTCGCCGATGGGTTTAAGTATCGGATTGTTGCCGAAGGCCTTGTCCATCGCCTCTGTGATACGCTTTATGTCTGCTTCATCCTGACTCTCATCGTAGTTGGCAGGCAGTTGGACATTCTTGAGAAGGCAGTTAATCGGAGTAAGCGAATATGACTTGCAAGCCTCTGTCGCCTCGGTCAAACGTCCTTCTCTGCGAAGCAGTTGAAGGGCTACACACTGCATATAACTCTCAGCATCCACACCTAACGAGATGTTTCGTCCGTCAATATCATACAGGGCGTCATAAGAGGGGAAAGCCGAGTGAATAATATAACGCGAGAAGTATTCAGCAGTAGATTCGTCAATATCATAGTTCTTGATTAACGCAGCCTCTTGCGCATAGTTCTTCTCATATTTGTCCATCCAGTATTTGGCACGGGCGTATTGAGCGTCCCTGACAGACTCGTCCAGCCATACATTCTTCAACGCAATCAGAGCCAGTTTGCGATAGATACGCGGTTGGTAGTCGATCGGATAAGTCTGCGAACGGTCGCTATTTGTCTGCTCCGCTTTCCAGCCTTTGTGCGCTTTCTGTACGAACTGGTGGAACGACTCGTGGTAGAAAAGTGCCAGCCACTCATAGACAATCTCTTCGTCTGAAACGACATAACCAAGTGTCTGTTTGGTTATCTCTGCTTTTTCATCGAAAAACGCGAAATCGCACACTATAAGTGTGTGGTACTTGCCGTCTATGACGGTATATCCGTATGAACTGATATTGCTCAGTTCGTTTTTCAGTTCTTCCGACCACTCGCTCTGCGGCAGTTCCTTTTTGCCTTCCGGAGTTATCTTGCAGATACGGGTCTTTTCTTGATTAACTAACAGGAGGTTAAAGTCATTTATATCCGCATCGCTGCTCCAAGCGGAGGTTGCATAAGGGTGCGTGCGTTTGATTGCTTCGGCATACCATGCGGTCAGGTCATCAAAGTTACGCGAAATCTTCGGCATTGACGTGTCTGTCGGAGGGTTGTTGCCGGGGTTTTCCTTGTTCTTGTCACAGGCAGATAGTGCCACTACGAATGCTACTAAAAGCAAGATTCTTGAGAATAATTTTTTCATACGATTGATTGTATTAGGAGGTATTTGGGTTTAGCGCGCAAAAGTACTACTATTATTCGGAATTATCAAAAAAAATTATTACTTTCTTATAAAAACCCAAGACAGGCAGTGAGGAGCGTTATAACGCTCTGACAATCATGCGTGCGTTATGGTGAAAGCAAAAAGCAATCTCCACTTGTCAGAATAACATTGCGGCGAGGTTGCGTGGCCGGTGCGGGTTCAGTGAGAGTTCAGTGAGGGTATTGGAATCACATAATAATAACATAATAATAACATAATAATAACATAATAATATCATACTACAATATGCTGATTACAGGCTGCAAGCAAAAAGCCTGCGATTTGACCTATAAGTTCAATGTTTTTACGGATAACAAAGTTTTACCGGACAGCCATGCAAAAAGACATGACAAAATGCAAGATGTCGGATTTTTGCGGACAAAGAAATACCCCGCGAGTGTATGACTCACGGGGTAAAAAGAGAGGGTGGAGAGTGGGGCTCGAACCCACGACACTCGGAACCACAATCCGATGCTCTGCCAACTGAGCTATGACCACCATTCAGCCTTGGAAAAGGAGATACCTTATCGTATCAGGAACACTCGCTCGTTCCCAAAGCGCGGCAAAAGTACTGCTTATTTGCAATACAGCAAAATTTACCGACAAAAAAAGTAAAAATTATGCATTTTGTCACTTAAACTTGATAAAAACAGGCTGTTTTTACTCCACAGTGACGGACTTGGCAAGGTTACGCGGCTGGTCCACATTGCACCCTTTGAGACACGCTACATAGTAAGACAGGAGCTGCAACGGAACGATATTAAGTATGGGACTCAGGCACTCGGATACACGGGGCACTTCCACGTAACAATCCGCCATACGGACCACCTCGGTATCACCCTCCGTTACGACAGCCATAACTCGCCCTTGCCGCGCACGTATCTCCTGCACATTGCTCACAAGTTTGTCGTAGATATCGCTCGCCGTGGCGATGGTAACCACCGGCATTTCCTGCGAGATGAGTGCTATCGGACCGTGTTTCATCTCGGCTGCAGGATAGCCCTCGGCATGGATATAACTAATCTCTTTGAGTTTGAGCGCACCTTCCAACGCAACAGGATAGTTGTAACTGCGACCTATATACAGACACGAAGAGGCGAAAGACAACGTCTCTGCCATACGGCGAATGGCAGGTTGCTGATTGAGAACCTGCTGTATCTTTTCGGGCAGAGCGTCCATTTCCTTCAACAAGTCCTCGCAACGGGCAGCGCTCAGAGTGCCTTTCCGCTTGCCCCATAGCAACGCAAGCATGGTCAGTACAGATACTTGCGCCGTAAAAGCCTTCGTGGAGGCAACCCCTATTTCGGGACCGACCATAGTGTAGATGACCTTGTCGGAAGCACGGGGGATAGACGAGCCGATGACGTTGCATATACTCAGCACCTTGGCACCTTGATTCTTAGCCATTTCGATGGCGGCAAGCGTGTCGGCGGTCTCACCTGACTGGGAAATAGCAATCACTGTATCCCCCCGGGTAATGACGGGATTGCGGTAACGGAACTCCGAAGCATAATCCACGTCCACCGGAACACGTACCATCTGCTCAAGCGCATACTTCGCCACTATGCCGGCGTGCCACGAGGTGCCGCATGCGGTAATGAGTACCCGCTGACTGGACTCCAACAAAGTGAATATTCCTTCCGCCTCCTCACCCGCAAGAGTCCTGCGGGCAAATTGGAGGCACGAACGAAGCGACTGCGGCTGCTCACAAATCTCTTTGAGCATAAAATGGTCATACCCGCCTTTCTCAAGCTGGCTGACATCAAGAGACACCTGCTCAATGCGCGGTTGTTTGCGGTCGCCGCTGACCGTCATCAGGTCGATACTGACCTCACTCGTATTCGCGCCCGTTCCCCTATGGAGAACCACCATATCCTCGTCATCAAGGTAGATAACGCGGTTGGTATATTCCACGATAGGTGAGGCATCCGAACCGAGAAAGAGTTCATCGTCCCCCACTCCGACCACGAGCGGGCTGCCCTTGCGTGCAGCCACAATCGTGTCGGGTTGGTTCTTGTCCAATACGGCGATGGCATACGAGCCTTGCAGCATCTGCAGAGTCTGCTGAACAGATTGCTGGAAAGATAGTTGCTGTTTCTCTTGCAAGTACTCAATGAGTTGTACAACCACTTCGGTATCGGTGTCGCTCTTGAATGTGCGCCCGTTCTGCCAGAGCTTTTCGCGCAAAGGAGCGTAGTTCTCTATTATACCGTTGTGCACGATAGCCAGTCGTCCGAATTGCGACAGATGCGGATGCGCATTACGGAAATTAGGTTCGCCGTGGGTTGCCCAACGCGTGTGCGCTATGCCAATCGAACCCGTAAGGTCCTGGTGCTGCGCTGTATCTTCAAGGTCAGATACTTTGCCTTGCGATTTATACACGTTGAGATTTCCTGCCGGATTGATGAGAGCCACTCCGGCACTGTCATAACCGCGATACTCCAGGCGGTGTAACCCTTTGATAAGCACAGGGTACGCCTGTCGTTTACCTATATATCCTACGATTCCGCACATAGTCGTTTGCTGGCAGAGCCGGATGGTCTGCTTTGTAAGTTCGTTTTACTTAATGCCTTCGATGATGTTCATCAGCGTCTCTTTGGCGTCACCCAAGCAGAGATAAACACCCTTTTCGCGTTTGTAGAGCGGGTTCTCAACGCCTGCGTAACCGGGTTTGAGGTCGTAGTTGCAGACAATGACTTCCTTCGCATCGGCAACAGCGAGAACGGGCATACCGTAGATAGGTGTTCCTTCGGCAGTGTTAGCAGCAGGGTTCAGCACGTCGTTCGCACCGATAACCACAACAGCGTCAGCAGTCTTGAAGTCGTCGTTGATAGCCTGCATCTCATACAGTTTCTCGTAGGGTATGTCAGCTTCGGCGAGCAATACGTTCATGTGACCGGGCATACGACCTGCCACGGGGTGGATGGCAAAACGCACATTGGCACCGCGATGCTCCAGCTTGTCAGCAAGTTGTTTGACAGTGTGTTGTGCTTGTGCCAGTGCCATACCGTAACCGGGAACGATAATGACGTTTTTGGCTTTGGAAAGGACTGCGGAGGGGGTGTTGGCCTCTTGTTTTTCCGCTGCGGCAGGTGCTACAGCACCGCCTTGAGCCAGTTGCTCGCGCAAACCGGCGACTTCTTTGGTTAATGCCTCAATGGCATCGAGTAGTTGCTTGACTTCCATATCGTTTAATTGTTCTAAAAGTTTTTCAAAATCTTGGTTAGGGGCAAACTGCGTGGTTTGTCCTTGAGGTGTTTTGGTGGTAACGGCAGGAGCGGGTACCACTTTCTTCTTTTGTGCAAGTGCGCCGCCGAGCAGAATGCTCATCAGGCTGCGGTTCATAGCACGGCACATTATTTGTGTAAGGAGCAATCCCGATGCACCTACTATACCTCCTACGGCAACAAGGAAGATGTCGCCTATTGCCATACCGGCAATCGACCCTGCCACACCGGAAAGAGAGTTGAGCAGCGAGATAGTGATTGGCATATCGGCTCCTCCGACACGGATGGCGAACATAAAGCCGAAGCAACCCGTAAAGAGGAGTGTTCCGATGGCAATCCACAGGTTCTTTCCATATATAGTACCCAAAACAATGAGTACGACGGACAGAACAAGCAGGCAAAGGGTAATGGCTGAATGTGCGGGATAGACTTTGGGTCTGCCGTCAATAATGCGTGCCAGTTTGCCGGCTGCCACAAGGGAGCCGATGAGGGTAATCATACCCACGGCAATGGCAAGAACAGCCGTAAAATGAACGAATCCGGGGTATTCGGATGTGCTGTTCATTCCCCACTCCATATAGGTCATCACACCTACGAGTGCGGAAGCGCCGCCGCCGAGTCCGTTGAATAGTGCCACCAACTGCGGCATCTGAATCATCTGGGCACGGCTCGCCATCAGACCGCCGATGAGAGCACCTATGACAATGGCGACATAGACGGTCCAAACGCTGAATATCCCGCTGAAAATGAATGTTGCCACTACGCCGACGAGCATAGCCAATGCCGACAGAAGGTTGCCTGCAACAGCCGTTTTCACTTTGCTCATCATAGATATACCGCCGATAACTGCTATCGACAGCACAATACTGAGTACAATCTGCCAAGTCATGCGCGCGGTTTCTTTTTATTGAACATACGAAGCATACGGTGGGTTATACCGAATCCGCCAAACACGTTGATGGCGGCAAGTATGATAGCGAGCACGCCGAACACCTGCGCCCAGACGCCGTCACCTATCAGGTATGCCACACCGGTTGAAGCCAATGCACCTACTATCGTCACACCCGACAACGCGTTCATACCCGACATCAACGGAGTATGCAGCAGACTCGGCACATTGCTGATTATGAAGTAACCGACCACCGTGCATACGACAAATACGGCTACCAGAATAAGAGGATGCATATTTATTTGACAATTAACAATTAATAATTAATATCTCGCAGGATGCCAAACCTATGAAGCATAGTATCTTACGGGATATTAATTATTAATTAACAGCTATTCACTGATGTTACACATTATTTACAGTCCCATAGCTTTGCGGGCACCTGCGTGGAGCAGTTCGCCGTTCGTGCATACCAGACTCTTTGCAATCACTTCGTCTTGCATGTTCAGTTCAATCTTACCGTCCTTAACGAGGTAAGTAACCAGATTGTACATATTGTTGGAGAACATCCAAGTGGAAGATGTGGGCAATTCGCCCGGGATATTCTTCACGCCGATAAGGGTAACACCGTGTTTCACTTCGATGGTTCCCTTCGGGGTGATGTCGCAGTTACCGCCTTGGTCGATAGCGATGTCCACGATAACGGCACCTTTCTTCATACCCTTGACGGTATCTTCGGTGATGATAACGGGAGCCAACTCGCCCGGAACGAGTACGGAGCAGAAGACTATATCCATCTGTTGGATGGTCTCTTTGAGCAGTTCGCGCTCTTTGGCGAGAACATCAGCGGGCAGAGCCTTGGCATAGCCGCCTTCGCCTACTGCGAGTTCTGCGGGAACACCCGTGTCGATAATCTTGGCACCAAGCGACTGTGCGTTCTCGGCTGCCATCGGACGAATATCGGCTGCGTATGTGGTAGCGCCCAGACGTTTGGCGGTAGCAAGAGCCTGCAAACCGGCTACACCTACACCGATTACCATCACTTTAGCCTGCTCAATCTTACCTACGGCTGTGAACATCTGCGGGATGAACTTGGTCATGTGGTCGGCGGCCATAATGATTCCTTTGTAACCTGCGCAGGTGGACATAGAGGTCAGAGCGTCCATGTTCTGAGCGCGGCTGATACGGGGAATGCAGTCAAGGGTGAAAGCGGTAACGCCTTGAGCGGTCAGTTTCTTTACCATCTCGTGGTTAACCGGAGAAGCGGGGTGAATGAAAGTAATCAGATACTGACCTTTGTGCATCAGTTCCACTTCGTGTTTGCCAAGCTGTTCGTTGAACAGAGGCTCTTTCACTTTCAGAATCAGTTCTGCCTGAGCATAGATGTCCTCTGCTTTTGACATCATCTTGGCACCGGCTGCGGCATACTCTTCATCGTGATAAAGAGCACCGTCACCTGCGTGATTCTCTACCAGAACGGTATAGCCGTCCTTTACAAACTTACCCACCGTTTCGGGCGAACATGCAACGCGGTTCTCGCCGTGCATGATCTCTTTTGGAATACCAATAATCATAACAATGATTTGATTTATTAGTTTGTTATTGAGTCCCGTTATTCGTTTGAAACAAGGACGGACTCGTCTCCTCGTATCAAGAATGGTTTTCGTTTTGCTTATTCAAAGGCTCCCATCTGCAGCATTGCCACTTCTTTGGGGGTCAGGAAACGGAACTTGCCTCGAGGGACGTTCTTCTTGGTCAGACCCGCAAAACTGACGCGGTCCAATTGCTGGACGTGATAACCCACTTGCTCGAACATACGTCTTACCACGCGGTTCTGGCCAGAGTGTATTTCCAATCCTATATGCAAGCGGTCGTCCTTGGGGAACTCCAATGCGTCGGGAACTATTTTCTCGCCGTCTATCACCACTCCTTGACGGAGAGTCTGTTCGGCTTCTTCGGTCAGGGCTTTGTCGAGGGTGGCGGCGTAAATCTTCTTCTTGCCGAATTTGGGATGTGTCAGTTTGACGGCAAGGTCGCCGTCGTTGGTCAGCAACAGCACGCCTGTGGTGTTCCTGTCTAATCGGCCTACGGGATAGACGCGTTCGGAACAGGCGTTACGCACTATATCCATCACTGTATGACGCTCTTGCGGGTCATCGGTGGTCGTGACGGTGTTCTTCGGCTTGTTGAGAAGTATATATACTTTTTGTTCGCGGTGAACAGGTTGGTCGTGAAAGAGGATGCGGTCGGTGGGCATCACTTTGGCGCCGAGGTTATCCACTATTACGCCGTTGACGCTCACCACACCTGCCAGTATATAGTCATCTGCTTCGCGGCGGGAGCAGATGCCGGCATTGGCAAGGTACTTGTTGAGACGGATTGGTTTGGACGGGTCTTCCATCCGCTGTTTGTATTGCTGCTGTTTGCGCTGGGAATAGACGGCAGGATTGCGTCTCGGTGTCTCTTCCGTATTGCGGGCGGCAGCGTTTCTGCTACGGGTATTGGCGGTCGGCTTGGCTGCATTGCGCGATGCCGGCTGGCGGCGTGTCTCTTCCCGTGGCTGGGACTGTTTGCGGAAATCGCCTCGCTTCAGATATGTCTGGAACGAAGGTCTTTCCTCGTGGGGATTAGTGTTGCCTGGATTCTTCATAACTCATGCCTCAAGCATAATTGCTGTGGCGACTAAACCGCAAAGGCTCCTTGCTGCTATTGTGAGTAACAGTTGAGAGCCTTTGCTTAGAAATGTCTTAGTGATTTACGTTATGCCTCTGCGGCATGTTCAACAGCCAGTTTACCACGGTAGTAACCGCATTCGGGGCAGATGGTGTGGTAAATGTAATGTGCGCCGCAGTTAGGGCAGATGGCCAATGCGGGCATCTTAGCCACGTCATGGGTACGACGTTTGGCTTGTCTGGTGTGCGATTGTCTTCGTTTAGGATGTGCCATAATTGTATGTGTTTTATTAGTTTATATTTCTTCGGGCTCTTCCTCGGCGCTTCGGAGGTGGCTTTGGAGAAGGGCAGCCATTTCGGGGTTGCAACCACCGTCGGGGTGACAATGCACCATCGGAAGATTTATTGTTACTGTTTCGTATGCTGTCCAAAGCAGGTCAAGGGTCTGTTCTTCGTCTTCTATCATCTCCTCGCACTCTACGGGAATCACCATCGGCTCAAGACACCTGTCGCAAGTCACATAAACCTGCCCCTTCAGGGTCATCCGCAGACGGTATGAGTCTTCACCTATCGTCAGTTGCGAGTGGACTGCCACATTCCCGTCAAGCACTTCCGATTTCTCAACCGACTGAAAATAAGCCGTATCAAGCACATAATCGAACTCATACGTACCCGCCTTGAACTGGCTCAACACAAGGTTATCCAACCGAAAGTCTTTCATTGACGTCGCTTTTTCGCGCAAATCGGCGGCAAAGGTAGCGCATTCTACCGAAACGTGCAAATGAATTTTGCAAAAAACATACAACTCCCTCAAAATTGCCAATCTTACCCATACCTTTCAGCCCCCAAACCCCATGCCCTCCGCTACCCTTGCGCTACCTTTGCGCTACCCTTGCCCTACCTTTGCCCTACCTTTACCCTACCCATGCCGACTATTCGGATACTATATGGATAGTATATGGATACTAATCGGATACTATAGGGATAACTATTCGGATACTATTCGGATAGTATATGGATACTAATCCCACTATCAAAATCAGTGCCCAATCAGCAATCACCTACGAAAGAAACACGATAGATATACGATACATATACGTTACATATACGTTACATATACGATACATAATCGATATATTAAGCAGACCACTCCGAAGGAACATAGGCAGCACACCGATT
>CADAAF010000018.1 GCA_902785805.1 uncultured Bacteroidales bacterium | reverse complement strand
GTTACCGAGGTCATAGTTATTAGCCTCTACGCTCACATATCCGTCGAGCATCGGCTCTCCGAAAGTGAATCTGTCTGCCCAGCCCGCGTTGTCCTCATAGTTCTTCTGTGCTGTTTTCCAAACAATCAGTTGCGCATCATTGTCGGGCCAGCTATTGTCCTGTGCATCGGGTGCCCATGCATAGGAGGTTACCTTTGCCAGCGATGTACAACCTGTAAACGCGAGCGAGAAAACATTCTCAAGGGTTCGGGGCAGTGTTACCTCCTTCAATTGCTCACAATCGTTGAATGCAAACGAATTGATGGCGTTTACACCTTCCGGAACCGTCAATTCTGTTATTGCCAGACCATCGAATGAACCATTGTTAATAAATGACATTCCTTTTGAAAGTTGCAATGTGGATACATTCTCACATCCTGAAAAACTTTCTTCCCCCACTTCTGTGATATTGTCGGGCAGAATGATGTTCTCCAACCCGCATGCCTTCCGGAATAACGAGGTCAACGATTTCTTTCCCGTCAATGAACAAATGTGCTCTTCCTTTAACATGTAGAGTAGCCATTATCCATTCAAAATCGCCCGTGAGCCAATCATTCAGTGTGCCTTCATAATAGAGCGATGCATTCGGACCGGAAAACACACTGGCATTGTACGCATCATTCGCATCAAAGGTCTCCACCTTGCCTACTGCTTTCGGTAAGCGGAGAATGTTACCATTCAAGAACGCAGATTTGCCTATCTTCTTCAAAGCAGCAGGGAGGGTGATGTCCGCTTTTTGACACTCCTCAAACGCACTAGTTCCAATCTCCTCCACAGTGGCAGGTATGGCAAAAGTCTGAAGTGCCGTATTGGCGAATGCGCAACTGCCAATCTTCTTCAAATCCATAGCTTCGCATCCCGAGAATTCCACTTTTTCCAAACCGGTACATTTGTAGAACAGCGAATCCGGTATTTCGGTTATGCCCGTAGTATAAAGAAAACGAACGGTTTTGAGGTTGGGCATTTGTGCAAAAGCCTTTTTGGGCAAGACGGTAAGGGGTATCATTACGTCACTCTGAATCTCAACCGTATTGATAATGTTTTTGTATTCGTCCCAAGGCACTTCGGTATCTGACATGTCGCCCGCTCCGGTAAGGCGCAGGGTAACTCCGTCGGTGCAACTCTGAACAATAGACCATGATGCATAATTCTCAGGACCGAAGTATTGCCAATTATCAGGCAGGTATTTCAAGGCAACCTCTCCCATAATCTGGTTGTCATCGCAGTCCGTCAAAGCGAGTCCCGTGATATGCGCACCAAACGGCTCGGAGTAATAAAAATTGTCGTCATATCCACCCAACATAGCCAAACCTTTGACTGTCAGTTCGCCATCGAAGAAATTGTAGATTGTCAATTCGTTTTCGGATTCCATGTAGTAGTCGCCGTAGCCGAATGTTACTGTGGAAGGATAGCGACCATAGAAGATACCTCCTCCTTCTTCGCTATTGTTGATGAATTTGATATTCACCTTGCTGTTGTCGGTCGATGCGTTCAGGTTTACGTCGGTGTATGCAAGATAGAACATAGGACGCGAATACGAATCACCGTACTGTTCTCGCAAGATGAGAGTCACATCGCCCACCAAAGAAGCAAAATTCATTTGGATGTTGTTGCCGGCACGACCAAAACATACAAACATATAGTTGCTACTGCTATAGATAGTGATGTCTTGCATTAAGCAGAAAGTGATTTTTTTGTAGTCATCACCGTTGTAGTCAAAGAAATACTCGCCATTGGGAACATAGATGTACGTTCCGTCTGTTTCATCCGGATTGAGGATCACGGTTAATTCTTTCGTGGTCTTATTTTCCATAAGCACGATATTGTCCACTGTGGCGGCTCCGTTTGTAAAAACGACGTCCTGACCTTTGACTTTGAATGCGGCTGTTTCCGCCTTTGCGATGTCTGCTATGGCAAACATCAGTGCCACAATGAGTGACAGCAAAAAGAATTTTTTTCTCATAATGTAATTGTTTTTAGATGGTTAATTATTGTTGTTTGTTAGTAAATGCGTTCCAGCCTTGTGCTTTGAGGGGGAGTTGTTCGCCGTTTCTTCCGATGAGCAGAGTGCCGTCGGCAGGGTCGGTGATGTGCCCTACTATATACACATCGTCAAGCGGGATGAGTTTCTCGTAGTCGTTGATGTTGCAGGTGAAGAGCAGTTCGTAGTCTTCTCCCCCGTTGAGTGCGCAGGTGACGATGTTGAGGTTCATCTCTTCCGCCATTTTTGCCGCCTCGTAGTTGATGGGCAGTTTGTCCTCATAAACCGCGCAGCCGCACCTCGACTCGTGGCATATATGGAGCAGTTCGGACGACAGCCCGTCCGACACGTCCATCATTGCCGTCGGGTGTATGCCCGCCTGACGGAGTGCTTCAACAATGTCTTTCCTCGCTTCAGGCTTGAGTTGGCGTGACAGCAGGTATTCTCTCCCTTTGAAAGCCTCTATCTCGTCGCCTGTTTTTAGTCCTTGCAGTGCTATGCGTTCGCGTTCGAGGAGTTGGAGTCCGAGATAAGCAGTACCCAGATTGCCTGTTACGCAGATGAGGTCGTTCTTTTTGGCTCCGTTGCGATAAACGATGTCCTGTTCGTCCGCTGTACCTATACAGGTAATGGCGATGGTCAGTCCCGTCATTGAGGAGCACGTGTCGCCGCCAACGAGGTCAACACCGTATTTGTCGCACGCCAGACGGATGCCGCTATAGAGTTCGTCCAATGCCTCCACGGGGAAGCGGGCTGAAACACCTATTCCGACCACTATCTGTGTCGGCGTGCCGTTCATGGCATATATGTCCGAAAGGTTGACCACCACTGCTTTGTAACCCAGATGCTTGAGCGGTACGTACTCAAGGTTAAAGTGTATGCCTTCCAAGAGCAAGTCGGTGGTTACCAATGTCCGTTTGCCGCCAAAGTCCATCACGGCAGCATCGTCGCCTACGCCTTTTATTGTACTCTGTTGGTGCGTTTGGAGGTTTTCGGTAAGGTGCCGAATGAGTCCGAACTCGCCTAATGTGTTAATCTCTGTTTGTGCCATATAGTTAAGGGTCAAATTGTTTTCATAATGTCCAGTCGGCTATGACAAAGTCGGCTTCTGTCTTGTTTTCAATGTCATCGGGCAGGGCAGGGTAGAAGTCCAGTCCGGTCATCTGTTCCGCTTCATCCACGGAAAGCATATAGGTCATCAGCGGCCGGTTGCCTGCTTGGTTGGGCATGACAAAGCCGATGGATGTCCATGAGCCGTCTGCTTTCTGTCTTAACAGCACCTTGAAGAAGGCTTGCGGTACTACTATCTTGCGTGCTGTTCCGATGGTGGTATTCTCGTCCGTTACAATCGGTCCGCAGCAGATGTAAATACTTCCGTACCGGCGTGCGAGGTCGCGTACCAGTTCTTCCAGGTCTTTCCAGTCGCCCGCGTTGTTATTGTGGTTTTGCGGGCAGATATTGGTCATATAGAATGATTCGCGCATCGCCTGTTCCGACCATCGCATATCGCCTGCGGGTGCCATGTGTCCACGGTCGTACCCTGAACCCGAATAGTCTTTGGTTACTACCGCATCTTTTTTCACCATCGGGTCGGGCAGGAACTTGTCGGCACGTGAGTACGTATCGGTTACTTCGTCATTGTCCAAGCGGTAGGCGACCCAGTTGGGGATGCGCCGTTGGGGGTTGTAACTGACGGTGTAAGCCAAATGCTCGATGTATTGTTCCGGCTGTGGGTTAAGCATAGCGGGAATTTCCAATGGAGCGGCATTCACGCTGTCTGTCAGCACTTCGGTTGAGTCTTGCGCGGGTGCGGCATGTTGTGAAGCATAGAGGCGGTACACCTCTTCCGCCGCCGTCAGCAGCAGGACAACAACGATGGTGACAAGTGTCTTTTTCATACGCAAGTTTTGAGGATGGTTTCAGCTGCAGTGTCGGCAGCGCAGTTCCCGCCAAGAATGGCGGATAATTGTTGCAAACCGGCAATTTGGCTGTTTCTGTAATCCGTATCGTCTATCAGTCGTGTGGCCTCTTTCGTGATATTCTCTACCGTGAATTGTTCGGCTATCAGTTCTTTGATGACTTCTTTCCCTGACAGTATATTGACAAGTGTGAAGTAGCCGTCGTGGAAGATATAGTGCTTGAACAAGTCCACTACGTGTTTGCCGAAGAACCTGCTTGCAGCAATGTGGTAAACCGCCATTAAGGGGCATCCGAAGAGTGCCGTTTCCAATGTGGCTGTTCCCGAATTGACTATAGCAACGTCAGCCTGCCTGAGTACGCCGTATGTGTCGCGCGTCAGTAGCAGGGAGTTGTCCGTTTCGGGTAACAGGCTATGGTAGAACGTGTCTTCCTTCCCGGGTGCGGCTGTAACCGCGATGCGGTATTGCGGATGCGTCCGTTGCACTTCCTTTGCCGCCTGTATCATATCCGGCAGGCAATGGCTGATTTCGTTTTTGCGGCTTCCCGGAAGTACTGCTATCAGCGGTTGCGGGAACGAGGTCTGCGGCTCTGTTTTTTGCGCTTCGCGTATGCAGTCCATTGTCGGGTTGCCTACGTAGAGGCACGAATAGCCGTAACGCTTGTAGAAAGCAGGTTCAAACGGGAAAATACCCAACACAAGGTCTGTGTAACGTGCTATCTGATGCACCCGCCAAGACTTCCACGCCCATACCTTCGGCGGGATATAATAGACCACTTTCGTCTGTGGTAGATGCTGTTTGCACCATCGCGCCATTCGCAGATTAAAACTCGGATAGTCAATCAGTATCACCACGTCCGGCTTTTCTTGCAGCAACGCTTCGTGTGCAATGCGGAAATTGCGATGCACCTTACCCAGATTCTTCAGCACCGCCACAATGCCCATAAAAGCCATTTCCTTGTAATCCTGTACCAATCGGCAGCCTGCTCCGCGCATCTTCTCGCCGCCCATACCCACAAACACGCCCTGCGGGTCACGCTCCCGCAGACTGCGTATCAGGTTCGATGCATGCAAGTCGCCCGATGCTTCGCCCGCAATCAAAAAGTACTTCATACCGCTGCGCGTTCAAGAACGATTATAGCAAAAATCCGATAGCGGCAAGGATATAAGGGAAAGCCCCTATCAGCAACCCCTTGCTCACTTTCCACATATCGGCTGAATAGAACACAAAGATAAATGCCAAGTCTGGGAATACGCTTACTATCAGTAGTTTGCTCCACATCTGTTTCAGTGCCAAACCGAAGATTTCGATGGACGGCTGCAACCCGTAGGTGTCAATATAGAAGTAAGCCACCACGGCGGGCATCAGCAGACCCAATACAATCCCAATCCAGTATTTATCCCATCTTTCCATAGTACGTCATATCGATGCTGCAAGGCTGGATGGACAGGTATCCGTGGGTTACTGCCCATTCGTCCGTATCTTCCGCCTCCGGCTCGTCGTTCACCAAGTAACCCGTCATAGCGTAGGTCTGCTCGCCATCTACTATCTGAAGAGGGCGTATCTCTTCTGCCCAGTGGCTCACGCATTGCCGCGTGTAGCGAACGCCCCGTATCGCTCCCTTCGGCGCATTGATGTTGTAGCACACGGTTCGTGGCATACCTTTCTCATACAGTTCGCGCGTCAAACGCAGCAGGTAAGGCTCCATATACGAGAAGTCCGCATCCGCATCCATATCGTAAATCGAAAAGCCGATGGCAGGTATTCCCTGTTCGGCGGCTACGAAGCACGCTCCCATCGTCCCCGAATAGATGATGTCGATGGCGGCATTGCTGCCGTGGTTGATGCCGCTCACTACCAAGTCTATTTTGTTACTGTCGCCGCCAAACAGCACATTCACTGCCAATTTGATGCAGTCCGACGGAGTACCGCTTGTCGTGTATATATCCACTCCAGGCATATCCTCTCTGTTCGGTAGGTGGTGCAGCGTCATCGGTGTATTCGAGGATATGGCGTTCGACATTCCGCTGCGCGCTCCGTCAGGAGCCAGTACGGTCAGATGTCCCAAGGGCAGCAGATTGTGTATCAATGTCGTCAGACCTTTGCTTCCCCAGCCATCGTCGTTGGTTATCAGTATTTCCATTTATTGTTCAATCATTTTCATTACTTGTCGTGCAAGGCGGTTGGCTTCGTCAATGGTTGCGGCTTCCGAATAGACGCGGATAATGGGTTCGGTATTGCTCTTGCGGAGGTGTACCCAGCCGTCTGCAAAGTCTATTTTTACTCCGTCTATATCGTTCACGCGTTCGTTCCTGTAGGTCTCTTTGACTCGGCGGAGCACCTCGTCCACGTCCATTTGCGGCGACAGGTCGATGCGGTTCTTTGATATGGCATACTGCGGCAGTTCGCGTTTCCATTCGCTTACCGTGCAGCCTTTCTCTGCCAGTCCTGAGAGGAACAATGCTATGCCTACCAGTGCATCCCTGCCGTAGTGACATTCGGGGTAAATGACTCCGCCGTTCCCTTCGCCGCCTATGACAGCATGGGTACGTTTCATCTCCGTTACCACGTTTACTTCGCCTACTGCCGCCGCGCTGTAACTGCCTCCGTGACGGACGGTCACATCGCTTAATGCGCGTGACGAACTAAGGTTGCTTACCGTATTGCCTTTGGTGTGCGAGAGTACGTAGTCAGCCACGCTCACTAACGTGTATTCTTCCACGAACATCTCCCCGTCTTCGCACAATATAGCCAAGCGGTCCACATCCGGATCCACCACAAAACCCACATCCGCACCCGCCGTGCGCATCATTTCGCTGATGCCGGTCAAGTTCTGCGGAATCGGTTCGGGGTTATGCGCAAAGTCCCCTGTCGGCTCGCAGTTCATACAGATAATGTCCTCCACACCTAATGCGCGCAACATAGCCGGTATGGCGAGTCCGCCTACCGAATTAACGCAGTCTATCGCTACCTTGAAGTGTCGTTTCGCTATCGCTTCTTTCTTTACCAACGGCAGTTGCAGCACCTTCTCAATGTGGTAGGGCAGGTAGTCTTTCTCTATGATATGCCCTATCTTATCCACTTCGGCGAACACAAAGTCTTCGCGTGCGGCTATGTCCAACACGGCTTTTCCTTCGGCATCATTGAGGAACTCGCCTTTCTCGTTGAGCAGTTTGAGTGCGTTCCATTGTTTTGGGTTGTGGCTGGCGGTAAGGATGATACCTCCTGCCGCTTGTTCGCCGGTAACAGCGAGTTCGGTGGTAGGGGTGGTGGCTAATCCGATGTTCACCACATCATAGCCCATGGAGAGCAGTGTGCCGCTCACCAGTTGGTACACCATTTCGCCGCTGATACGTGCATCGCGCCCTACAACAATCTTCCTGTTCGTCGGCAATGCCTCGGCACGCTGAACACAATAGGCGGCGGTAAAGCGTACGATATCCACGCCGCTCAGTCCGTCACTCACACGTCCGCCTATTGTTCCGCGTATGCCGGATATACTTTTTATCAAACTCATAGTCTGTTTGTTTTGTTAGTTCTGTTAATATGCGGGAACTTATTTGACCCGCGTTACTTTCAGGTCGTAGCAGTAAGGTGTTACTGTGGAGTTGTCGTCCGATGTGCCGTACACGCTCGGGCAGATAATCTTACATTCGCCTTCCTGCTTCATTGCCAAGATGGCGGCTAACCAGCCTGTGCAGTTGTATGTGCCTGTCGTACTGCCTACGGTCAAGCGTATAGGGTCGCCTGCATCGTCCGTGGTCCAGTAACTGACGGTATCGGCATAGACGTCCAATGTGTATTTGCGGAAGCGGATATTCACTTTGTCACCCACTTCAATCTTGCGTGTGGTATCTACTGCTGATACAAGGTGGAAATAGAGTTGGTCGTACTCCTCGAGAGCCACGTAGTCTTTCTCGTCCCATTTGGCTCCTTGTGCCACATCGGGCATTGACTTGAGGACACGAAATCCCTGTCGGGTCATATAACCGTCTATTAACTGTTTTTCCCTGTTGCGCAACTTGGAGTAAGTGTTGCTTGTACAGCCTGCTATCGCCACGATGACCAAGACGGTCAGTATGGATGTCAGACTTTTTCTTAATCTTTTGTTCATTGTCTTTGTTATTCTACTGTCAGTTCGATGCGCACGTTGGTGTAGGGTGCTACAGCGTCCGTTCCTGTGCTACCGTATGCCAGATACCACGGCACTATAAGAGTTACTTCCTGTCCGTGCGTCATCTGCTCCAATGCGTCGTTGACGGCTTGAATCTGGTTGGCTTGACCTACAGTCACTATTTCCGTTACGTCCTCCACCAATAAACTGTCTAACGTATATACGCGCCGATGCAGCGTGACGGGAGTGTCGGCGGCGAGTGTACTGTCCACCTGCACCATCCCCCGTGACCAGTAGCCCAACTCCTGTTGTGCAAAGCCCGAATCGACAAACATTGTCAGTTCTCGGTCGGCTTCTTCGGCGAGGTGTTGGTTGGTCTCTATGGCTTGCATCAGTGAGCTGTCCACCCTTACCTCATGTCTGCCGCTGCGATAGGTGGGACTCTGCGGAGCAGTACGGTGACAGCCCGTAAGAGCAAGCACAAGCAGGAAAACAAACGGAAGAATAGTTGTGCGCATAATCTTATTTGCTTGCCAAGCGCTCAAGATAACGTCCGTATTGTGTCTTCATTCCTGCACCCAACTGCTTCAGTTCCTCGGTGGTAATCCAGCCGTTGCGCCAAGCAATCTCCTCTATGCAAGCCACGTAGAAGCCCTGACGGTTCTGAATGGTTGCCACGAAGTTACCTGCTTCGAGCAAGCTGTCGCAGTTGCCTGTATCCAGCCATGCAAAGCCGCGTCCGAAGAGTTGTACGCGCAGCGTGCCTTCCTCCAGATAGACTTTGTTCAGGTCGGTTATCTCATATTCTCCTCGAGCAGACGGACGGAGTGCTGCGGCTTTCTCGCAAACGGTCTTGTCGTAGAAGTAGAGTCCGGGTACAGCGTAATTGCTTTTGGGTTGCTGCGGTTTCTCTTCAAGGCTCAGCACTTTGCCGTTATGGTCAAACTCCACAACGCCATAGGCACGCGGGTCACTCACTTCGTAACCGAAGATGCAGGCACCTCTGCCCAAATGCATAATGCGTGCTTTCAGGTCTTCCATAGTGGTAGCGTGCTTGTGGGCAGGATTAGGCTGTTCGGGCATATCGTGCTGCGGGTCAAGAGACAGGACAGCTTGGCGAAGCATTTTTGTGAAGCCTTGTCCGTAGAACAGGTTGTCGCCCAAGATAAGGCATCCGGGACCGCCTTCCAGAAACTCTGCTCCTAAGACAAAGGCTTGTGCCAATCCGTTCGGCACTTCCTGAATCTTATACGAGAAACGCATACCCAAGCGGCTTCCGTCACCTAACAGTTCCTCAAACATAGGCAGGTCGCGCGGTGTGGAAATGATGAGTACTTCGCGGATGCCTGCCAACATAAGACTGGAGAGAGGGTAGTAAATCATCGGTTTGTCATAAACCGGCATAATCTGTTTGCTGATGGCTTTGCTCAACGGGTAGAGGCGAGTCGCGCTTCCCCCTGCAAGAATGATTCCTTTCATATTGTATAGTTGTTTTTAATAGTCCATAACTATTGCGCCGCAAAAGTATAATATCTTTTTCAATTGTGCAAATATACGATGTGCAGATTGAAAGAATTTGGAAATAAAAGGGAATAAAAGCGAATGCAGGAGAATGAAGGAGCATGAAGTGTTTTGTGTTGCTATAGGTTAGTGCGTGTCAGTCAGCGTAGTGCGTATTGTGTTCCTTCGGTGAGGGTATTGTGTGGTTTGCTTACGGACATAATAAATGCTGTATAGAGTCTGTATAAAAACTTAATGAAATCATAATAATAACATAATAATAACATAATAATAACATAATAATCGCATAATAAAATCATAATAAAATCATAGTACAATATGCTGAAAGACGGCTTCTATATACCAATAAGGCGGCAGTAAAGATACTCAAACAACACTCATACAATACACAAACAATACGCAAACAATACTCAAACAACACTCAAACAATACTCAAGTAATACTCAAGACTATAAGAGGTTGAGGAGATGATTTTTATTTTGCAGGGTGGCATAAAAGCAGTACCTTTGTGCGTTCCATATTGTCACAAGGGAAGGAACAAGAAGAATAAACATATAGTATAACCAATTAAAACACAGGAGCAAATGAGGAAGATTTTAATTTCTTTGGTGATGCTAATGACAGCCGTATTGTCAGCATCGGCATTTACCATGTATGTCTCTGAGGACTACACGGGTAAAAAAGGTGATACCTTTGTGTTCACCAAGTCTAACACGTCCGGTACGCTGTACACGGTTACGTATGAGATTAACACTCCGGCGACCGGTACGACGGAGAGTACTCCCGCAATGGTGACCATCAAGAGCATCGTATTCGAGGGCAACCTGAAGTACACGACGAAAGACTTCGAGTTCCCCGCTTTCTTTGCCCTTGAGAAGCGCAGCGGCAGCCCGATGGGTTACGGCCGTGTAAACCGAATCAGCGGCTTTGAAGGCAATACGGCAGTGGAGACCGTTACTCTCAATTTCTATGATGGTCTGATTCATTACATCGGAGTGGACAACGACGGCTTCAAAGGATGTACGAATCTGAAGCATATCTACGTGAAGAGCGACAACACATCTTCCCGCCGTCCGACCTTCGAGTATGCCGGCAGTTCGGCATTTGAGGGCACAACCGCCTTTACGGACACCGTAACGTTGCGTATCAATAGTTCCGAAGATTTAGGCCGTGCTTTTGAAAATTCAGGAATAACCGTTGCAGATGTATATTTCACAGAGGGACTGACAGGCATACCTTTTATGAACTGCCCTAATCTGACGACTCTGATAGTGGGCGGCATGAACAAAAGTAACTATTACGTTGTGTCGGATTGCCCGAAGCTGACCAAGATAGTATGGACGGGCAGTACCGCAGCCGATATTGAACATACCGGCGGTCCTTTCAACTACGTGAAAGGACAAATTACGTCACTGACCATTGAGGGTTCGGTACCTGCGCGCATGTTCGAGGGCTTTACGAAGATAATGTCCGTGTCTTCTCCCTCTGATTTATGCTACGGCAAGAGCATCAAGATAGGTGCCCGCGCATTCGCCGGCTGTACGAACCTTATATCTGCAGCAGTAGGCGGCGATATGGACCAGACCGCCTTCGAGGACTGCCCGAAACTGAAGAACCTCACGTGGCGCGGTGGTTTCAACTGGGAAAGCGAGACTCCCTCCGCCGACAAGTCGCCTCTCCGCTCAATAGGCGTCCAACTCAAGAAAATAACGTTCCGCGGCAGCAACACGTCCGTTCCCGCCTATATATGCGCCGGTATGAAGCAGTTAGAGACCGTCTTCATCGAACGTGTGCCCAATGGTGTAGTGGGTGCCCACGCCTTCGAGGGCTGCCCCAAACTGACGGAAGTGGATTTCTCGGACGAGGACGGCAATATGATAACCACGGGTAACACATACTGGATATTCGAGAACGCCTTTGCAGACTGCAAAGCACTGACGAATGTATATAACCTGCCGGTAATCCTGACCCGTATAGAGGACAAAGTGTTCTACAACTGCTCATCGCTGAGCGAGTGCCCTATCAGCCAGAAACATAAAGCGTTGCAGTATATAGGAAGCGAAGCCTTTGCCGGTTCGGGCATCCAGTCGTTAGTAGTTCCCGCAAGCGTTACGAGTACCGGTTCGCTGTTAGCCAATAACTGCCCGCAATTAGAGGAAGTGTTCTTCCTGCCGAATACGACGAGTGCATCCAGCTTCGGCGGCAGTTGGGCAAATCTGTTTGCCGAAGAGGACAACATCACCCGCAGCACAATCAAGACCGTTTATCTCAACTACCAACTGACGATGATTCCCGACGAGATGTTCTCCGACTATACAGGTCTGAAATGTCAGATGGCCGTGCGCCCGTCGGAGACCAATATGCGCGACGTGGTACTGATGAACAACGTGAAGACCATCGGAACAGGCGCTTTCAAAGGCTGTTCCTCACTGGAGTTGTGCTTTGCATTGGCCAGCAGCGAACTCGCCCAGATTTATCCCTCAGCCTTTGAGGACTCGAATGTCAAGTCATCGTTCGACTACATGAACAACCTGACGCATATATGGAACGACGCTTTCAAGAACTGCTTGGGCATTACTCGTTTCGGTGCGGACAAGGCAGACGGTTCGGAGAACGTACTTCCCAAACTGCAGATGATTGGTGCAAACGCTTTTGACGGCTGCAACAACCTGCAATCGGTTCACCTGCCCGCCAACCTGAAGTCGCTCCAGACCGATGCGTTCGCCAACTGCGCGATAGAGACCGTTATCTACGGCATAACGACCTACCAATATGCCGACCCGTTAGGCAATGCCGGCATAGACAAGTCCGCCATCAAGACATTCGAGATAGCCGACAACGTAACCGCCATCCCGTCGTATTTGGCAGACGGTGCCCCCCTCAAGATGCTGGTAATAGGCTACAACGTGAAGAGCGTAGGTGCAGAGGCATTTGCCGACTGCGCAGGGCTTGAAGAAGTGTTTATCAACTCCAACCTTGAGAATATGCCTACCCAGTGGCTTCAGATGAATCCCGAAATAGCCCCGTTCGTCCGCTCCGCCGTAAAGAAAGCGGCGTTCGGTCCAGCAGCCACGGTGGCAGGACGTTGTATCCTTGCCGGTACGACCAACCTGAAAGAGTTGGCACTCAACAAGGTGGCAACCTTCAACGAATACAGCTTCTCGAACACAGGCTTAGAAACAGTTACGTTCAACAACGCAACCGAAATCAAGTCCAACGCGTTCTCCAATAACACGGCATTGAAGACCATCAACATAGCCGGTACCGCCCCCACGACATTAGCAACAACCGCCTTCGACGGATGCGACATCTATGTAATCAACACCACCTGCGAGAGCTACGGCGCAGTGGCTCCCGACAAGAAATGGCAGGCAGTGTGCTCGAACATCGTGAATAAAGACGAACATTCGTTCGATTATCCCGATATGGACGACTTCTTCTTCAAGGGTCAGGGCAAGATGAATATCGTGTCGGCATTGGATTGCGCAGGCAAGTTCACCGTTGAGGCAGAAGCATATACAGACTACTCGTTCATCAGCTGGAATGACGGCAACAAAGAGAATCCGCGCACCGTGGATATGAATGAGTATGCGTTGTCATCTATCTATCCTATATTCGACAACCAGTCGCTGTACACCGAAGAAATCCGACTCACAATCAAGCCGGATAATGCAGGTTCAGTCAAGGTCTATAACGAAGATACCAAAGAAGAGGTTACCGTGGGCAAATACAAACGCGACGGTCACTTCGTGTTCGTACCGCAGCAACCGAGCAATACGAACTGGTATGAGTTCGTCCGCTGGGAGTATGACGAGAGCAAGATGGCTACACAGTATGACGCAGATGACGCCCAATATCCTAACGGTCTGAGCGTAGGCATCCTCTTCACTCCCGCCGGAATGGAAGAAAGCGAGATAGCCGAGTTCCCTGAAGATTTGACGGCTGTATTCGCTCCGAAAGATATTCTTGTCGAGTTCCGTTCGTGCACAGACGGTCACGGAACCATCAAGATAGAAGGCGAACAGAAACTTGGCAGCGAAGTAACCATCACCGCTATACCCGACAAAGGCTATGCGTTTGACCACTGGGGTAACGACAACAACGCTACCGCGAAGTCTGTGAAGATTGCTCTTACGTTAGACAAGATAATGAAAGCCGGTGCCAATCCCGATGACCCGGGCACACCTGTTCTTGACCCCAACACCAAGACCCTTCTGCCTTACGAGGAATCGGCTCTGTACTATGTTGAGATGTGCGCCAACTTCATTGATTATGCTAACAGGAAAGTGACCATCACTGCCACATCCGAGCACGGAACAGTAGAAGGTGCCGGCTTGTACAAAGCAGGCGAAGAAGTGACACTCGCATTCTATGCCGATGCTCACTATCATTTCGACAGATGGTCGGACGGCAACACAGAGAACCCGCGCGTGTTCACCGCCACCGATGACCTCAATCTGACAGCTATCTGCGCAGGCGACCTCTATGCCATCACCACAGAAGCCAAACCGGCAGAAGGCGGTACGGTAAAAGGTGCAGGCGAATGGGAATACGGTACGAAAGTCGTCCTTACCGCCGAGGCGAAAGATGGTTATAAGTTCGTAGGCTGGGAAGACGATGCGACCGCTCCTGCCAACCGCGAAGTGGAAGTGAAAGGCGATGCACATTATGTGGCTCTCTTCCAACTTATTAAAGACGGTATAGAAGACGTAGAGACAGACGGCTTGCACAGCAAGAAAGTGATAGTTGACGGCGTACTCTATATCATCAAAGGCGACAAAGTATATAACGCCCTCGGTGCTGAAGTGAAATAATCATTTAACATCGTCCCGATGAAAGCAATTACGCTACTAATGGCACTTGTATCAACAACGGTTGCAATGGCAAGCGAGCCGGATACATACAAGATTGACTACTGCGGGCAGGAGTACAGTTACGTTCAAGACGCTCCAAGACAAAAGGCAGCGACTGACACGAAACAGGCTTCTGATTCGCAAGAGAAAGAAATAGTCAGTCCGTATCTTGAATCGCGGGGATGGATGCTTGCACGGAAGACGTTCAGAGCAGGCGAACAAGTGGTACTGTACTACTTTATGCTTGCTACTGACACGGACTATCGTTTCCTGCTGGATGGCGAACAGATATTCCCTGAATACGAGACATCAAAAGGATATATCATTCGTTTCACGATGCCGGAACATGACGTCAAGTTGCAGTGCCAGACCCGTAACTCGATGAGTAATCCTCCCGGCGAGTGGCATTAAAACGCGGGACGCAAATAGAAACGCTGCTTATCCGAAAATAAGCAGCGTTTCTATCGTTATGAACGAGCGATTTACTGCGCCAACTCTTTCTTGATGCGCTCGGTAAGCATCGGCACAATCTTGTGCAGGTCACCTACTATACCGAGATCCGCTACAGAGAAAATGGGGGCATACTTGTCCTTGTTGATAGCCACGATAAAGTCGGACTCTTCCATACCGGCAAGGTGTTGGATAGCGCCGCTGATACCGCAAGCCATATACAGGTTCGGGCGAACCGTCTTACCCGTCTGACCTACCTGGTAAGCGTGATCCATCACACCGGCATCCACCATGGCGCGGGAAGACGAAACCATTCCGCCCATTACGTCTGCAAGGGCTTGCAGTTTCTTGAAGCCTTCTGCATCGTGTACACCGCGACCTCCGGAAATCAGAATCTTCGCATTCGATATATCTGCCACTTTCTTGTCGTTCATCTTCGTCTCAAGAATACGAACCTTGAACTTCGAGGTGTCGAATTTAGGCTCAAACGACGAGATGATACCTTTTCTGCCTGCCTCGCGTTGGCGTTTCTGCATCACGCCCGGACGGACGGTGGACATCTGAGGACGTGAAGTCGGGCAAACGATGGTAGCCATCAGGTTGCCGCCGAATGCAGGACGGGTGGAGTAGAACTCTAATTTGCCGTCTTTGTCAGGCTCGATGGTCAGTTTGGTGCAGTCTGCTACCAAACCGCTGTTCAGTTGGCATGCCAAACGCGGAGCCAAGTCGCGGCCGATAGTTGTCGCGCCGAACAGGATAATCTGTGGATGACGCTCTTGCACAATCTGATAGATGGCTTGTGTGTATTGCTCCGTCAGGTAGTCTTTCAGTTCCGGACGATCCACTACGATCACTTCGTCCGCACCCATCTCTACCAAGTCCTGTGCCTTGTCTTTGATGTTCTCGCCTAACAGGAGAGCCACTACTTTATGCCCCAGCACCGCTGCCAAGTCGTTGGCTTTGCCGAGCAGTTCATACGCTACGTTTTGAATCACGCCGCCACGTTGTTCGGCGAAGATATACACGTTCTTATACTCGTTTTCCATAGTTAGTCCTCCTTAGATTATATGTTTTTCTTTCAGTCGAGCAACAATCAGTTCTACGGCCTCTTCTTCGCTCACTTCGTGTACTTCACCCGGAGCTTTCAGTGCCTTTGGGAACGATTTGAACACCTTGGTAGGCGAGCCTTTCAGACCGAGTTTCTCTTCTTCCACGTCTATGCGGTCAGCTGACCATACTTCCACCTCTTTGTTGTAGGCTTCGATGATTCCTTCTACCGACATATAACGTGCCTTGAAAGCGGATGCCAACACGGTCAGAACGCACTTGCCATCCACTTCAAGGGTCTGCACGCTGTCTTCGTTCTCTTTCTTTACGATAAAGCCCGTAGCCGTCTTTTCGGCATCAATGACGTAACTAACCTGCGGCAAGCCGAGGTGCTCTGCCATTTCAGGAGCCACTTGAGCCGTATCGCCGTCTATGGCTTGGCGACCCGCGATAATCAGGTCGTAATCCAGTGTTTTGATGCAGCCTGCCAATGCGTATGAAGTGGCAATCGTGTCTGCTCCCGCAAAACGACGGTCGCTCAGCAGGATAGCACGGTCTGCACCCATCGCCAACGCCTCACGCAGCATCTTGTCGGCTTGGGGAGGACCCATCGAAACGACCGTTACGGTGGCTCCGTACTGCTCCTTGAAGCGGAGAGCTAACTCAAGACCGCCCTTGTCATCCGGGTTCATAATAGACGGTACACCATCACGAATCAGCGTACCTTTCACGGGATCTATCTTTATCTCCGTGGTATCGGGAACTTGTTTGGCACAAACGATAATATTCATAGTCATTTAGATGTTTAAGGGTTATTTGAACAGTTGTGCGGCAATCACCATACGTTGTACTTCGGATGTACCCTCGTAGATCTCCGTTATCTTGGCATCGCGCATCATACGCTCCACAGGGTATTCGCGGGTGTATCCGTAGCCGCCGTGGAACTGTACTGCCTTGGTTGTTACTGCCATTGCCGTCTCGGCTGCAAACAGTTTTGCCATTGCCGCATCGGCAGAGTAGGGCAGACCCATATCTTTCTTCCATGCAGCGGAGCGAACCAACAGACGGGCTGCTTCCACGCGGGTCTTCAGGTCTGCCATTTGGAACTGCGTGTTCTGGAATTGCGCAATCGAACGACCGAACTGTTTTCTCTCTTTCGTGTATTTAACCGTCTCGTCCATAGCACCTTGAGCAATGCCCAATGCTTGCGATGCAATGCCGATTCGACCGCCGTCTAACGTCTTCATCGCTACTTTGAAGCCTGCACCGAGCTCGCCCAACAAGTTCTCTTTCGGCACTTCGCAGTTCTCAAAAATCAGCTCGCAAGTAGCCGAACCGCGAATACCCATCTTCAGCTCTTTCTTACCTACCGAGAAACCTTTGAAACCGCGCTCAACGATGAAGGCGGATATACCTTTGTTGCCCTTTGACTTGTCCGTCATAGCCATCACGATGAACACGTCTGCATTGGCGGCGTTCGTAATGAAGATCTTGGTGCCGTTCAGTATCCATTTGTCGCCTGCGTCCACCGCAGTCGTCTGCTGCATGGCTGCATCTGTTCCTGCATTAGGCTCGGTCAAACCGAATGCGCCTAACCACTCGCCCGATGCCAACTTGGGCAGGTACTTCATCTTCTGCTCCTCCGTGCCGTGTTCCAATATCGGACACATACACAGTGACGTATGAGCACTCAATACAACACCCGTCGTGGCGCACACGCGGCTGAGCTCTTCTACTGCCATAATGTACATTTGGATTGTACCGCCGGCACCGCCGTACTGCTTGGGAACGGGAATACCCATAATGCCCAGTTTCGCCATCTTGCGGACGGTCTCTTCGGGGAACATCTCCTTCTCGTCCACTTCAGCAGCTAAAGGCTTGACTTCGTTCTCTGCAAACGAACGGATCATCTGCAAGAACAACTCTTCTGTCTTTGAATAACTGAAATCCATATTCTATGTTAGTTTATTGTTTAGCTGTTGTTAAACCATCGTTAAACTTAATTGTACTTGTAAAATCCTTCGCCAGTCTTCACGCCCAACAAACCGGCGCGTACCATCTTCCTAAGCAGCGGATGAGGACGATATTTCGGGTCGCCGAACTCTTTGTACAGCACTTCCATAATGGCGAGGTTCACATCATTACCAATCAGGTCGGCAAGAGCCAACGGTCCCATCTTGTGGTTCGCACCTAATTGCATACATTTGTCAATGTCCTCTGCGCTGGCAATCCCGTCTGCCAAGATGCCTACTGCCTCGTTAATCATCGGAATCAGTATGCGGTTCACCACGAAGCCCGGAGCCTCTTTGACGGCAACAGGGGTCTTGCCGATTGCCGTGCACAAGTCCATAATGCAGCGTGTTACCTCCTCCGAGGTGCGCTGACCGTTGATGACTTCCACTAATGCCATACGGTCTGCCGGATTGAAGAAGTGGCAGCCGATGAACTTGTCGGCGCGCCCTGTGGCTGCGGCTATCTCCGTGATAGACAGCGACGAAGAGTTGGTCGCAAAAATACAAGAAGGCTTACATATCCCGTCTAACTCGCGGAACACTTCTTTCTTCAGTTGCATATCCTCCACGGCGGCTTCGATTACCAAGTCCGCATCCGCAAAAGTAGCATAGTCGGTCGTTGTTGTGATGTTCGCGAGGATTGCCTTCACGGCTTCTTCGGTAATCTTGCCTTTCTCCACAAGTTTCTGATAGCCTTTCTGTATCGAAGCCATCGCTTTGTCCAAACTTGCCTGTGTACGGCTCTTCATTACTACGGGCATCTTGGCGGCAAACGCTTTCACTATGCCTTTCGCCATCGTTCCCGTCCCGATTACATAGATTTTCATAGTATTCTTGTTTATTGGTTTATCTCTTTATTTCCCCTCGAATGTGCAGGTTGCCTTATTCAGGAACGCTGCCATACCGTTCTTCTGATCCTCTGTGTCAAAGCGTTGTGCAAACAGGTTGTTCTCCAGTCACAGTGCGTCCGCACGGTTCATATCGTAGTTGCGGTTGATGCACTGCTTGGCGTTCTTGACAGCTATCGGAGCGTTCTTGGCTATCTGCTCCGCCAATGCCCGCACTTTGTCCATCAGCTCCTCCGGCTCACACACCGCATTCACCAACCCAATTCGCAACGCCTCATTGGCTTTAATCACTTTGCCGCTGTATATCAACTCTTTCGCCATACCCTGACCAATCAGTTTGGCAAGACGGTACGTCCCGCTGAAGCCCGGTATGATGCCTAATCCTACCTCCGGCTGACCGAACTTGGCTTTCGATGAGGCGTAACGTATATCGCAAGCCATCGCTATCTCGCAGCCGCCGCCGAGGCAAAAACCGTTCACAGCTGCTATCGTAGGTATAGCCAAATCCTCTAACATACAGAACGCTTCTGCGCCTGCGTGACCGAAATTGAAGCCTTCCACCTCGTCGAAATGAGCCATCTCCGAGATGTCCGCGCCCGCTACAAACGAACGATCGCCATCCCCCGTAAGTATAAGCACGCGGATGGCGGTCGTGTCAAGGTGAGACAGAAAATGCTTCAACTCACCAATCAATTTGCTGTTCAGCGCATTAAGCGACTCGGGCGCACTCAATGTCAGCGTGCCCACTTGCCCCTCCTGCGCGTAGCGAAGATACGTGTAGGACATATCAGTCAAGCATCGATTTGAGGTTCTCTGATATAATCAGGTCCGCTTCCGTGGCGGCTTTGATCTCGTCCACCGTCTTTTGCAGGCTGTCCATGTAAATGTCCATGGACAACACGCTCTCCCCGTCGCTGAGGAGCTTGCTGATGGACATCATCATGTCCCCCGTCTGCAGGTTCAGGAACGGCGACACCAGCGTGACCCTGCCCGCGTTCTCCTTCGCGGCGACGTACCACGGCCGCAGGGTGGGGTCGTAATCCGCGTCCGGCGCCCAGCCCGAGGCGTCCAGGTAGTCGCCGCGGCAGTAGCCGTACACGCCGGTATAGTTGTTTTCGACGAGCGTGGCGTAGTTGTCCATCTCCCGGACGAGGTACTCGCCGATCTCCTGATTCGTCTTTCCCTCGGCAATCAGGTTCTCCACGTGGGCGGCGCTGAACTCGATGGCGTCCGCCGGCCGCGCGAGGTAGTACTCCGTGCTCTTCGCCAGTTGGATGACGTTGTTCTCCCAGATGTTCAGTATGTTCTGCTCCGCGCTGTCGTACATGTTTCGGAACAGCGCGACGATGATGACGGACACGACGGACAGGATCAGCACGGACACGACGGCGCGCCGGTGCCTGTACCACTGGCGATCCCTGGATCGTTGGTTCTGCATCATGGTCTGCGCCACTCCTTTACCCGGTGAAACAACAAAGCGGACGGAACCGACCGGCCTGCCCGCCCCATCGCAGATCGCATCGGCGCATCGGTTCCCCCCGCGCGGCGCGGCCGACCCGTGCGTTCCCCGCGGTCAGGGCGCCCGACGCCGCGCTTTTTCTACTATATATACAGGCTGAATCGCCAAAAAGCAAGGGCCGGCCGCCCGGTTCGAAGACTTCGGCGCCGCCCGTTTCAAACCGTATTTCGACGGCCCGCGCGGCGGGAAAACCTCGCGCGCCCCTTGACATGTGACCGATCGTTCGCTATAATA
>CADAAF010000017.1 GCA_902785805.1 uncultured Bacteroidales bacterium | reverse complement strand
CATACCGGCATCCTTGTCGGTATGTTTTTGTTATATGTTTTTTGTCACGTGCGCCCCGCGTCAGCGCGGCGTTTGTTGTTTCCCTTGATGCCGTTTTTTCTCTCCTCCCATTACGGCGAGTGTTTATATTCCGTTCAAATACCATTTGAACACGGCTCCAAAGAGCCGTCCGCAAAAGTTCTTGCTTTCTTTCTTCTTTTTCGTCTGAATTTAATTCAGACACGGCTCCTCGGAGCCATCCGTAAAGCATAGCCTCCAAAAATGTACTTTTCTTAAGATGGCTGCATTTTTTTTGACATATTTCTATAGTCAACGCCAAAAAAGAATATCCTTTTCTTAAGATGCTCTTGACAAACGCCTTTTTTTGTCGTATCTTTGCACGCGCTAAGCAGTCAGAGTGCTGACACTTGGCGATGGCGTCGTGAGACGCTGAACACATGACACACAGTTACTTGCGCAACCTTTGTGCACAGGGCTGTGCAAACAAAAGATACATCTTGCTTGCAGATGTTTTCTTTTTGTATGCTGTCCGTGTCATCCAATGCAAGCCGGTTGCCGCAACATTGCGCGGCAAATGAATAGGGCTCCCGAAAATTTTAATTTTTGGGAAGAGCGGAGCACATCCGAGTACTCTCTACTAAAACGCAGTTTTGGTACATGTACGAGGATAGTGCCCGCGAGGGGCGGAAGCAGACCAACCGCACACAAACTGCAAATGTTCTTTGACATACTGAATTTACAACCACATAACCCGCAACCCTGCCGTTATGTACATCCACAACTTTCGGAATAAAAGTGCTACAATCTTCAGAAAGCAAGCACTTATTTGACGCGGTGGATGGCGTAGTCCAAGAGTGCTGTCAGGCTGCGGCGGACGGGCGAATCGTGAAAAGCGGAGTTCAAAGCTTCGAGTGCCTGCTCCTTGTAGAAAGCCATACGCCGGTAAGCGTAGGGAATCCCCTCATAACGCATAATGAAATTGCGGATGGTCTCCTCTCCCACTCTGTCTAACGGCTGCTCTGCAAGGAGACGAATGGCATCCGCTTCCTCTTGCGGAGCACGCATAAGCGAGACGAGAAGAGGCAGAGTGACGTTGCCCGAACGAAGGTCGTTCATCGTGGGCTTGTCCAACTGCTCGCTGTCCGAATAGTCTAATACATCGTCCTTCAACTGGAAACACATACCCAAGTTCCATCCGAATGTACGGAGCGAACGCACCTGTTTGGGACTGCCTGCCGAGGACTCGGCACCGGCTTCCATACAAGCAGCAAACAAGCTGGCAGTCTTGCCGCTGATGATGCGGTAATAATCCTCTTCGCTAATCCACATGGACCGCTCTACGTGCAGTTGCTTTACTTCACCGTCTGCCAACTCTTTGCCCAAGCAAGCCAGTATTTGCCAGATACGCACATTGCGCAAATCAGCCACTATCTCTATCACGCGTGACAGCATATAGTCCCCCGCCAACACCGCTACCTTGTTGGACCAGTGCTGATGGACGGACTCTTTGCCGCGCCTCAGGGGAGAGTTGTCCACCACATCGTCATGCACCAGACTGGCAGTATGAAGGAACTCGAACGCCAGAGCAGTACGGCGGGTCTTGTCGGTCACACCGTGACAGATAGCCGCAGCTAATAACACCAACTGCATACGCAACTGCTTGCCCTGAGTGGTCAGGATATATGCCAATACGTCACTGAGCACTCCATCGGGACGCTTAATCTCCTCCTCTAACAGACGGCGGACAGCCGCCAAATCTTCCAATACTGGCTGTTGTATCTCTTCTGTGGACATCGTTTCTCGCAAATTCGCCGCAAAAATACAGCCTTTTTCTTATATACAAAAACAGAAATGAGACTGCCATTTTGGCAGTATTGGGCTTTTGGCACAAGGTTTGTGTAGTAATAGGCGACAAACAACCACAATAATCAACTGAATAATAAAATTAGAAAGGATACAACTATGAGTAAAATTATCGGTATCGACTTGGGAACTACCAATTCCTGCGTCGCAGTAATGGAAGGCGGCAAGCCGCAAGTAATAACCAACAGTGAGGGCAAACGTACTACTCCTTCGGTAGTAGGTTTCGTGGAAGGTGGAGAACGTAAGGTAGGCGATCCTGCCAAACGTCAGGCTATTACCAACCCCTTGAAGACAGTCAATTCGATTAAGCGTTTTATGGGTGAACCCTACGACCGCTTGTCCAACGAGATTGCACGCGTACCGTACAAAGTGGTTCGTGGCGACAACAACACAGCACGTGTGGACATTGACGGACGTCTCTATACACCGCAAGAGATTAGTGCCATCATCCTGCAGAAGATGAAAAAGACAGCCGAAGATTACCTCGGCGTAGAGGTAACCGACGCAGTCATCACCGTACCGGCATACTTCTCTGACAGCCAGCGTCAGGCTACCAAAGAGGCAGGCGAAATAGCCGGTCTGCATGTACAGCGTATCGTCAACGAACCGACAGCCGCAGCACTCGCCTTCGGTCTTGACAAGTTCAAGAAAGATATGAAGATTGTGGTCTTCGACTGCGGTGGCGGTACACACGATGTCAGCGTATTGGATATGGGCGACGGCGTATTTGAAGTGAAAGCCACGGACGGTGACACGCACCTCGGCGGTGACGACTTCGACCACCGTATCATCGACTGGTTGGTGGACGAGTTCAAGAAAGACAACGCAGGTGCCGACTTGAGCAAAGACCCGATGGCAATGCAACGACTCAAAGAAGCCGCCGAGAAAGCCAAGATAGAGCTGTCCAACACCACTTCGACGGAAATCAACCTGCCTTATATCATGCCTGTGGACGGCGTTCCCTGCCACTTGGTAAAGACATTGACACGCGCTAAGTTCGAGCAACTCATTGACGACCTCATCCAGCGCACCATCGCACCTTGCCGCACGGCACTTGAGCATGCAGGCTACAGAACAAGCGACATTGACGAGATTCTGCTCGTGGGAGGTTCAACACGTATCCCCGCTATACAGGCAGCAGTAGAGAAGTTCTTCGGCAAAGCACCCAACAAGTCGGTCAACCCCGACGAAGTAGTAGCCATCGGCGCAGCCATCCAAGGCGGTGTATTGGCACACGAAGAGGGACTGAAAGATGTGGTACTGCTCGATGTAACGCCTCTGAGCCTCGGTATAGAAACAATGGGCGGTGTAATGACACGTATGATTGAAGCCAACACCACTATTCCTACCAAGAAGTCGGAAATCTTCTCCACAGCAGTGGACAACCAGCCGTCAGTAGAGATTAAGGTGCTGCAAGGCGAACGTCCTATGGCTGCACAGAACAAGCAGATTGGTATCTTCCACTTGGACGGTATTATGCCGGCACGTCGAGGAGAACCGCAAATCGAAGTAACTTTCGATATTGATGCCAACGGTATATTGAGCGTATCTGCCAAGGATAAAGCCACAGGCAAAGAGCAGTCCGTACGTATTGAGGCTTCTTCAGGTCTCAGCGACGAAGAAATCAAGCGTATGAAAGCAGAAGCAGAAGCCAATGCCGAAGCCGACAAGAAAGAGAAAGAGCGCGTGGAGAAACTTAACAAAGCCGACGCCACCATCTTCCAGACCGAGAAACAACTGCAAGAACTCGGCGACAAGATTCCTGCCGACAAGAAAGCACCTATTGAGGCCGCTCTGAAGAACCTCAAAGAGGCTTACGAGAAGAAAGATGCCGATGCGTGCGAACGTTACAACAATGAACTGATGACCGCTTTCCAGGCAGCCAGCGCGGAGATGTACAACCAGACAGGCGGTCAGCAGGCAGGCGCACAAGGCGGTAACCCCTTCAACGGACAAAACGGACCTTTCGGCGGTCAAGGCGGTCCCTTCGGAGGACAAGGCGGACAGCAGAACGGAGGCAACTCCAACAACGGCCCGCAAGATGTGGACTTCGAAGAAGTGAAGTAATCCGCAGAAACGAATATAATCAAATAAGAACCACGAAATCTCGTGGTTCTTATTTGCTATAGTTACTGCAAGAGATCAGGTCGGCGGCGGCGGGTGTGTTCGAGACTCTGCTCAAGAAGGTACTCCTCCACCTTTGCCTGATGGCCGGAAAGGAGTATGTCGGGCACTTTCCAGCCTTTATAATCGGCAGGGCGCGTATAGACACCTGCTTCAAGCAGTCCGTCCTGGAACGAGTCGTTGAGTGCAGACTCTACATCGCCCAATGCACCCGGGAGCAGACGGACGATGGCATCGGTCATAATGGCAGCTGGCATCTCTCCGCCCGTGAGCACATAGTCGCCGACTGAATACTCCTTGGTAATGAGGTGGTCACGCACGCGCTGGTCCACGCCCTTGTAATGTCCGCAGAGGATAATGAGGTTATGACAAAGGGAGAGGGTGTTGGCAGTCTGCTGCGTGAAGCGTTCGCCATCGGGTGCAGTGAAGATGACCTCATCGTAGTCGCGCTGCTGCTTGAGGGCGTCTATACAGCGGTCGATAGGCTCAACCTGCAGCACCATCCCCGCTCCGAAGCCGAAAGCGTAGTCGTCCACCTTGCGATGTTTGTCCAACGTATAGTCGCGCAGGTTGTGGACGCAGATGTCAGCCAGACCTTTCTGTCTGGCTCTGCCTACGATGGAGTAGTTGAGAGGGCTTTCCAATAACTCGGGGCAGCAGGTGATAATGTCAATTCGCAGGGGCATTTATTCGGCTGTTGCGGCGGTGGAGAAACGGAATATAGTGGTCGATTGGTACTTCTCGCCCGGTCGCAGGATAGGAGACATCCAATCGGGCTTGTTGGGCGAGTCCGGGAACTTCTGCGTTTCGAGGCAGACTGCATTACGGTACGCATACACCTCTCCGCGTTTGCCCGTGACTGTTCCGTCAAGGAAATTGCCGGTATAGAGTTGCAATCCGGGTTCGGATGTGAGGACATTAAGGACTATACCTGTTACGGGTGAAGTAAGGGTAGCAGCATGGGTAAGCGACTGCAAGTTAAGACGTAGCACGAAATTATGGTCGTATCCGTGTCCGTTGTGCAGTTGCTCAAGGTCGGCATCAATGTCTTGTCCGATAGGTTTGGCAGACGAATAGAAGTCGAAGGGCGAAGCGGCAGGAATGTCGGCTATCTCGCCGGTGGTCATAAAGGTATTGTCCACGGGAGTCATCTGTACGGCGTTAATCCACAGCAGGTGGTTCATTGCCGATTCTGCTCCGTTGCCATTGAGGTTGAAGTACGAGTGGTTGGTCATATTGATGACGGTAGGAGCATCGGTGGTACCGAAATAGTCCATACGCAGCGAATTGTCATCGCCGAGTGTATAGATGACACCTGCTTCCACACGTCCGGGGAAGCCGTTGTCGCCATCATCGGAAACAAGGGTGAGTTTGAGAGTGCGTATGTCGGTTTGTTCGGCATCGAAGACGCGGTACTGCCAGCCGGTAGGTCCTCCGTGAAGCGTATGACCGAAGTTGTTGGTCATGAGCTGGTAGTCCTGTCCGTCAATGGAAATCTGTCCTTTGTTGATACGGTTGGCATACCTGCCGATGGTGGCACCGAAATCAGACGGTATATTCGCATAGTCTTCTACATTATCGAAGCCGAGTACCACATCTTTCATATTGCCGTCCTTGTCAGGAACGAGCATCGAGACGATTCGTCCACCGAAATTGGTAATGCACACTTCCATTCCGTTCTTGTTCTCAAGGACGTAGAGACGTGTCGTCTTGCCCTGACGGAAACTTTGGAACCGTTGCGGGTCAAGTCCCGAACGGGTTAGTTGTGTCTGACTGCCGGCGGCTATTACGGCTTGATTGGCAGCGCGTACTTGCTGTTCATTTACTTTCATTATTTTACGATCATAAGTCATTAAACCATTCACTTCGCCTTCCACATCGGTAGTCTGGGTATAGACCGCAGCCGAGAATCCTTTGGCAACCAAGCTCTTGAGCATATCGCTGTAGCGCACATACTCGGCAGTAACTTCTTCGCTGCTGTTGAAGCGTATATATCCCCAGTTGCGGCGGTTCCACCATAGGTGGTCTTCTACGGGCCAACCTATGCCTCCGTACTCGCCGAGCACATTGACGCGCTCCGGGTCATAGAGGTACATATCGGGCTGGGGATAATTATGCAAGTCGGTGATATCTCCCACGTGGCGGAAATTGCCACCCGAAGACTGGTTCACCAAGCGCGAAGGGTCGTACTGCTGCGTGAAAGCGACCACATCTTCGGTGTCAAACTGTCCCCATGCCTCGTTGAAAGGCACCCACATCACTACAGACGGGAAAGGCATACAGAGGTCCATTATCTCCTGCCATTCGCGGTAGTAGTTAGAAGCCGATTCTTCGGTGCGGTCGCGGTCGGTACCGCCCATAAACTGACGGGGTTCCCACTCGTTGCCCATGTCGCCCGAAGGCATATCCTGCCATACGAGCATACCGAGCCGGTCGCAATGGTAGTACCAGCGTGCGGGTTCAACCTTGACGTGCTTGCGAATCATATTGAAACCGAGGTCCTTGGTCTTCTGTATGTCAAAGCATAGTGCTTCATCAGTGGGAGCGGTATATAATCCGTCAGGCCACCAGCCTTGGTCCAATGGTCCGTACTGGAAGAGTGTGCGGTTGTTGAGTTGCATACGCCAATGACCCTGCGCATCTTTGAAGCGCGAGATTTTACGCATAGCGGCATAGGACAAGACATTATCCATCTGCTTCTCTCCGCGTTTGAGAGTAACCTTCATCGTATAGAGGAAGGGGCTGTCGGGCGACCAGAGTTTGGCATCGGGCACTTGAAGGACAATGTTCTGTCCTGCCACGCCTGAGCCTTTCGCCACTTCATTGCTGCCATCCAAGAGAGTAACATAAGCCACATCGTGAGTATCTTCAGCTGTATTTACAAGGACGTTTAGGAGCGAGCGGTCGATATCGGCAGTCGGAATGACGGCAGTAATATGATTCTCTTTGACAGGTTCCATCCAGACAGTCTGCCATATACCAGTTACCGAAGTGTACCAGATAGAACGGGGACGGCTCACCTGTTTGCCGCGCGGTTGGTAGCCGTTGTCGGTAGAGTCATAGACGCGCAGGGTCAGCACTTGTTTGCCACGGCGAAGGAAAGGCGTTGCGTCCACCGAGAAAGGCGTATATCCGCCCTCGTGTACACCTGCCAGCGCACCATTGATATAGACTTCCGCACGCCAATCGACTGCACCGAAATTGACCAGTACATGTCTGCTGCGCCAACTGCGCGGAACAGTGAACTCGCGGCGATACCAGAGTTCCTGCTTGTCGGTAGGCACACGTCCTACGCCGGACAGAGCCGACTCAATAGCAAACGGCACAAGGATATTTCCGTCCCATACGGCAGGTTCGGGCAGTCCTTTCTCCGTAAGCGCATACTGCCATAGTCCGTTCAGGTTCTGCCATTCGGTACGGCGCAGTTGTGGACGCGGGTACTCGGGCAGCACCTCGTCGGGCATGACTTGGTCCGCCCAAGGGGTACGAATCTTGTCGCCCGCTATTTGCCACTTCGGGCAGTTGCGGTGGTCGCAGGCTGTCAGCATTGTGAGGACACAAAATGTCAAGAAATAGATACGTTTCATAGTATGATAAGTTTTAGATTAGTTGTCTTCTGTAACAGTTCCTTCGCTGACTACAAACGTCTTCATAGCAGCGAAAGCTTCATCGTATCGGAGTATATGATGCCGGTCGGTATCGGTGAGGAATATCTGCGAGAACGGCGTGTTGAGCACCACTTGTGCCGTAGGCAGTTCGATTCGCTCACTTGACACCATTTCGATTAACCTTTTGACGCGGCGGCTGTCAAGCCGGTCGAAGATGTCGTCCAACAGGAGCAGAGGCGGTTGTTTGGTCCGGTCGGACAGGAAAAGAGCCTGCGCCAACCGTAAAGCCAGCAGGCAAGTCTTTATTTGCCCTTGCGAGGCTACCTGCTTAACGGCATAACCGCCTATGGTAAAGAGCAGGTCGTCCTTATGACACCCTACAGAGGTCCATCCGAGTATCAGGTCACGCCGGCGCGTCTGCTCCCATGCTTCGGGTAACGAACGTTCAGCCAACTGACTTTGGTAGGTGATACACACTTCTTCGCTACCTGCGGAAAGGATAGTGTAAGTATCGGTGAAGAACGGCGCAAAACGGTTCACAAACAGCCGTCTTGCCTCATAAATCTTCTGCGCAAGGGGCTGCATCTGTTGCTCGTAAACAGAGAGAACGTCTTCGAAAGCAGCGGCGCCTGTTTCGTTTTCGGCTAACTGCTTGAGTAATGCGTTGCGCTGTTGCAGCAGCTGACTATAACTATTGAGAGCAGGAAGATAGGCAGGGTCATACTGCGAGACAGTGCCGTCAATAAACTTACGCCTCACTTCCGAGCCGTCCAGGACTATTCCTATGTCCTGTGGCGAGATGAGCACCAAGGGCAGAAGACCTATATGGTCACTCAACCGCTGATAGTGCTTGTCGCCACGACGGAACTGCTTTTTGCCCCCTTGTTTGAGTCCGCAACTGACTGTCAGCGGCTCACCGTCTTTCTCATATACCCCCTGCACCATAGCCATCTGCTCGCCGTGACGGATACAGTCGCGGTCCTGTGCGGAGAAAGCCGACTTGGTAAAAGACAAGAGATAGATGGCATCGAGGATATTGGTCTTGCCTTGTCCGTTCAGCCCTACCAGTCCGTTCAGTCGGTCGGCAAAGTGCAGATGAGCGTCCGCAATGTTCTTATAGTTAAGCAGGTGCAGTTCTTTCAGGGTCATACAGCGAGTCGGTTATTCTACTTTGGTTTTACGCAAAGTTCTTCACATCCTGAGCGGTAACGGGGTTGTCGGCAAGTATAAGGAGCCGTTCCACCACGTTGCGCAGTTCACGCACGTTACCCTGCCAGTGGTGCTGCATCAGTACAGTCACAGCCTCTTCGGAGAAAGTCTTGCAGGCACGTCCCTGCTCGTTGGATATCAACCTGTTAAAATGGTCAATGAGCAACGGAATGTCTTCCTTCCTGTCATCTAAATCGGGCACGTGGATAGGAATGACATTGAGCCTGTGGTAGATGTCTTCGCGGAAAGTGCCTTTGGCTATTTCGTCTTTGAGGTTCTTGTTAGTGGCAGCCAGCACGCGCACATCAACGTGAATGGTCTTGTCGCTTCCCACGCGCGTTATTTCGTTCTCTTGCAAGGCTCGCAGCACTTTCGTTTGCGCTGCAAGCGACATATCGCCTATCTCGTCAAGGAAGAGTGTACCTCCGTCCGCTTGCTCGAACTTGCCTGCGCGGTCTTTGACTGCACCTGTGAACGAGCCTTTCATGTGTCCGAACAATTCACTTTCTATCAACTCAGATGGTATGGCGGCACAGTTGACTTCGATGAGAGGTTGTTTGCTTCTCCGGCTCTGTGCGTGAATCATACGGGCGACTACCTCTTTGCCCGTACCGTTACCTCCTGTAATGAGTACACGTGCATCGGTGGCAGCCACTTTGTCAATGACTTCGCGGACGCGGCGTATAGCCTCACTCTCGCCTACCATCTCGTTTTGGCGGGACAGTTGGCGGCGCAGTTTATGCACTTCCTCCGTCTTGGTTTTAACCTCTGTTTGCAGTTGGTGCCGGTCAAGTGCGTTCTTGGTGGTAACGAGCAGACGGTTGAGGTCAATGGGCTTTTCGAGGAAGTCGAACGCGCCTTTCTTCAATGCTTCGACAGCCGTTTCCACCGTGGCATGTCCGGAAATCATTATGAACGTGGTGTCTTCCACTTGTTCCAGCACCTCTATACCGTCCATCCCGGGCATCTTTACGTCACAATAGACGAGGTCATAGGGCTGCTTGCGCACAGCCTCTATGCCTGCCTTGCCGTCTTCCGCCACGTCCACCGTATAACCTTCAAACTCGAGTATCTCCTTGAGCGTGTTGCGGATAGCACGTTCATCGTCTATGACTAATATGCGTGCCATTCAGGTATCAGAGAAGTGCGTTCAGTTTGTTCTGAATCTCTGTTTTGGGATGCGCTCCCACCATACGGTCCACCAGTTCACCGTTCTTGAAGAACAGAAGCGTGGGGATAGACATAATGCCAAACTGCTCGCAAACCTGCGGGTTGTCGTCCACATTGAGTTTGCCGATAGCCACCTTGCCTTCCATCTCTTGGGCAAGTTCGTCCACTACGGGCGAGAGCATGCGGCAGGGTCCGCACCATGTTGCCCAACAGTCTATCATTGCTACTGTGTTGTCTTGTACGAAAGCGGCAAAAGTGCCGTCTGTAATTGCTTGTGCCATAGTATTTGCTGAGTTTAAGATAATATTAAAAGTTGATTATGTGTTTTTCGGTTATTGTCAAGGCTCCACTATCCCTATGTAGGGCAGGAGTCTGCCGTGTGCGTTGTCGTCCAAGCCGCAACCTACGAAGAAGTCCGCCGAGTTGTCCTCTATGCAGGCATACAATGGTATTTCTTCCGGCAAGCGAGTGGTGGTGCGCTTGAGCAATGTAAAGAACGTAACGGACGAGGGGCGGCAGGTCTGCAGGTACTGATAGAAAGCAGTATCCGTCTTTCCCGTATCGCAGATATCGTCCAAAACAACCACGTTGCGTCCTTCCAAGTCCATTTCGGGCAAATAGTCCCAATGAATCGTACCGCTATTAGTTCCCTCGTAAGAATGGAGTTTGACATAATAGACCTCGTTATGAGGTTCTTCAAGCCGGTCGAAAACGTGGGAAGCGAACCACGTACCGCCGTTCATAAGCACGATATAGACCGTATCTTGCGCGAGTATCCCCTCGGCTTGAAGGCTGCTGACCGCCTTACTAATGGCGGCAGCAACCTGAGAAGCTGTGTACTTAACCCTGTAATTCATTTTCGCTTATTGTTTGAAAGCGTGTTTTCAGACGGTTAATAGACAAATATATCTTTGATTTTGAGTCGGCGTACAGTACCGCGTGTCTTGAGGAAGTCCATCGGCATTTCCTGCTCGTTGCCGAGGAAGAAATAGCGGTATGTACGGTTGGCGACATGTTTCTTCTGGAACGCCTGTACATCTTCGAGAGTGAGGTTCTTCACTTCGCGATAGATATCCTCAAAGAGGTCGTGATCCCATCCTTTGTCGCGGAAGCCGAGGTAGGAACCGATAGGTGCGGAGCGCACATAACGGCGTTTCTCGATGTTCTTGAGCAAGGAGGACTTGGCTTGCTCGAAGGCGGCTTGCGACATCGGCATAAAGTTGCAAATCGAGTCGAAAGTCAGCATACAGTCTTTCAGTTTGTCGTTTTGCGTGATGATATAGGTGATGTAGGAGTTGTTCTCGCCCTTGTGTCCTGCCATGCTGTAATAGGCGGCGGAGGTGTAGCACAACGCACGTGCCTCGCGCATCTCTTGGAACACAATCGAACCCATCGACCCGTCGAAGTACTCGTTGTACAGGCGGATAATAGCCTCATCCTTCGGCGTATAGACCTCACCCCAGTTGGCGTAACCTACATAATAGGTGGTATTGGCATCAAAGGGAGCGATATACACTTCGCTTTTCTTGACTACTTCGGGTTGAATGCGCTCGGAATGGATTTGCGCATCGCGACTGCCTTGTGCCACTAATTTCGATTGGGTATTCAGCACTTGCTTGAGTTCGCCTTCGCGCATCGGACCGTAGTACGTCACGCGGCACATTCCCGGAATCAGTTCGCGCAGACGGGTCAGCACTTTCTCGCCCGATAGTTTCTTCATCTGCTTGGGCGTGAGTACCATACGGCGGAAGTTCTTCTTGCCGTATGTCCCGTAGGAACGCAGGTTGCCGAAGCATGAGCGTTGGTCTAATTTGCTGTCTTCGTGTGCTTTGATGCGGTCAGCCACCACTTCTTGATAGACTGTTTCTTCCGCTCTGGCGGTCAGCACCCACTCTTCGAGCAGTTGCAGCGTCTTTTGGAAGTTCTCCTGCAAGCCGTAGATATAGAAGTGTGTCTCATTAGCACTTGCGTACGCACCGGCTTCAGCGGCTATCTGATAGAGGTCTGATTTGAACATTTCGGTAGTCATCGTTGCCGTTCCAAGATAGGAAAGCAGGTCGGTAGCCAATGACAGCGACGGGTCTTGGTGCGTACCCTTCTCGATGCAGAAATCCAGTTCAAACAGCTCATTCTCTTTGTTTTGCACGTAGAGCAATTCCTGTCCGTTATTCAAGGTCGAGCGGCTCAAGTCGCGGTCGAAATGGAGGTACTGCGGTTGCAGTTGGTCTGCCGACATAGCCGACAGCTCCTTCACGCGTTGCGACTGTGCTTCGCGGTTCATATCGATAGGCGTAATCTTGGGTTTGTCCACCTTGGGCGGATTGACACCCTCGCCCTGCTGCTTGAAGACGCAGGCATAACTGTCTGTAAAGTAGCGGTTCGCCACGCGCATAATGTCTTCCTTCGTGATAGCGGCTTTGCGGTCTAATTCGCCAATCACATCCTCGTAAGGTATCTTATAGATAAACGAGTGCAGGAATTTATTGGCACGCGAACGGTTCGATTGCAAACTCTGCATCTCATTGCGGCGTTCGTTGGCATTGATAGCCTGCAGCATACGCTCCGAGAACTCACCGCGTTTCAGTTTCTCTATTTCCTCCAACAGCATCTTGCGCACCTCCTCGAGGCTCTGTCCCTCTTTGGGTGCGCCTATCATAAAGAATGTCGTAAAGTCCTTGCCTGCCAATGCGCCTGCACCTACGCTCAACATACGCTGACGCTGGTCAATGTCCACGTCCAACAGACCGCACTTGCCGTTCTGCAGCACGCTCTCCATCACCTCTATCGCATCCATATCCTTGTGCGTGATGTCCGGCATACGCCATCCCATCCATACCTCAGGCGACTCCTTGCCATACACCACCGTGTCGCGATGCTGCGTCAGAGGGGCTTGATAAGGGGTCTCGTAGTTCTCAATCGTCGGATTGGGTTGCCACTGACCGAAATACTGGTCGATGATGGCAATCGTCTTGTCAAAATCCAAGTCACCCGACAGACAGATAACCACATTATTGGGACGGTAATAGTTGTCGTAGAAGCGGCGGATGTTCTTGATGGAAGGGTTCTTCAGGTGTTCCTGCGTTCCGATAATAGAATGCTGACGATACGGCACATTCGGATAGAGGATATTATTCACGGCAAGCATCACCTTGTCCCTATCCATCGTGCTGTACATATTAAACTCCTCATACACAGCCTCCAGCTCCGTATGGAATCCGCGAATAACCATATTCTGGAAGCGATCGGACTCAATGATGGCCCAGCGGCGCAACTCGCCCGCGGGAATCACCTCGTGGTAACACGTCCTGTCATCGCTCGTATAGGCGTTCACGCCCGTAGCACCGATCATCGACATCAACTTGTCAAACTCGTTGGCGACTGCTATCTTCGAGTTCAGGTACGACACGCTGTCTATCTGATGATAGATGGCGGCACGCTTCTCGGGGTCGGTCGTCTGTCCGTATAGTTCATAGAGGTCGTCTATCTGCTTCAAGAGAGGTTTCTCTTTCTCGTAGTCGGTCGTTCCGTAAGTATGCGTACCCTTGAACATCAGGTGCTCCAAGTAGTGCGCCAAGCCGGTCGAATTGAGCGGGTCGTTCTGACCGCCTGCACGTACGGCAATCATAGTCTGGATTTCGGGCTTCTCGGCATTACGGCTCATATATACCGTCAAGCCGTTAGGCAGCGTGTAGCGGCGTGCCTGAGCCGGATCGTTAGGAAACGTTTCATACGGATAATCCACGGCAAAAGCCGTCAAGGCGAAGAACGCCAATACAAAAGAAAGAATCTTTTTCATTTAGATAATTAGATTTAGTTAGTGGTTTCAACGCCGCAAAGATACGACATTTTTGAACCTTGCGCAACGTTTTAGAACATTTTGCAGGGAAAAACACGCGAATCTTTGCGCATGTCAGAAAAAAGCACGTACTTTGTGGCGAAAAAATAATCATCAATTCGATAACCTTTATAAAACTTACAACTATGGTTTGGTATATTTGGGTCATAATTACTGCTGCTCTTGTTATAATAGAGCTGTTCACGGGCGGTTTCGGCGTACTGTCGTTTGCTTTCGGCTGCGCAGCGGGTGCTCTTGCATCGGTGTGCGGTCTGTCGCTCAACTGGCAGTTGCTGCTTGCCATCCTCGTTTCTCTTGTTTTTTTCTTTTTCATCCGTCCTTTTGCCGTCAAGTTTCTTCTGCGCAAGAAAGACGATGAAGTACGTACTAACACAGAAGCACTCATAGGGCGCAAGGTGCGTGTAACGGAGACGGTTGATGCCGTAGCCGGTACAGGTCATGTGGCAGTGGACGGCGACGTATGGAAAGCCGTTGCGAAAGACGGCAATCCTATTCCCGCCGGCACGACAGTCCGCATCGTAGCACAAGACAGCCTTATCCTTACCGTCGAACAGACACCGTCTGTCTGACCGGCATTACAAACAAACCACATAACAACCAATCAAAAAAAACATTACCACTATGAATCCGGGAACATTAGTACTCATTGCAATTGCCATTGTAGTCATTTTTTATGTACTGAGCGGCATCAAGATTGTATCACAATCGGAAGTGATTATCGTAGAGCGTCTGGGCAAGTACCAACGCACGTTAGGAGCGGGCATTCACGTTATGCTGCCTATTATTGAGCGTGCCCGCGTGGTCCGTCAGCGCGGTATGGGTATGTCCGCCCGCATCGACCTTCGCGAACAGGTGTTTGATTTCGACCGCCAGACCGTTATCACCAAAGACAACGTGATGACCGAGATTAACGCGCTGCTCTATTTCCAGATTGTCGATCCTGTCAAGTCGGTTTATGAAATCACCAACCTGCCCTTGGCTATCGAGAAACTGACGCAGACCACCTTACGTAACGTGGTAGGCGAATTGGAATTGGACGAGACGCTGACTTCGCGCGACACTATCAACTCTAAGCTGCGTACCGTATTGGATGACGCTACCAACAAATGGGGCGTGAAAGTGAACCGTGTCGAGTTGCAGGACATTATGCCTCCCGTCAATATCCAGGAAGCAATGGAGAAGCAGATGACCGCCGAACGTGACAAACGTGCCGCCATCCTGACCGCCGAAGGCGAGAAACAGTCGGCTATCTTGAAATCGGAAGGCGAGAAATCCGCCGAGATTAATGCTGCCGAAGCCGAGAAACAAGCACGTATTCTGCGTGCCGAAGGTGCAGCACGTGCACAGGTTCTGCAAGCCGAAGCCGAAGCCAATGCCATCAACAAAGTAGCAGAAGCCGTGAAAGGACAGAAGTCCAACCCTGTCAATTATCTGCTCGCTATCAAGTATATCGAAAGCCTCAAAGAGATGACTTCCGGCAAGGACAACAAGACGGTGTATCTGCCTTACGAGGCAACAGGCGTTCTCGGTTCGCTCGGCACCATCAAAGATATGTTCAAGAACGACTGATAATATTTCAGCCATACCATCGGCTGTTGATTATCCCAAAGACGAGGGTGTACCTGCTACGGTGCACCCTCGCTTTATTACCGTCCCAGAACAGGAATCTTTAATATTCTGTATTATTGAAACAGGCGGTATTACTCGTCCCAACCGATGCCTTTGTACTTACTCAAGTCCCATTCCTCCTCCACTTCGTTGAGGTAGATGGTGTGCTGTTCCTCTTCGGTTGTGAGGTCTGCGTCATCTTCATCGCGATGGATGACATCAATAGGTGCATGGGATATTTCAATGACCTGATTCTGTTCTTTCTGCAATTCGTTCCAGAGCGCGTCTTTGAGTTCGGCGATACCCAGTCCTGTAACGGAAGAAATGCAGAAGACGGGTATATCCAATTTTTCCTGTAAGGTTTGCGTATCAATGGTCAAGAGGTCACATTTGGTAAGTGCCAAGAGTCTTGCCTTGGTAAGTAGTTCGGGGTTGTACTTTTCGAGTTCAGCGAGTAGGATACGGTACTCTTTTTCGATACGTTGGATGCAGTCCCGGGGATCGGTGCTGTCTGTTGCGTTAGAAATGACGGGTACCATAAAGAGGAGTACGGCATTGCGTTCTATATGTCTGAGGAAACGCAGTCCGAGTCCTTTTCCTTCGCTTGCCCCCTCGATGATACCCGGGATGTCCGCCATACAGAAGGAGCAGTTATCACGCACTGCGACAATACCGAGTTGCGGCGTGAGCGTAGTGAAAGGATAGTCTGCAATCTCGGGTTTGGCAGCGGATACGACAGAAAGGAGAGTTGATTTGCCTGCATTGGGGAATCCGACGAGTCCGACATCTGCAAGGACTTTGAGTTGGAGTACTATATTACGTTCCTGTGCGGGTTCGCCGGGTTGTGCGTAACGGGGAGTCTGGTTGGTAGCTGACCGGAAATGCCAGTTACCCAATCCTCCTCTTCCACCTTTAAGGAGTACAATGCGCTGTTTGTCTTCTTTGATTTCGGCGAGCCATTCTCCCGTGTCCCCGTCATAGACGACGGTACCGCAAGGCACCTGAATAATCTTGTCCTCTCCGTCTTTACCGAAGGAGCGTGATTGTCCTCCGTGCCCTCCGTCGGTAGCGAGAATATGCTTCTGATACTTGAGATGGAGGAGTGTCCATAGATTACGGTTACCCTCCAATATGACATGTCCTCCTCTTCCTCCGTCTCCCCCGTCGGGTCCTCCTTTGGGAACGTACTTGGCACGATGCAGGTGCATACAGCCCGCTCCTCCTTTGCCCGACCGGCAATAAAGGCGCACGTAGTCTATGAAATTACCGCTTGGCATTGTAGTTGTCAATCGTTGTTTTTCTTAGCAGCGGCAGCAGCTCGCAGACGGAGAATAGTGTCTATCTGCTCAAATGTCTGCTCGACAGAGTAGTTGCCGTTGATAAGGAAATAATTGTGATGGCGGAGATAATATGCGCTGACGGGTTTGGTGACCTCTTGATAGATACGGAGGCGCTTCTTGATAGTGTCAAAATTGTCGTCGGCTCTTCCACTGGTCTTGCCGCGTTCCAGCAGGCGTTTGATGACTTCGTCCTCATCCACCATGAGTTCGAGCATAACGGAATCCATACCCCGTCTCTTGAGCAGCAGTGTGAGTGCGTCCGCCTGCTCTACGGTACGCGGATAACCATCGAAAATGACTCCTTTGCAGTCCTTAGGGAGGGCGTCCACATAGTGGGCGATAAGGTGCACCATCTTATGGTCCGGCACAAGGTTGCCCTTCGAGATAAGTTCGTCAATCTCTTTCCCGAGTTCACTGCCTGACTGAATCTCGGCACGTAGCATATCACCTGTAGAGAGGTGCTTAAGTCCATAATTTTTTACCAAGAGTTCGGACTGAGTGCCCTTACCGCTTCCCGGGGCACCAAATAAAATGACATTCAGCATAGAAAATACATTCATTATAGTTATTACAAGCGGCAAAGATACGGCAAGTTTTCATAAAATCCTAAAAAACGTTGCATATATCAATAATTTTTCCGTCCTTTGCGGGTCGAAAACAGAGAAAAGACTATGAAAACAGGAATTATGAAAGGAATGGCATGGTGCATTGCAAGCGTTGCATTGTGCTTGTTATTAACGGGTTGCAAGAAGAGTACCCCCTGCAACCAAGAAGGCGAATGTGCCGAAAAGAAAGAATGCGGTATGAAAAAAGCAGCGATTACCAACATGTTGACGCGCGTAAGCGTCCGCCAATTCACAGGCGAAAAAATCAGCGACGAACAAGTGGAACAACTTCTCCGCTGCGCTATGGCAGCCCCATCGGCAATGAACAAGCAGCCGTGGGAGTTTATAGTAGTAAACGACGAGGAACTGCTGGGTCTGTTAGGCGAATCATTCCCGTACAGCCGCTGCAGTAACGGTGCAGCAGTGGCAATCATTCCGTGCGGTAATCTCCAACTCGCCATAGAAGGTGCTGAAGGCTTCTGGATAAACGACTTGTCCGCCGCCACCGAGAACCTTCTCCTCGCCGCCCACGCCATGGGGCTGGGAGCAGTATGGACAGGCGTTCACCCGAGCACGGAACGCGTAAAACAACTGCAAGACATACTGAGCCTGCCCGAACATATCGTTCCGCTGTGCATCGTGCCCGTGGGCGTTCCCGCCGAAGAACCGGAAGTGAAAGACAAATGGAACACCGAACGGATACACTACAACGGCTTCTGAAAAGGCAAGGATACGGCGATGTCCACCTTATCTATCCCTATAGTATCCCTATAGTATCCCAATAGTACATCTATAGTAATATGAACAGTTTTCTTGAATTATGCCGCGCCCGGCGTTCGTACCGCAAATACACGTCCGCGCCGGTGAGCAAAGAACAGTTGGAGCGCATCCTCCAATGCGCCTTGATGTCTCCCTCGGGCAAACGTCTTAACCCGTGGGAGTTCTACGTCAACACTAACCCTTCGGTCATCCGCAGCCTGAAAGACTGCCGTACGATGGGCACGACGATGTTAGATACCGCTCCGGTTGCCATAGCGGTGGCCCTGGACGCAGAGAAAGCCGACACGTGGCAAGCCGACGGTGCCATAGCCGCCCTGAACCTGCAACTTGCCGCCACAGACGAAGGATTGGGCTCTTGCTGGTGCCATATATATAACCGCGACAACGCCGAAGAACGCGTGCGGCAAGCGTTCGGCATCCCCGCAAACCTCCGCGTCCTATGCCTCATCACCATAGGACATAAAGACGAAGAAAGACAAACCTACGACCTGCAAAAACTACCCTACACAAAAATCCACTACACAGAATGAAACCCACAATAGCCATTACAGCCGGCGACATCAACGGCGTCGGCTACGAGATCCTGCTCAAAGGATTGGAAGACAGCCATATATTAGAGATCTGTAAACCGATTATCTATGGCAATGCCAAGATAGCCCAACAACACGCCGAGTTGCTTACGGACGAGGTGAAACAGCTGCAACTGAACATCATCAGCGATGCCGACTCAGCCGCCGACGGGAAAGTGAACCTGATCACATGCTACCCCGATGACACCCCTTTGCAGATAGGCGTGAGCACCCCCGAAGCGGGCAAAGCCAGTCTCGCCTCATTGGAACGCGCCTCGCAAGACCTCAAAGCAGGCAAAGTGCAGGCACTTGTTACCGCCCCTATCAACAAGGAGAACATCCAATCCGATCAGTTTCGCTTCTCGGGGCATACCGAATACCTGACCAAGCAGTTCGCCCAAGGCAACGACTCGCTGATGATGATGGTGAGCGACTGCATGCGCGTGGCATTAGTGTGCAACCATGTGCCGCTCCGCAAAGTGCCCGAGATGATAACCGAAGAACGCATACTGAACAAGCTGCACACGCTGGAACAGACCCTCAAAGACGACTTTACCATCGAGAAACCGCGCATCGCCGTATTGGCACTCAATCCTCACGCAGGCGACAACGGCCTGATAGGCACCGAGGAACAGGAGATAATCCGCCCGACCGTGATGAAAGCGGTGGACGAAGGGATATGCGTGTTCGGTCCGTACTCGGCAGACGGGTTCTTCGGCGCAGGACGGTACGTACACTTCGACGCCGTATTAGCCATGTACCACGACCAAGGACTGATACCCTTCAAGTCGTTGGATATGAACGGCGTGAACTTCACAGCCGGTCTGAACATCATCCGCACCTCACCCGACCACGGCACCGCCTACGACCTCGCCGGCAAGAACAAAGCCAACCCCACATCGTTCCGCCACGCACTGTATATGGCCATCGACCTATGGCGCACACGGGAAGAGAACAAAGAACTGCGGAAAAACCCGCTGCACATAGTGGAAATAACCAATAACCACAAACGCCCGGACATGCCCCTGCCCACAGAATAAGAACCTAAAAACGCTTCACAATGACAGCAAAAGAAATACGCCAGTCGTTCCTTGACTTTATGCAGAGCAAGGGACACACCATCGTGCCTTCCGCTCCGATGGTACTCAAAGACGACCCCACCCTGATGTTCACCAATGCCGGTATGAACCCGTGGAAAGGTATCATACTGGGCAACGACCCGATAGTCCATTCGCGCGTGGCAGACAGCCAGAAGGAAGAAGTGGGACACGACACGTACCACCACACGATGTTCGAGATGCTCGGCCACTGGTCGGTCGGCGACTACTTCAAAAAGGAAGCCATTGACTACGCATGGGAATACATCGTGGATGTACTCAAGATTAACCCCGATAACCTGTACGCCACCGTCTTTGAAGGCTCAAAAGAAGACGGCTTGGAGCGCGACAACGAAGCCGCAGCCATTTGGGCGAAACACCTGCCCGAAGACCATATCCTGAACGGCAATAAGCACGATAATTTCTGGGAGATGGGCGACACGGGTCCGTGCGGTCCCTGCTCCGAGTTGCACGTGGACAGCCGCAGCGAGGAAGAGAAAAAGCAATCAGGCATAGCGGGTCGCGACCTCGTCAATAAAGACCATCCGCAAGTGATTGAGATATGGAACCTCGTCTTTATGCAATATAACCGCAAGGCGGACGGCTCGCTCGTTGAACTGCCCAAGAAAGTGATAGACACGGGTATGGGCTTCGAGCGATTAGTGCGCACGCTGCAAGGCAAGCAGTCGAACTACGACACGGACGTGTTCCAACCGATGCTGCAACGTATCGGTTCGCTGACCGGCACTGCCTACGGCAAAGACGAACAGACAGACATAGCCATGCGTGTGATAGCCGACCATATACGCACCATCTGCTTCGCCATTACGGACGGGCAGTTGCCAAGCAACGAGAAAGCCGGTTACGTCATCCGCCGCATCTTGCGCCGTGCCGTCCGCTACGGCTATACGTTCCTCGGACAAAGAGAGGCTTTTCTCTACAAGTTAGTACCCCAACTCGTAGCGGATATGGGCAACTCATACCCCGAACTCAAGCAACAGGAACAGCAAATCACACCCGTCATCCAAGCCGAGGAGCAGGCTTTCCTGCGCACGTTAGACAAAGGTATCAGCCTGTTAGACAAACTGATAGAAGATGCCAAGAAAGCAGGCAAGAAAGAGATAAGCGGCAACGACGTGTTCACCCTGAAAGACACCTACGGATTCCCGTTGGACCTGACCGAACTTATCCTGCGCGAACACCAGATGACCACCAACGAAGAAGAATACAACAAGGCATTAGCCCACCAGAAAGAGATGGGACGCTCCGCCAACAAACAGGACCTTGGCGACTGGGTGGTATTGGAAGAGGGCGAAACGGAGTTCGTTGGCTACGATGAGAACGAAAACGACACGAAGGTGCTACGCTACCGCAAAGTATCGCAGAAAGGCAAGGACTTCTACCAGATCGTATTAGACCGCACGCCATTCTACGCCGAGATGGGCGGTCAGGTAGGCGATACGGGTACGCTGACTTTTGCCGACGGCAAGACAGTGCGCGTCATTGATACGAAGCGCGAGAACGGTCTGCCCGTACAGATAGTGAGCGAACTGCCCGAACAGATAGCGGGTACGGTTCACGCCGCCATTGACAGTGAACGCCGCCGCGCCATCGAATGTAACCACTCTGCCACACATATCCTGCACTACGCTTTCCGCCAAATCATCGGCACGCACGTGGAGCAGAAAGGTAGTTTGGTAACACCCGACAGCCTGCGCTTCGACTTCAGCCACTTCCAGAAAGTTACAGCAGAAGAGTTGCGCCAAGTGGAGCAACTCGCCAATAGTCTCATCCGCCAAGACTACCCCTTGAAGGAAAGCCGTCATACACCGATAGCCCAAGCCAAAGCCATGGGCGCAATGGCACTGTTCGGCGAGAAATACGGCGACGACGTGCGCGTCATCAAGTACGGTCCGTCGATTGAGTTATGCGGCGGTTGCCACGTGAGCCGCTTGGGGCAAATAGGTTCGGTACGTATCCTGATGGAGACCTCGGTGGCAGCCGGCATACGACGCATAGAAGCCGTCACCGCCACAGCAGCCGACCAAGTCTATTACGACCAGACCGACCTGCTCGTGTCGCTTCGCGGCTTGTTCAACAACACGCCCGACCTGATGGCGGCCATTCGCCGCTCAATGGACGAGAACGCCGGGCTGAAGAAGCAGGTAGAGGACTATATGGCAGCACAGATGGCGCAGTTCCGCGACCGGCTCATCAGCAGTGCAGAGGACTTCGGCAGCATCAAACTTGTTCGCCTCAAAGAGACGTGCGACCCTGCTTTTATCCGCAACGTCTTTCCGATGCTTCGCGGCAAATTCACGGATATGCGCTTTGCCGTAGTGGGAGCCACGCTATGGGAAGGTAAGCCCACACTGTCTGTCTTCCTGTCGCAACCGTTAGTAGAAGCGGGACTGAATGCCGGGCAGATGATTAAGTCGGCAGCCCGCCATATACAAGGCGGCGGTGGCGGTCAGCCGTGGATGGCAACCGCCGGCGGACGCGACCCGCAAGGACTGCCAGCCGCTATGGAAGAGATGATTGCCACCCTCGAAGAAAAGAAGTAACACGATGCACCTTCTCACCTCCAGATTGAACGATACAGCCCGCTCTGCCATACGATTCACCATCGTCGGGCTAATAGGTACCGTCATACAGTACGTGCTGTATGATGCGCTATTGTGGCTGTTCGCCAAAGGGATGGGAGACGTGAACAACTGGCTGACCAACCTCGCTTTCGTTGTCGCCTTCGTCATAGAGATGACTATCAACTACTTCTTTACAACCTACTATACATTCCGCAGCCGTCCCTCGTGGAAGAACGCAAGCGGATTTGCAGGGTCCAGAGTGGTCAATTTCCTCATTCAGATGGGACTGCTCAACCTCTTGCTGCTCGTCCTGCGCCACTGGGATGGCATTATCGACACCGACCGATGGGCAGGTCTGTCAGCCATACTGATAGCGGGCGTGGTCAACTACTTCCTACTGCGCATCATCTTCCGCAAGAAGAAAGAGATACAGACCCTTCAGAAAGAACGTGCCGCCTCCTACCCGACTGAAAACCTGTCGCGCACAGCACAATAAAAACAGACTAAATAAACGACACTATGAAAGTATTGATAGCCCCCAACGGGAAACGCCTTGTATGGTATCTGGCTATGGAAGAGTACGTTGCAGCCCACTGCACGGAAGAAACGCTTTTTCTTTGGATAGTCAGACCCACCGTCATTTTCGGTCGCCATCAGGTGATGGAGAACGAAGTGAATATCCCTTACTGCGAGGCGAACGGCATCGAGATGTACCGCCGCAAGAGCGGCGGCGGTTGCGTCTATGCGGATGAGGGCAACCTGATGATTTCGTATATATCGCCCTCTACCCACAGCGAACAGGTGTTTGCCCATTATATGGACTTTATGTCTGACTCGCTGCGCAAGATGGGTTATCCTGCCGTTACGACGGAGCATAACGATATTCTTGTAGAGGGCAAGAAAGTGAGCGGGAATGCCTGCTTTGCGTTGCCCACGGGTACTATCGTCCACGGCACAATGCTTTGGCAGGTTAATTTCAACCGCTTGCAGCAAGCCATCACGCCATCGGCAGAGAAATTAGCCAAACACGGCGTAGAGTCCGTTCGGCAGCGTGTAGTCAATCTCTGCACCGTTCACCAAGACAAGCACTTGCGCATCACGCCTCCTATCAGCGATATGGCAGAACTGATGACTAACTTGACGGATTTGTTAGCCACCAAGATAGAGAACCTGCCCCGTGATGCGCACGAAGCCATTGACCAAATTGAGCAGTCCTACCTTGACCCCGCGTTCCTGCATCCTGAAGCGTAAATGAATCTTTGCATACATTTGCCAAACTCCACAGGCTCTACAGGCAGAAACAGGGGTATGAACGGGATGAGGAGAGGAGGAAAGTGAACTTGATTCCGACCATCAGATTATCCACCGTAGAGTTTTCCACGCCGCGATAAAGGAAGGGATTGGCATAGGGGTAGAACTCCGGCTTAACAGGGTCGTTAGGATAGGTAACAGCGGAGATATTCGTTGCATTATCACCGATAAACAGCATCCCGTAGTCGGCAAAGAGTGCCACCGCGAGCGAGAGTTGGGTATGGCGAACGCGGGCTTGGAGCGGGAAACGATAGCCTAATTCGAGCGAAACAGAGAATTTAGGAACAGGTTGATAGCGAGCGGCTATCGACCTGTTTTGTATATCGAAGAAATGGTCGGGCATATTCTCGAACAATCCATCGCCGTCAATGCCGATAAACTCGTCATACCGTCCGCGCGTTCTGACTACGGATGAGACGGACGAGGGTTGGTAGAAGACATATCCCAATCGCGGTCCAGCCAAGAAATAGACCCGATACTTAGACTCGTATCCTACCAAAGCAGCCAAATCAGCCTGCACTTGGCGATGATGCTCCATAATAGACGAGAAATCGAAGTACATCTTCATCTGCTCCCACTCGGTGTCGCGCATCGTGAGTTGGTCGGAGAAGTTGCTCTGTCTCAGAATACTATACCGATAGCCGAGTTCGGGACCGAGTTGCAACAAGAAACCTGACTCCTCATAGCGGTAGCCGAGTCCGAGGGTAGCACCTGCGCCGCCGAGAGCGGAAATCTTTTGCTCGACTTCAGGACGAGGCGAGAGAAGGGTCTCCCAGTGAAATCCCATATCGCACCACAGGGCGAAAGAATGGATGGCAAGCAATATTGTACAAAGGAAACTATTCATCGAATAACGGTTTTAAGGATTTGACCATCGACTTCCATCAGATAAACGCCCGGTACTTCGGGTGCAGTAATGTCCGTTCCGCTCGCTATCACATTGCCTAACACATCGTAGAAGGTAACGGGTATATCTTGTCCTTCCTTGCGGACGGATACACGCTGACCCGACTGATAGATAGTGGGGATAGGTTGCACGTCCTCATGCGGCACGGGGATAATAGGACAGGTGGGAATAAAATAGTCCTCCCCTACCCTTCGCAGCAAGGCGTGATAGGGATGTCCCATCTGTAGTATCTTGCCTTCGCCGCAATAGATGAAGGATTGCGTTTCGCCTATCATTTCCCGATTGTCCACATACCAGCGGTAGGCATCCCAGAGGTAGCCTCCGTTGTAACGGCTGTTCTTAAGAGCGAGGACGTTGTTCCATTTCTGCCCGATGACGGAAGAGGGATAGCGTACCAGGAAGGAGAATGGCATATCCTGCACGTAGGACTTGTAGCGTATTTGGAGCAGTCCGTTGTAGTAGTCGGGGCGTATGCTGTCGGGCAGCGGGATGAGTACCGTGCCGCTGACATCGTCCGTTTGGACGGGGGTGAACTTATCGTTGGTGAAAGTAACGTCCACGCGTTGCGGAGGGAGAATGACGTTGGTCAAAGCGTACTCCAATGCTACGTGGTAGTCGTCGGCACAGAGGTCGGCAACAGGCAACAGACTTGCCACAAAGGGTGTATCCACAATAGTCAGATGGAGCGTCACTAAACTGTCGCAACCGTTTGTGGTGATGGTATCAAACGCATAGTCGCCGGAGGCGGTGTAGTTCTGCCCCTTCCATTCATACTCTTTGTACTCAACCATCTCTTCTTCGCCCGTGCCGGAATGATTGATGGTCAGGCTTAATGTATAAACGCTGTCGCAGCCATAGATTGACTGATAGTCTTTTTGGTACTCACCCGAAGCGGTATAGGTTTCACCCTGCCACGTATAATTGTCGCAAGCCGTTGCCGTTTCGGGGAAGAGATAAGACTCGGCGATGGTCAATGTGAGTGTCTCTATACTGTCGCAGCCGAGGACGGTTTGCGTTTTATACTCATATACGCCTGATTCGGTATAGGTAGTTCCGTGCCACGTATAACTGTCGCAGGCTGTGTCGGTCAGAGCCACGTGCTTCGGGTAACCGATAGTGAGGTGAAGTTCTTCACGGATATCGCAGCCTGCATCAGTCTTGGCTTCATAGGTATAGTTGCCCGACTCGGTATAGACCTTGTCGTGCCACGTGTAACTGCTGCAGGCTGTAACTGTTTCCACTTGGGGTTCATCCGATACGGCATTGACGTGGATATGGACAGTGTCGGTGGCTTCACATACGGGCAGGAAGCGGAGGTTATCCACGGCAAAGTCGTTGCCGCCACCTTGTCCGTTGTGGTCTTGCAGGGAGATAACGATATGGGTATTGTCTTCGCTATACCAGAGCTGGTAAATCTTTTTCCAGCGGCAGACTGTATAGGCACCTCCTCCGTTCCTAAAGACAGCCGTATCGGGATGGTGAATCTGGCTGAAAGTCTCGCCGTTGATATAGAATTGCAAGGAAGCCACACTACTGATTGAAGGGGCGTGGGAAATAGTAGATACTTCGCAGGAGAAGGCATACCACCTATTAGGCAGCACATCCACTTCAGTTCGGAAGACATCGTTGTTCTTGGTGTCGTTTTTGCCGTCCACCACCATCATCTTTCCGTCGTAAGTACAGCGTGCCCAAGGCCAGTTGACTTGCAGCGGGTAGTCCACGATGCTATACTTGCCGGGATTGATATGCCTGTTGGCATTTCCGGGATTGACTTCATTGGGTTCCATCCACGTGTAGTCGGTGGTGAAACCTGTATTGCCTTGCTCAAAGTCGCCGTTAACGATAAGGTTGTCACCGTACTCGGTATAGCTCTTGACGGTTACGTCATAGGTGTAGTCGCCCGATTGGTCGAAGGTAGCCACGGGTTCGCGGATAGTGGGGTCATTGATACCGTAGCCGTTCCATAGGTAGTAGTCGGCTTCGATGTCGGTGGTGAGTTGCACGTCGCCTGTACCGCACAGTTCGGTTTGGGATGGTACGATATGCACCTGACAGTCGGGTGCGGCAGAGAAATTGGCTTTGATGGTCAGTTCATCGTGCGCACGGCAGAGTTCACGGAACGATACATTGTCAATGGCAAAATCGTTGCCGCCGCTTGCCGTCTGCGTATTGCGCAGGATGATAGGTATATTGCCTGACACCTCATCGGAGTACCATATCTGGTATATCTTTTTCCAGTCGCATTGAGTTGTTTCGGGTTGGTGGAGTTCGCCTAATGTTTCGCCGTTGATATAGAACTGCAAGATAGGTTGCGTACTGACATTCATTATATTCGTCACGCTTGCCACATCCACAGAAAAAGCGTACCACGTATGGGGCTGAACAGAGACGGTGGTAGCATAGACGCTTTGATTGGGTACTCTACCGCCGTCCACCACCATCATATAGCCGTCATATCGACATCTTGCCCATGGTCCGTTGACTTGGTTGGGGTACGCTACGATGGAATAGCGCCCACTTGATATAGCCGGTCCTTCGCTGCAGAAATTTGTGGCGTAGAGGGCTTTATAGTCTGTTTCAAATCCCGTATAGCCGAATTCAAAACTGCCGTTTTGCGCGAGATTGGGACCCGTTTCGGTGAAAGCAGTGAGTTCCATCTTGTATTCTTTTTCGCCGTCCGTGTCGATGGTGGCAACGGGGTTCTTGATGGTAGGGTCGTTCAGTCCGTAGCCTGTCCATTGGTAATAGTCGCCTTCTCGGTCGGCAGCGAGCTGTACATCGCTTGGTTGGGTGATGAACGTATTGGAAGCCTCTATATGCACTTCGCATGGCTCTACTACCGTCAAGTCCAACACTTCTGTTTCGCTAACATACCTTCCGGATGAGGTAAGCGTTTTACCGTCAAAGATATAACTTTCTCCCTTGTTAATATAGACTTCGGAGAAGGCAGCCACCTGCTGCTCAATAAAGAAGCGGATAGTGAGTTGATGTCCGCGAAACTGCCCGCTGAGTATCAGTGTATCGCGATATATGCCGGGCGGTAATCCCGTCTGAAGATAGGGGTAGTGGAAGCGTCCCGGGTTGCGATCCTTTTTGTTTGGTCTGCCGATCTTCGTGGGATCAATTTTTACCCAAATGCTGTCCGATGTTATAACAGGAAAGTTGAAGACAGAAGCTTCTCCATTGGCGTAGGCGTAAGTAATGTCGGAAAAGATGTCATCTTCATCGCTAACGATAGCAAAGCAATTAGCAAACGACACTGCAGCATGATTCGTATAGCCTTCCCGCAGGATGTCGCCCGGATAATAACGATAGTCGAAAGCGGGTGTACCTTCG
>CADAAF010000016.1 GCA_902785805.1 uncultured Bacteroidales bacterium | reverse complement strand
GCGAACAACGCACCATGCTATATATAGACACCTATTTTGATTAACTATAATAATTTAACCTTATGATTAACTCACAAGACATCAAGAACGGCGTATGCATCCGTATGGACGGCCGTCTGTATTTCGTTATCGAATTTCTACACGTTAAACCCGGTAAGGGCAACACTATTATGCGCGTCAAATTCAAAGACGTAGTGGACGGACGAGTACTCGAACGCCGTTTCAATATCGGTGAAAAGCTGGAAGACGTGCGCGTTGAACGCCGCCCCTACCAATACCTCTATGCAGACGGACAGGACTATATCTTTATGAACCAAGAGACCTACGAGCAAGTACCCATCGCGCACGACCTGATTACCGGTGTGGACTTCCTCAAAGAGGGTATGGTATGCGATGTAGTATCCGATGCTTCTAACGACACTATTCTGTTTGCTGAACTGCCCACGAAAGTTGAACTAGCTATCGCATACACCGAACCCGGTCTGAAGGGCGATACCGCTACCAATACACTCAAGCCTGCTAAACTGGAAACAGGCGCAGAGATACGCGTTCCTCTCTTTATCAACGAAGGCGAGATAGTACGCGTAGATACGCGTGACGGCAGTTATTGCGAAAGAGTACGCTAATGCCCATATATTTTGCTCCCGGCAGAGTCAATCTCATAGGCGAACACACCGATTACAACGGTGGGTTCGTTTTTCCTTGCGCACTTGATTTCGGTACCCGTTTGACCCTTACCGCCAATAGCGAACGGTTGCTGCGATTCAGGTCTATGAATATGGCAGAAACTGTTGATGTATCCATTGACCAACCATTCCGCCCATTGCCCAATCACTCGTGGGCTAACTACCCGCTTGGTAGCATAGCTGTTTTGATGCAGCAGACCGGCTGCCGGTTGGAAAAGGGATATGACCTCCTCTTTGAGGGTAACGTACCGCTTGGAGCAGGATTATCCTCTTCGGCTTCTATCGAAGTGGTAACCGCATACGCTTTCAACGATATACTGCAACTGGGACTTTCACCTACACAATTAGCCCTTGTTGCACAGCAGGCTGAACATACGTACGCCGGAGTGAATTGCGGCATTATGGACCAGTTCATCTCCGCGAACGGCAAACAGGATAACGCCGTTTTCCTGAATTGCGACACCCTGCAATTCGACTATGTGCCCTTACATTTGGACGATGTGTCTATCGTTCTAACCAACAGTCATAGTCCGCACAAATTGGATGCCGGTACGTACAACCAACGGGTGAAAGAATGTCAGCAGGCTGTCAATATCATCAGCCGTCATAAGCCTATCCGCCAACTCGCCGACCTCACTGTCAGCGATTTTCAGGAAATACAGAGCACTATAACCAACCCTGTCATTCTTCGCCGCGCCAGACACGTTGTAACCGAAATACAACGTACACGGGATGCCGTCAAAGCACTCCGAAACAACGACCTTGCTACTTTCGGGCAACTGATGAACCAAAGCCACCAATCGCTGCGGGATGACTACGAAGTAACAGGACAGGAACTGGACACCCTCGCACAAACGGCTTGGCAAATACCCGGCGTAATAGGGAGCAGGATGACAGGAGGAGGTTTCGGAGGATGTACCGTTTCGCTCGTACGTAACGATGCTATCGGTCACTTCCAACAGACCGTAGCCGACACCTACCGGCAAACCACAGGACTGCAAGCCGAGTTTTATATCGCGCACACAGGCGGTGGAGCAAGAACGCTGCAACAATAAATTACAACACATTCATCTAACGAATAATAACCTAAAGACTATAAAAAAATGCAAATCACAATGTCAGAGGTGCAAAACCTCCAAGCACAAATCACCCTCGTGATGCAACCCGAAGACTACCAAGAACAGGTAGAAAAAGAAATCAGACAATTAAGGCAAAAAGCACAAATCCCCGGATTCCGCGCCGGAAACGTACCTAAAGGCCTCATCCGCAAAATGTACGGCAAAAACGTATTGGCTGATGTCATCAATAAAGAATTAGGTACGGCCCTTCAGAAATATATTGACGAGCAGAAACTGCACGTTCTCGGCGAACCGCTCCCCAACGAGGAACAAAACCAGAAAGTGGATCTTGAGTTCGACTCCACTTTCACGTTCGTTTTTGATGTAGCACTCGCTCCCGAACTCGACACCAAGATGACCGCCAAGAACAAGGTTACGTACTACCGCGTAAAAGTAACCGATGATATGGTTAACAACCAAGTCAATAACTATGCCGACCGCTACGGTACGTACCAAGATGCCGATGAAGTGCAAGAAAACGACATCGTGCGCGGCAATATCAAAGAGAACAAGGAAGACGGCATCAGCAAGGAAGATGCAGTCATCTATCCGCGCTATATGAAAGATGAAGAAATCAAAAAGCAGTTCCTTGGTCTTAAGAAAGGCGACAACGTTGTCTTCAATCCGATGAAGGCTTTTGACAGCGAAACGGAAGTTGCATCCCTGCTCGGTATAGACAAGGACGTTGCCAAGCAACTGACCACCGACTTCACGTTCGCCATTGCCACCATCTCACGTCACCAATCCGCAGCTATTGACGGCGAATTGTTCGCAAAGATATACGGAGAAAACAACATCAAGGACGAAGCTGACTTCCGTGAACACGTCCGTCAGGAAATCCAAAGCAATATGGACCAGGACAGCGACTATAAGTTCGGATTAGATGTCAGAGAGGCTCTAATGAAGAAAGTAGAGAAAGCTGAACTCCCGCAAGATTTCCTGCGCCGTTGGGTGAAAGTCAACAACGAGAAAATGACTGACGAAGAATTGGAAAAGAACTTCCCGCAGATGCTTACCGAACTTAAGTGGCAACTCGTTAAAGACCAACTCATCAGGCAACTCGACATCAAGGTAGAGAAAGAAGATGTGGACGCCTACGCAAAGAAAGTTGCCAAAATGCAGTTTATGCAGTACGGACTGATGCACGTAGAAGACCAGTATCTGGACAATTTCGCACAGGAAATGCTCAAGAAAGACGACCAACTGCGCGGCATCGTTGAACGCGTAGCCGAAGAAAAAATCTTCGAGGCAGAGAAAAAGATTATGAAAGTAGAAGAAAAAGAAGTCTCACAAGAAGACTTCAATAAACTCTTCGCATAAACCATATTTAACACCTCTTGCATAATGCACGTGCATTTTATTGCTATCGGAGGCGCAGCCATGCACAACCTTGCTATGGAACTCGCCGCCCGAAAAGATTATCAGGTAACAGGGTCGGATGATGAAATCTTCGACCCTGCTCTTTCCCATCTTCGCGAAGCCGGACTACTGCCCGAACAAATGGGTTGGCATCCCGAACGTATAACCGCCAATCTGGATGCCGTTATACTCGGTATGCACGCGCGCGAAGACAACCCCGAACTGCTTCGCGCCAAAGAATTAGGCATACCCATCTACTCCTTTCCGCAGTACCTCTACGAGCAAACCAAAAACAAAACACGCATCGTTGTAGCGGGTTCACACGGTAAGACAACCACCACCGCGATGATTCTGTACGTTCTCCGTCAACTCGGCATAGAAGCCGACTATATGGTAGGCGCGCAGATACAAGGTTTTGAACGAATGGTTCACCTCTCCGATACGGCAAAGTATGCTGTCTTTGAAGGGGACGAATACCTAACATCCCCACTTGACCTCCGTTCCAAATTCCTTTGGTACAAACCTCATATAGCCATCCTCACCGGAATCGCTTGGGATCATATCAACGTCTTCCCTACATGGGATAGTTATGTGGACACTTTCCGGCAATTCACTCATACCATTGACAAGACTCTTATTTATTTTGGTCAAGACCCCACTCTTGTACAATTAGCAGGGGAAAACGCCGGTCGCATCCAATGCCTGCCTTACGACACCTACGCAGGCAATGTCCCGATGCAGGTCTTTGGCAGACATAATATGCAGGACCTCCAAGCCGCTTGTCTCGCATGCGAACAAATAGGTATTGACCCTGACACTTTCTATCGGACCATCGCATCCTTTACGGGTGCCGGCAACCGACTCGAAAAAATAGCCGAAACTCCTGATTTCGTTGCCTATAAAGACTTTGCGCACTCGCCGTCCAAACTGCAAGCCACTATCAACGCTGTGCGCGAACGCTATCCGGAACGCAAACTTATCGCTTGTATGGAACTGCATACGTTCTCCTCACTGACGGCGGATTTTCTGCCGCAATACAACGGCACTATGAACCAAGCCGACGAAGCCATTGTCTATTTTAATCAACACGTTATCGAGCATAAACACCTCACGCCTATTACAACCGATGACGTAAAAAAAGCATTCGGGCAAGACCATCTCCAAGTCTATACAGACAGCCGGCAATTAGAAGCAGACCTGCTACGTAAGGATTACCGCAATACGGCTCTATTGCTTATGTCCAGCGGCACATTTGACGGCATCAATGTCAAAGAATTGGCTCAAAATATCTCAACACGCTGTAACTAATAATCTAATCCTATGTCTCCCCAGAAACAACTGCAACGCGACCACCTCTATATGAAGATGGCACGCACTTGGGCGGAAAACTCCTACTGCAAAAGAAGGCAGGTCGGTGCTCTGCTTGTGAGCAACAATATGATTATCTCTGATGGCTACAACGGCACACCTTCCGGTTTTGAGAACAACTGCGAAGACCCGCAAAACGTCAGTTACCCATACGTGCTGCACGCCGAAGCCAATGCCATTACCAAAGTGGCGCGCTCCAACAACTCCAGCAACGGAGCCACACTCTATGTCACCGCATCGCCCTGCATGGAGTGCGCCAAACTCATCATTCAGTCGGGTATTCAGCGCGTCGTCTATGGTGAGACATACCGGCTGATGGATGGTGTCGAACTCCTCCAAAAAGCAGGCATACAAGTGGACTATATGCCATACGAAGAATAGTAATGTGGCACGGATTTTGCACCTACGATTAGGTATGCGTTAAAAATGATATTACTATGAAAAAATACCTCTATCCCACCATCGCCGTTCTGACGCTTGTTCTCGGCTTCTTTGTCGGTAACGCGGTTTCCAACCACGCACAAGCACAAAAAATGATTATCAATAACGGACAAGTCTTCATCGAACCCAACAAACTGGATCAACTTCTTCTGCTTCTTCAAAAAGGCTATGTTGAGCCTATTGACATAGACTCGCTCACAGAAGAAGTTATGGCTGATGTGGTACAGAAATTGGATCCGCACTCCGCATATATCCCCAAAGAAGACCTTGAGATGGTCAATTCCGAACTGGCAGCCAGCTTCTCCGGCATCGGTGTGCAGTTTCATATTGAGAACGACACAGTCAATATAGTCAGTGTGGTATCCGGCGGTCCGAGCGAAGGAGTAGGACTGCTGGCTGGCGACAAGATTGTGGAAGTGGATGACTCTACGTTTGTCGGCAAAAAAATAACCAACGAGAAGGTAATGCACACTCTTCGGGGCGAAAAGAATACGCAAGTCAAACTCGGAATCCGCCGTGCCGGCACGGACGAAACACTCCATTTCACTGTCACGCGGGGAGACATACCTACCTATTCAGTGGATGCTAAATTCATTATCACGCCTAACAACACAAAGCAAAAAATAGGTTTCGTCCGCGTCAATAAATTCGGCGAAAAGACCTACCAAGAGTTCCTCTCTGCTCTGTCGTACCTTCGCTCTCAAGGTGCTTCATCGTACATCATTGACCTGCGGGAAAACTCCGGCGGCTATATGGGTGAAGCTATCAATATGGCTAATGAGTTTCTTGAAGAAGGCGACTTGATAGTCTATTCGGAGGGCAGAGCCTACCCCCGTATGGAGTCGCGTGCCACAGGTAGCGGACGCTTCAAGAAAGAAAAAGTGGTCGTCCTCATTGATAATTTCTCTGCTTCCGCCAGCGAAATTTTTGCCGGTGCAATGCAAGACAATGACCGTGCCACCATCATCGGCCGCCGCTCGTTCGGCAAAGGACTCGTGCAGCAGCAGATTCCTTTCACCGATGGCAGTGCGTTACGCCTTACCGTTGCCCGCTACTATGTACCTTCCGGCAGATGCATCCAGAAACCCTATCGGCGTGGCGAACAGGAGAACTACCAGATGGAACTGCTCGAACGTTTCAATCACGGCGAACTCTTCTCGGAAGACAGCATTCACTTTGCCGACACCACTAAATACTACACCAAGAAAGGACGTATCGTTCATGGTGGCGGAGGCATTATGCCTGACATCTTTGTAGGACGCGACACTACACTCTATACCAAGTACTTCAACCAAGTTGCCAACCGCGCCTATACCTACCAGTTTGCCTACCACTATGTGGACCAACACCGTAAGGAACTGTCTAAGTACAAAACGTGGCAATCACTTGAGCAGCACCTTATCCAAGCTGACTGGATGCCGCAGTTCATCTCTTTCTGCCAACAGAAAGGCGTTGAACCTGTTGAGAAAGACATCGATATATCACGACCGCTTATCCAGAGGCTCGTCAATGCCTATATAGTCCGCAATATATTGGGTGACGAAGGTTTCTTCCCGCTCTTTGAACGCGATGACGACATTACCAAACGAGCCATACGTTTCTTTAACGAACAACCATAAACATCTTTTCATTTGTTTTTCCCATGCGCGCTATAGCACCTTCTATCCTCAGTGCCGATTTCGGTGACCTCCGTCAGGACATCGAACGTATCAACCGAAGCGAAGCCGACTATTTCCACGTGGACGTAATGGACGGCACATTCGTCCCGAATATCTCATTCGGTTTTCCTATTATGGAGCCTCTGCGGAAATACGCTGAGAAACCCCTTGACGTGCATCTAATGATTGTTCACCCCGAGAAATACGTGGAGCGTTTCTGCGATGCGGGTGCATGGTCGGTAGGTTTCCATCTTGAAGCGGTGGATGACCCTATGCCCGTTCTCTCGCTTATCCGTGCCAAGAACGTGCGCACCTGCCTGACCATCAATCCCGATATAGATGTTCATCGTCTTGACCCCTATCTCGGTGAGGTGGATATGGTTCTGCTGATGTCCGTCTTCGCCGGATTCGGAGGACAAGCTTTCATCCCCGAGACATTGGACAAGATACGCTATGTCCGCTCCGAAATAACCCGTCGCAACCTTCCGACGCTCATAGAAGTGGACGGCGGCGTTAATGAAAAAAACGCCAATAATATCTTTGCCGCCGGAGCAGATATATTAGTTGCCGGCAGTGCCGTCTTCCACTCATCCGACCCTGCAGAAGCCATCCGCGCTATGAAACATAGCGCGGAGTAGCCACCAACTCTACTTGCAGAGTCATTCGGTCTCCGTTGCGAAGAACAACCACTGCTATCCTGTCTCCCGGACGGGTCTTGCCTATTGCTACCCGCAAATCGTTGGCAGACAAGATTTTTGTGCCATCTATCTCCACAATCACGTCACCCGTACGGATGCCTGCCTGCTGCGCTGCCGAACCTTTCACCACGTTTGCTACGTAAGCACCTTGGAGGGTGGGAAGACCTGCCTGCTGTTGCAGGTCGGGCGTTATATCCATTGTCTGAACCCCCAACATAGCCCGCTGAACGTGACCATACTGGCGAATATCCGCCACTACTTTCTCCACAATAGCACTTGGCACGGCAAACGCATAACCTGCATATGAACCCGTCTGCGAGGCAATAGCGGTGTTGATACCTACCAACTCGCCCTGCGTATTGACTAATGCGCCTCCTGAATTACCCGGATTGACCGCTGCATCCGTCTGGATAAAAGACTCAATACGCATATCCGAATTGATGATATTGATGTCACGTGCCTTGGCTGATACGATACCTGCCGTCACTGTCGAATTGAGGTTGAAGGGATTGCCTATCGCCAGCACCCATTCTCCTATCTTCAGTGCGTCTGAGTTGCCGAATGAGATAATCGGCAACTCTTCGGCATCCACTTTGAGCAGCGCAATATCCGTATTCGGGTCTGTACCTACCAAGCGAGCCTCATACTCACGCTTGTCATTAAGCACTACCAAGATACGCTGTGCCTTATCAATCACGTGATTATTGGTCACTATATATCCATCGGGCGAGATAATCACTCCCGAGCCGGAAGCCATCTGCGCCTGCTGACGCAATTGCGGAACAGCCGGACCGAAAAAGAACTCGAAGAGCGGGTCTGCATAACTGCGTGTCTGCGTGGTGTACAGCGTCTTAACGTGTACTACAGCATTCACCGACGCCTCCGCTACAGTAGTAAAATCCACATCGGGCGCAAAAGACGCCGAAGAAGAACTCCGATAGGCAGCACCCGCTGAAGACGAGGATGTGTTAAAAATCATATTCGTTGCCCCCGCAACAGGCTGCGGTTGCATCCGACGAACTACATAGTAAGCACTCCCGCCACCTACTGCGGCACACACTAACAATAATAACAAAAACCGAAATAAACTTTTCATAATAACATAAAATTAATGTCTTACCCATTCAAGTCGTATCCGTAGTGGCGGAGGCGCGACTGACTGCTACGCCAGTCACGATCCACTTTGACGAACAACTCCAAATAAACTTGTTTGCCGAAAAAAGCCTCTATATCTTTTCGAGCCTGTGCTCCGACACGTTTGAGTGCCTGCCCCTGGCGACCGATGATGATACCTTTCTGGCTTTCGCGCTCCACATAGATAACAGCCATTATCCGTATCAGCCGTTCTTCTTCCTTGAATTGCTCCACCTCCACCTCTACGCTATAGGGAATCTCCTTGTCGTAGTTCAGCAGAATCTTCTCGCGGATAATCTCGTCCACAAAAAAGCGGGCAGGCTTATCGGTCAGTTGGTCTTTAGCGAAGAACGGCGGACCAACGGGTAGCGCATTCTTGATGGCTTCAAAGAGCTGGACAACACCGAACCGCTCTTTTGCCGATATGGGGAAGATGGTTGCCTCCGGCAGCATCTTTTGCCAGAAGGCGACCAAGTTTTCCAACGTCTCTTGCGTGGTCAGGTCAATCTTGTTAATCACCAGAAAGACGCGTGTGCCGCCTTGAGATATACGTTTCACTTTATCCAGAAAATCGGCGTTGCGGTCAGCCGTATCTTGCACATCGGTCACGTATAGCAGTACATCGGCATCCACCAATGCCGAACGGGAGAACTCCAGCATCTGTTCCTGCAGGCGATAGGAAGGCTTCAGTACCCCAGGCGTGTCCGAATAGACAATCTGAAAATCTTCGCCGTTAACGATACCCATTATGCGGTGGCGGGTCGTTTGAGCCTTCTGCGTAATGATGCTCAAACGCTCACCTACCAATGCGTTCATCAGCGTTGATTTACCCACATTCGGATTGCCCACTATATTGACAAATCCCGAACGATGTCCGTTTTGTGTTTGTTCCATAACGAACGAAGGTTAGTCTAAGTCCAACGGGGCAAAGAGCGTATTGACGGATACTGTCTTTACCTTTGCAATCTTGTTCAGGGCTTTCTTGTCAATCTGCTTCGGGTCGCCTACAATCATAATAGCCATCGGTTTGCCCTGAATATGTGCCTTGTAGTACGCTTCTATCTGTTCAAACGTCAGATTGTTCACTGCTTGTTCGTGAACGCGCAACGGGTCGTTCTTGTAGCCTAATTGTTTCCAAGCCTCAAACACCATACTCTTTGAACGCATAGACGGTTGTGATGTCTGCAACTCCTGACGAATCATAGTGCGTACTGCTTCTATGCGTTCGGGATGCATTGGCATAGAGTCAGTCAGGTGAATAAATGTCTTGACTGCCTCCACCACCTTGTCGGACTGCGAACCGATATAGCCTACAAAAGCTGTCGGCTTACCTGCTAATGCTGCCGAACTCATCAGCCCGTAGGTGGAATAAGCCATTGAACGTTTCGTACGAATCTCGTCCAAAATCAAGCCTGTGAATCCGCCCGAGAAATACTGGTTGAAAGCGTCTTTAACCACTTCGTCCTTTACGTCATACGGTTCGCCGAGGAAGTAGAAATAGACGGTTGCCTGCTGCAGTTTCGGGTCGGGCAGGAAGAATATTTGTGTCTTGTCGTAACTCTGTTTGTCACGTACTTCCGGCGAAGAAGAAGGCATCATTCCTTCCGACAGGGGCAGTGCCGCAGTCACTACCTCGGGACTTAAAGTGCCGCAGTAATGAACGTCCAACGCGTACTTGGTGGCTTTCTGGAACTCGGTCATCATCTTCAACTCGTCCATATCATATACATCAAGGAACTTGACCACATCCAAATAGTGGGACTTGTCGCCATAGACCACCCATTCCTGCAAGGCACTCGGCCAAACGGGGTGCATCTTCTTCATAGTCAAACGGGAAGACAATTCCGAACCTTTGACGGCATCGAACTGCTTCTTGTCCAATTTGGGCATCAGGATTTGCAGGCTGACTTGCTCCAAAATCTCTTTCAAGTGCTCATCCTCTCCCACAATCTGAATAGTCAGATAACTCTCGTTCACGCCGTACTGTATGCTTCCGCCTAATTCGCTCAGTTTGCGGCGGAAAGTCTGTGCGTCCGTATCCGGCATGGTGCCTGCACGGTTCATCAACGCTACCACATATTCCAACATCGGCATTTTCTTGGTGCCCACACCATAGCGGAGTATCATTGAAAAGACAGAGTTCTTTGTGTTTTTCGTATAGTGGAGGCGGACATTCTGATCCACGTTTTGTATGCGTACATCTGCAAGGTTGTTGTACCGCACTTGCGGCTGTCCCTCCGATAGACGGCGGAACGACTGCGCATAGTTCGTTTCCACTCCCTCAATCATCTGCAACGGCTGAATATCCGGCTTCGGCAGTTTGTTCACTTTCGGGTCACCTTCTTCAAAAGTAAGCGTCATAGGGTGCGCATCGAAATACTTTTTCGCCACACGCTGTATATCCTCTTTCGTCAGGCGGTCAATGAGTTCGAGCTGGGTAAAGATTCGTTCAGTAGGCAAATCATAGATGAAACATTCCACCAGTTCGTTCATATAGGCGGCTCCTTCCTCAAAAGCGAGGGTGTACTGCTGATGGATATTCTGCTTAACTGATTCAATCAGCCAGTCGGGTATGTCGCCTGTCTTAAGTTTGTTAATCTCGTTCATCACGACACGTTCGGTGGCGGCATTGCTCTCAAACGACTGCTGGTTGGGGTCGAAATACGGGACGGCGGTTACTAATATGCGTCCCATATCGCGACGGGCATCCACCATACATTGTGCTCCGCTCACGTCGCCGTCCATTGTTACTTTGTCCAACAAACCCGTGTTAGAACCGTTATTAAGTAACTGGGACACAAATTGCAGAGCAGGCAAGTCTTCATCTTTCACTGTTGCGCCGTCAAACACCCAGTAAATCTGCGGATAGTACCCCAAGTCAAATTTTTTCTTCAATCCGGCTTCAAACTGCGGGACAGCTGTCTGTCGGGCAGGCAGTTCGCCTGTTGGCAGTGATCCGAAAGCCTGCGCAATCATCGGTTTAGCTGCTTGAGCGTCAAAGTTACCTACCAGTATCAAAGCCATATTGTTGGCTACATACCACGTATTGAAGAACTCAATGAGTTTGCTCAGTCGCGGGTTCTTCAGGTGTTCGGGTTCGCCAATGACGTTGCGCTCGTATGCATGTCCCTTGTAGATGGTTGCCATCAGTTTGTCCTGCTGCTGCGTGCGTACATCGCCTGCATACATGTTGTACTCCTCAAACACGTTCTCCAACTCTGCCTGGAATGTGCGGAAGACGGGGTTCTTCATTCTGTCGGCGTTGATGGTCAACCATTTGTTCATCTGGTATGCAGGGAACGAGCTGGTGTAGCAAGTCATGTCGTATGACGTAAAGGCGTTCACGTCGGTAGCACCTATACCGTCCATAAGGCTAAAGAAGTCGCGTGTGATGGAATATTGCATTTCCTGCATTGACAAGCGGTTGATGCGCTTTGCCAACGTGTCGCGCTCTACGGCATCTGTAGTCGTGGAGTATGCGTCATAAAGACGGATAATCTCTTCATAGACAGGTTTTTCTTTCTGCCAATCAATGGCACCAATCTGTTCCGTACCCTTGAAGAGCATGTGCTCCAAGTAGTGAGCCAGACCCGTATATTCTTTCGGTTCATCCACCGACCCTACACGGACAGCCACATAGCCTGTCACATCTTCTTGATCATGATTCTCCCACAGCATAACCGTCAGACCATTAGGCAGTTTGTACTCTGTTAATTGTTGCCGGTCTTGGCTGTTCATCTGTAACACGCCCATCCATATCAGGGCGAATAGACATAATGTCAATCGTTTCATAATATCTTCCTTTAAAATTATTTTTCTGTTATGAGCCGCAAAGGTACTTTTATTTTCTATCTTCTGCAAACTTTATACCATACTTGCACGATAACCGCATCAAATTTGCAACTTTCAGCATTTTACAAAGAACCATTTTTTACCTCATGTATAGTCCTTTTATTTATTTCTTGATGCGGTTGCCCAAGGGATGAAAGGGGATTATTGTTTTAGTTCGTTGACAATCTCCTCGTCAGCCGGTAACCACTTGACGGACTCAAGTTCCTCCGGCTTCAGCCATTTGGCAGCTTCGTGCTCCAAGAGGGTGAAATCTTGTTCTATCAAGCGGCACTTAAAGCAATGCATCGTCAGATGGAAAGAGGGATAATCATAGTTGATGGTTCGTAGCAAGTGTCCTACTTCTATTTCGGCATCCAGTTCTTCTCGTATCTCACGTTTGAGTGCGTCTTGCAGTGTTTCACCGAGTTCCGTTTTCCCGCCCGGAAATTCCCACCAGTCTTTCCATTCGCCATATCCCCGTTGCGTAGCAAAGATACGTCCCTGCTCGTCAAAGATAACTGCTGCGACCACTTCAATGATTTTTCTTGTCGTTTCGTTCATCAGGTTAAATTTTTGTGCCACCTTCCAATATATCGTCCTCTATATAGCAAAGAGGCAAAAAAGAGTCAAAATCTATCACCTGAAAAGAAAGTTTTTTCATTTTTTTTGCAATTACTATGATTTTTCCTTGTTTAGGCGGGCAGAGTACGAAAGTCGGTGTGCCGTGTTCTGCAGCAAGCGGAGATAATTGGCATTGAGTGCAACGGCTGTCTGCTGCATGGTGGAGTGGAGTTTGTCTTTGGTGAGGTTGCATGCCCAGATGACGATTACCTGCCATCCGGCGTCAAGCAGCAACTGGTAGTTCCGTCGGTCCCGTTCGCGGTTGCGGGTGATCTTGGCTTGCCAGAAGGCGGTGTTGGTCTTGGGCAGTACGAACTGTTTACATCCTTCGTGTCCGTGCCAGAAACAGCCGTTGACAAAGATAGCCGTTCTGTATCTGCGCATCACTATGTCCGGCTTGCCCGGCACGCTCTTCACGTTCAGCCTGTACCGGTATCCGTGCGCCCACAGCCATTTCCTAACCGTTATCTCCGGCTTCGTCGCCTTGCTGCGTATATGCGACATGCAGCGGTGGCGTTGTGCAGGTGTCAGAATGTCGGGCATAGACAGATTACTTTATTTTTGGACAGTTTTTGGACATTTTCAACTCGCTGATTATCAGTATGACGCGGTAAAAATCAAGTGCGTTTTTTTATTTTATAAGGATTTTTTTGGACAATTTTTGGACATTTAACTTAATCTATCTCACCTCGCTCTTTTAAAACCTCTAATCCTATCCCTAAGGCTTTAGTAAGAAGTGCTTTGTTTTTAACATATTCTTCACTGATAGAATAAGATGTCCCTGAGCCACTTCCCTTTTTCTCAAGAATATTCTCTACAACCATTTGATCTATTAATACGCGAACTTGTCTTCTGGTCAAGTGTCCGGAAAGTAAGTCCACAAAGTCTTTCATCTTTGCCTTTTGAAATTTTATTAGATGCGGAATAATAACTGAAGCCGCTTGATTTGTATTCCATTCCGTTTTTTTAGCATAATCAGAGGTATCCCCGGCTATTTCGTAATAATTTCTTGACAAGATATAATATGTACCACGTGTCTTACCGCGTTTTTCTATTAATCCACGATTGAGAAGGGACTGGATTATTTCTTTTTTGATATCGCTCCCGTTCCCGTTCAAAATAGAACTCAACGCCATAATTTCAAATACGGATAACTTCTGTTCTTCGGACAAACGTTGTTGCTCAGAGTCTATGAATAAAGCAAATGCTCTATTGGTGATAGTTGCCGACAAAACCAATTCTACGTGGAAATTGTCACTATGAGAATAATCTGGTTGCAGTTTCCCTTCTGAAATGGTATTCTTGAATATTTTGTCAATTCCTTGTCCGGAACGCTCCACGATACCTGTTTTCGACAGCACATCAGCCAAAAGACGGTTTCGGGGCGTACTTGGAACAGTAAGTAAATTTTCTATTGTAACACCCACAGGGAAACCACCTGCATTTGTGATTACCAATTTTTGCGGGTATTGTTTGATAACCGTTTCACTATTGCGTCTGTAGTCCCTATGTGCGATAGCATTATTGATAGCTTCTCGAATAACTTCTTCATTGAAATACGGAATATCAAATATATAAGGTCCTTCAGCTACTTGGAATTTTCCGTTTCGCAGGTCAATATCATGCCATAGTTTTTCAATCATTATATAGAATGGCTCATCATATTTTGTGCGGTTGTCAAATGTGATTTGACCTTCCGTATTGCGATATTCCAACATAATTGCTGCCTGTGGAAACACGCGCTTGAGGACATCTTTTTTGCCAAGCAAAATCACTGCGGCATTAGTTACCCCATCATTAGTGATCAGATCCAGATCGCTTAGGATTTGCTCTTTCGGAAGAGTTAGAAAAGAAGGATTATTCTGCTTGACAGAGTATTTATGACGCAGTATATTGATAGCTTCGTCGTCTAAATCATCCAATGTGACCTCTTTACAAATCTTTTGCGAGAAATCAGGTTCTTTCTCTTCTATAATTTTCAAATACACTTCATCAGACATAGGCTTCAATTCTTCGCCTACGCGCATCAGTGCAACATCTTCAAATTTGAATATCATGCCAATCGGTCGGGAAGGAACCTCTATTACGAGTACACGTCCTTGCTTGGTCTCCGGCTTCTCATACAATTCATATATGGTTGGCCGGATGTTGGTGTCACGATAGATATTGGATTCCAATTCACCTATTTTCCCCTCACTTTGCTTGGTGCCAATTACTTTGTGTGGATAGGAATCGTGCATGCCGATAACTAAACTTCCTCCTCCTTCATTACATAATGCGGTGACATAACCAAGAATACACCGTCTTCGCTCGGATGGCTTGATTTTAGAACCTCCGTCGTAAGAAATATTACCGTTTTCTCCTTTTTTGAACTCAATTCGGTCTTCGGATTCTTTCTTGTATTTTAATTCCTCTATGGTCCACATAGTATAATAATATTTCTGTTTAATTGTATTTTCTTTTTTTGACGCTATTGTGCAGAGAGATTACCCCATCAGTTCGGACCATGTGGTAAAGAAAGGAATAGTCGTTTGGTTGCCACGGTTGAGACCCGGAATGTTGGTGTATTCCTTTGAGCGGGTTGTGTCCAGTTCGTACACCAAATAATAGTCGTGCCCCATGTCAGTAAACCCTTTCTTCTCCAAGTCCGCTTTCGACCAGAACCGCGGACCTTTGCCTTTCAGTTTGTACAGCGTGCCGTCTTTGCCGTTATGCAGCAGCACATAGCGTGCATTGACTGCATCAGGAGTCAGGATGATAGAGCCTTTCTCCTCGCCGGTACGCAAGTAACACAAACCAGTCTCTTTCATCCTTGCTAACTTGGCGGCAGGGGCGTAATTGACCAAAATAACGGTCTCCGGATTGCTGTATTCCAAGCCGTGTTGCGGAATCGCTTTCTTGTACAAGTCTGACAACATACGTTTGCTGCGCAGCCATTTCTCAATCTGTTCACGCAATGCCTGTTCGCTGTCATTCGGGGCAAGCAGTAATCCCTCATCCGCATGGGAAGGACGTAGCGGAAACGCTCCTATACCCACTTTCTCTATCGACTGATGATAATATGATTGTTTGTATTCTTCTTGGGTGTAATTGCCGGGGAACAGCACATATCCGCCGATTACCTCGCGTTTGAGTTTGCCGTTGTTCCCGTCCACATAATAGATAGCGTCACGGTAACGGTGCATCTGGTCAATCGCATCTACCGGCGGCACATCCAGTCCGTCTTTCTTGGCATCGGCAATGCGGTATTTGGCATCAAAGAGGAAGGTGTATTGTATGTCTTTCTGCTGTTTGGTCAGCCTTAGAACAATATCCGGCCGTTGCTCGGTGGTAAAAGAAGTAGTGCCGCGGATAGCGGATGGCGAGTCGGAGTTCTCGTCTTTCGTCGGCGCGTTGTACATCACAGAAGCCAGTTCCACGCCGTCATCTGTCCTCACGAATGTCACTTCTGAACTCCGTCCCCATGTCAGCTCACGCACAAAACGCGGTGTCAGTTTCTTGCCTTTGTTGTGTACTTCCGCTTTGCTGCCGAGAATCTCTTCTACAATGTTCTTGACTTTGATAAAACACCATATCTCGTATAGCGTGGAAATATCTTTCGTCTCCAGTTGGTTGATACCTTCTTCCAGTTCGTAACCGCATAGCAGTTCTATCCATTTCTGGTAGATAGTACGATAGCCGGTAGCACGTTTCATGACCAGCGAGTCCTGCGCAAAGCCCCGGAACTGCCCGATTGGACGGAAGAATGGATGGTTGACCATGCGTTTGAGATTGTCCTCCATCTCACTTAGTTCTCTTTCCAGACGACTTGAGCGGGACGTGTTACGGATATGCCTGCTGACTATCTGAAAACGGTTCAGCAAACCATTCATCACAAACTTGAGAAAACGGTTCTCGACCGTGTCATCCGTGTGGCATAAATCTTCCGTCCGGTATAGATGGTTCGGCTCGTTCTGGAAATTGGCGTACTCGTTTTCCATATCCGGTGTCAGCCTTCGCAGCCTCTCCGCTCTTTCGTAACGCACGATTGGTTGCAAACGTCGCCTTGGCGAGTTGATAATCTGCCGGCAGGCGGACAGAATCTCGTCATAGCACGACCGGAATATCTGCCACCAGATCAGGTCGGTTGATTTGCCTTGCTGCGTGCGGAAATTGAGGTACGTCTCACGCATGAAGGCGAACGACAGCATACTGTATTCTTCCTCAATGTCGCGGATGATGCTCTTCATATCAGAGCGGTAGTCCATCTTGTAACTCAGCACTTCCGTTGTGAAACGCAGGTTCTTCTCCCTGCCGTCTTTGCGGTAGCGCAGGCACACGTCTGTCTTTCCGACTTGGTTGCCGAAACTGACAGCTCCGTACAGCAGGTTTCCGTCTGCGCTGAGTGCTCTCTCTCGGGGTGAATTGGAGAAACGGAGCGACATGCCGCTCACTCCGGGGGTGGCTTCTATCAGCGTGGGATAAGAGGTGTTCTCGAAGAATACCGCCTCACGGGTAACGGTGCCGGTATGTTCTTCGCTGTCGAAGAAGAAATGTACGTCCTTGTCCCGTGTCGCAAACTCCGCCATCAGACGGCTGTCGTCCCTTTCGGCGCGCATGTTCTTCATAGCACGGCTGATACAACTTGCCGTACTGATACACGAGAAACGAATGCGCACGTCGTCATTCTTTACCTCGAAACTATGGATTCCCTCGTCAGCCATGTTCCCTTATGCCCAATAGGAAACGAAATGCTCTCTGCAGAGCGTGGTGTACATGTGGTTGATTTTCTTCTCGGTCTCGGTATTGGCACCGATATGCTGTCTGACGATGGCGCGCAGACCATTCAGCAACGTCAGGTTCTGTTCGCCGTTGTCCAGATGTGATTCGCTCAACCCTGCTTTCTGCAACCGCTCGTCGTTCTCGTCTATTGTCAGACGGCTGTCATCGCCCTCAATGCGAGACAGTATCTTCATCAGCGTGAATTCGTCCATAGCGGTCTCAATACTGAACGCTTCTTTTGCAAACTCCTGAGATGCAGCGACATATAATATTGCTTCATTGGCGGCACGGTAGCCTAATTTGAACGGCGTGCTGTCTAACAGTTCATTCACGGCTTTGAGGTAATCAATCACCTTTTGGCTGTTAATCTCTTCTTGTACCTCTTGTGCTTTCTGCGGACGGTTGACCAGCAGGTCGTTATAATTTGTCAGCAAAGGCATCAGTTCGGTTTTGCCTTCTTTGAAATCATCATAATTGACCTCGTTCATCTCCACGGACATTGCACGGTCAAGCACTTTGCGCGAGAACGAGAATGTGGTCTCGTCCATGTTCACCGTTCCCATAACCATCAGGTTCGGAGGCAAAGTAAGACCTTTGTTCTCGAACTGGATAGCCAGTGGATTGGCTTCCGTATGATGTGCTTCACCCAACAGCTCTTTCAGCATGGCTTCGCATACATCTTTGCCGTAATCCTTGAACGGGGAAATAATCGGGTCGGTGGTGTAATTGCCATCCTCGTCCCATGCACGCGATTCGATGGCACTCAGGAACTCTGCGAAATACTCTTCTACGGGCGCAAGGTTCATCTCGTCCAGACAGAGGAAATAAGGAGTCTCCGGATGTTGCCATGCTTTGACGATGAAACGTACAAAATCGGTGAACACATAATGCGGTTCGGGGATATTTGACAAAAAACCGACAACATCCATTGAGTTGTGCCAGTTGGGTTTGACTTGGATTAACTGGAAATTATCCGGTCGGTTGTCTTTCCAACGGTCCTCTTCTTTTGTATAGTTCTTCGTGTTGGTCGCTTGTGCCAATTTGCGCACGATACGGCTTTTGCCCGTTCCCGATATGCCCGCCAACAGCATAAACGGTTTCGTCCGCAATGCCGTCAGATAGGGGAGATAAGAAGTGTCGTCGGAAAGGCCAATTGTTTTTGTAATAGTGTTAGGAACAAGTGATCTCCAAAGTTTAGATCTATCTTGACTTTTGGTAGTATATAATGTCGGCTTATCTTTATCTACAATTACAGAAGAAAAATGTAGTTCATCTTGATTCTTAACGGAAATATCATATACAAACCAACAACCAGATGGAGCACAGCCAATATGCTCTCTCATTTTATCAATGGTATCTGCATTTTTGATATCTCCCATGCTTAATCTTGGTGAATAGCACACTTGCATTCTTCCATTATGCGATGCAGAATCTTCCCGTAAAAGTAGAAGAATATATGAAGTGTTTTCTAAGAAGTCGTTATTTATGAATACCTTATTGAAAACGGAACACATCAATAATTCGCCGCTAACATTCGACATGTTAAGTTTGCTTGTATCACCAAGCATCTTGTATGTCATGCCAACAACAATATCCGTAACGCCTTGGACATCTGTTTCTATTCGACATTCTTTAGACTTACTCTGCCCGATTGATGTTCTCCATGCAGGTGTTGCTGTCTGTCCCTCAATACTTGAGTTGAAGAACATAGAGGTAATATCCACTTTCATAATATGGTGTGTTTATAATTGACTAAATATATGTTTAATGAGAATGCCAACTAAATTAACATCCCATCCATTCCCAGCTCGTCGTCCTAATTTAGTATAATTTTGAGTGGGAGGGAATTTAATTTCTCTTTCATCCTCGTTTAGTACAAAGCCCATGAATCGGAAATGCTCATCAAGAGATAATTTTCTGAATCGCTCTTTCCCATCCACCATAGGCTCAATAATTCTAATAACATTATGTTCAGGTGGTGTCACAGTCATACATAAACCATCGTACCTGATTTTTCTGTTGTAAATATCATAGCACAAAGGTTCTTCAACATTAAACGTATCATTATGATGTATCTCATGTATGCGTTTGATTTGTGCTTCTGAACGATATAATTCAGGGTCAGGGTGTTGGTCTAAAAAATCTTTAAGCCTTAGGTTAGATTCTACAACTGGAGGAACAATCTCAAATTTGTCAGGAAGGATACCTTTGTAAGCAAAAATCCACAGCCTATCTCGTGTTTGAGGTATTCCGTAATCTTTAGAGTTCAAAACAGCATATCTGACATCGTAGCCTATTCTTCTCAATTCAGATAAAATTTTCTGAAATGTAGCATGATGTTTCTTCCCTAAGAGCCCACGCACATTTTCTAATAGTATATATTTAGGTTCGATAGCTTCGCAAACACGAATAATATCTCCAAATAGTGTACCACGA
>CADAAF010000015.1 GCA_902785805.1 uncultured Bacteroidales bacterium | reverse complement strand
TTAACTATCAGGTTTCCGATAGAAGCACCACTATTGATTGTCCAATAGCAATAGTCGGTTGTCTCATCGTAGTCTTTCATTACCCAGGTATCCTCGCTCGCATTCACGTTATCCATGATAAACATCGCGTCGGAAGTACCCACCAATGGTACAGCATCCTGACCAACTATTCCCACGATGGACATATTTACGTGGGTAGATCCTAATGCTTTTGCACCTGGCCGATAGGTAATCGGACATTCGATGCTTTGGTAGAAATAATGGGTGATCGGGAATGCTTTGCCCTTATTGGAACTACCCGTCAACGTAGTAGCATTGGAACCACCGCACCAGTCGCCCAATTGGAATCCTTCCAATACGGTTGCATTATTTTTTACATTGATAGTACCTTTACCGGTAATATATCCCCAACAATTCAGGCGGGAACCGCTTTCCATGCTGATATGCGAGCCTTCGTCCATCTGTATTTGACCATAAGGACCAGATGGCATACCTACACATGCGCTGTACTGACCGTTGGCTTTCTGCTGGGCACTCGTTTCGATTGTTCCGTAACAAATCAGATTAACTCCATTACCAAAAGTTAGCTTACGGAATAAAGAAGGAGTAGTTGCCGATGTAGTTGTAGCGGCAGAATTACCTATTGCCGTAGATGCACCCTTGCCTGTACCATCTTTGTAGGGAATAAGCAAGGTTGCTCCGGAAGGAAGCACATAATCACCCGGCGTAGTCATCGTATAGTTGGCAATCATGTAGATAACTTGACCGGAAGTAACTACCTGCAATGCCTCTTCCAAAGTCTTATATTTGGTGGAACCAATCTGGCATACATAGTTACCATGGTTACCCACCGGCTCAATTGCGTAGCGGTAACCTTCCGTATATTCCGGACGGTCATTAGGAAGCGGGAACTCCTCGTAACCTTCCGGAATATGCTTCGAAAGCGTGGTGTTTACATTATAAACTCCACCCTTAAACAGAATGTTTCCTGCCACGCCGTTGGTAGTGCAAATACCGGTTGTTCCACCGCTTGCCATTGCCCAGATCTTGCCGCCCTCTATCGTGCAAGACGGAGCTGCTTTTGCAGCACCCTGAACCTGTTCTGCCGAGAGATTGAGCGCATAGCATGTTGTACCCGTGGCGGTAGCCTTGTACGAACCACCTGTTACCAATGCCGACGATGCATTCGCATAGTCACCGACAAACCTGCCGCTTGCGATATTCCTCTTTGTCGCTATCAACGTGAGTATATGCGCCGTGTTGCCTCCCGTTGCAGCAGCAACACACTCGTTGCCTTCGCCCAACTCTACCTCGCCATGGTAATCCCAACCGGTAGTAGAACCAATAGCTGCATTCGCATAGATACCATAAGCAGTGTTTGTACCCTTTACATCAAACTTGGTATTGGTAATAGTTGTTTTCTTATCGTATATATACACGCCATACGCGGTCGAAGTCTTTGGCTGAACCGTAAAGTCACATCCGTCAATCGTTGTCGGACCACCGGCATACATACCATACGCAGTCGTTGTTCCTGTTGATGCATCTGTCTTAACGGTAAACTTGGTATTCTTGATATTCACAATAGGCGATGCAACCGAGTCTGCCGAAGCAGGAACAGAAGTAGCGGTCGAATAAACACCGTATGCGGTAGTCGTTCCAGCCGTAGCCTTGATATCACAACCGTTGATAGTTGCTTTTGCAGCAATTGCAATACCTACGCTGTCACGTCCTGCAACCGTACATGGGAATACTCGACGATAATATGCTGCATAGTTGTTTTTATTTGCCCCGCCCATGTGTGCATTTTATTCGTTGCGTTCACAGATACACCTCGTGCTTCCGTGTTAGTACGAGTAGTAGCTGTGATGTCGCAGTTATTCAACTCCATCTCAGCTGCATACGCAAAACCGGTTTGGGCAGTATTACCAGAGGGGACGGAACAATCCGCATATGCGCCATATGCATACTGCGTTGCATTCGCAGAAATAGTGACACCACTTGCGGTCAATTTTCCACTAACCGCATACAAACCATACGCTGTAGTAGTTGTAGAGAATGCCTCAAACGTACCGCCATCAATCGTAGTGTATCCACCGCTGGACACGGCACGGGACGTGGATGTGGTTGTTTCGCCGCGGAACGTACCACCATGAATAATCACAATCGGATAGGCTTCTGCATTACCACCCGGCTTGCGGTTGGCAATAACAGTGCTCTCCGAATCATAAACCGTCTTTGCGCGCGTCGAGGAACATACAGCGTAAGCAGTGGATGTTTTCGTCTTGGCAGTATAAGTTCCGCTGTTGATAACCGCTTTTGCTGCTGTTGCATACTCTCCAAAATAGATAGGGGCAGTAGTCGTATTGGCGTCTTTGAAAATGTGAGCCGTAGTAGCCACTACATACACTCCGTATGCCGTAGAACCCGTCACGCTCTCTGCGGTAAGGGTATTACCCGTTAATTCCACATCACCCCAATATTTACCGCCATATGTACTATTGATTCCACAGTTAGCTACAACACCATACGTATAGGTATATGCTTTTACATCAATGGTACTATTCTTAATCGGAACGGTGAAATACGTATTGTCGTAGGAGTTATAACTACCAAGAACATTGATACCATAACTGTAATACGTTCCGGAATGTACATTGATGGTAGCATTTTCGATGCTTGCTTTAGCAGATGCTTTTTGCGACAGCGTACCGTCTGTTGCCGTTTTGCCAGCGCCCACACCAGTCGCTGCGGCATTAAGATGAATACCGTAGTTATACAAAGAGGCTGCTTTCGTTCGGTCACTGATTACATTTACCGTACCTCCCGTCATATTAAGCGTACCATAATAGCAACTGGAGGCGGTAGCGCTGACAGACACTTGCATATAGATACCGTAGCCGTTGCCATTACTTGTGTTGTTCGCATTGTCGGCAGCATAATAGGCATTCACCATGTTGGTATTAATGTGTGTATTAATCACACCGGCACTCATATTGACTTTGCCGTATGCACAGATACCGTATGCATTATATGGTGCCTCTGCATATATCTCGCCGCCGGTAATGTTCAATACAGAAGTACCTGCTGCGTTCGTTGCGGCAGAACTTGCCTGCACGATGCCATATACCTCACGGGTACCAATTGCCTCGACACGACCCCCATTGATATTAACCGTAGCACCTGCTATTTGATGTATAACACGTGCCCCACAAGATGCATATTTGGCGACTCCAAGAGTTGAGTTTGCTGCCGAAGCGTACTGACCGGTGTTGTTCACAGCTAAAGTACCGCTCTCAAGAGTTAGCGTCGCACCTGCTTTGTTAACAAAGATTGTACGGATTTCACTGTTACGCGCTATCTCGTTGATAATCTTACCTCCCGTTTTCGAATCCTTGATAGTTACCGGCACAGCCGCAGTAATGGTCAAAATACCTACCGAAGTTGCATTCACTGCTGCACGGAGTTCCTTACCGTTCAGGTCAATGGTCATTGCCTTGTTGATATTGTTGGTCGCAGTAATGGTGCCCAAATTCACATTACGGAGCAGTTTGAGCGTAGCTCCGGAAGTGGCATTGGCAGCTGCGAGAGCCTCAGCAAAAGTAGCATATTCCGTCGTCACGTTCGCCGTGGTTGTTACGCTCGCATCGTTAGTTGCTTCTTGCGTGTTTTCTGCCGTCAGCGTAACCGTAGCCGATGCGCCTCCTGCCGCACTGGTATCATCCCAGCCCTGACAATTATTGGCAGTTAACGTCAATACAGCCGTATGCGTAGTTGCGATTTTGTTTCCGTTGAAAGTATAGGTTACAGTTGCTTTTTGGTTGTTTTGATCAACAGAAATACCCATGACCGTCCATGTAGCGCCACCGGTTGCTCCGCTGAATGCAGCCGAGAAGTTATTCCCGTTATCCGCATAGACCACATCAAACACAGCCGTTTTCTCAACAGCCTCTTGCGTCTCATCCGCCGCGCTGAACGTAGGATAAATAGTCAGGTCGGTTGCCCCTTCATTGCACTCAACGACCCTCGGATTCGGATATTTCGCCGTCAGCGTACAGGTCTTAACCGTTGCATCATTCAAACCCTTAAGCGTAACCGTCTTGGTGAACGTACGGTTATTGGTGCCGTACGAACCATTACCAACGAATTTGTAGTTAAATGTCGTACTTGTCGCACTGGCATGCGTCGGCCATGCAGAAATAGTCCATCTGCTATCTCCGCTGCCGCCTGTCGTAAAGTCACCATTCGCATTAGACGAGGATGTCGTAAAACCAACAACCACACCTGCCGCATCCGGATAGGTTGCAGAAGGATCCGTAGCATTGATAGTTACATCCGCCGGAGCCGCCGTTACTTTGATTACTTCAAAAGAAGCCGTCGCGGTTTTTGATGTACCAGGAGACGATGTCGACGAAGTTGAAATAGAACCCGTCGTACTAGCCGTTGTTGCACTTCCGAAGGTAATGCCACTACCCGACCACGAGGTAAACTTGTATCCCGCATTCGCTGTCGCAACGATGTTGTAAGAATGCGAAACGGACGAACTCGACGATTCAGAACTTTTCGTGTCCGACGTTTTACCGGACGACGTAACATACACCGTTCCATATCCGGTCTGCCCCGAGGCAACAGCCACGTTCATCGTGGAATAGTACGTCTTGCTACTACTTGCCCAGGCATTACCGATGCCGAGGATAAGCGTACACAGCAACATAACGGCATACCGCAATGAGCGGTGTTGTTTGGATTTGTCCTCGTTTAACGTGAACCCGGAAAAGTATCTTTCCCTTTTCTTTGCCCATAGGACAAGGTTGTCTTTTTGTTTCATAATCTATTTATTTAATCGTTTTTATATTCTATGTTTTTCTTGGTTGTTTTGTATCTGTCATCTTGGATTCTGTATAGTCTGCGCTCTTACCACATTTTTGATAAGTTGTTTTGTATTAACAAAACGTACTACTTTGCGCATAAAATGATAAAAAAGACGGCACATATACCTTCGAAGTGGGCGGCTCAAAGAAAGACGGCATCGAATATATATTCGGCAACAAACTGCCTCTATGGCTGTTCGGACTGATGTACTGATTATTCTTCAGAATCCAAAATGTCAAAGAACACGCTATTGCATACCGCTTGTCGGGTCTGCACGAACGCTAACTGCAGCATTGTCAACCGATATATAAACAACCGTTTATTTTAGCACACTATAGCCTTTCGTGCTTTAATAGACGGGGCATTCCGTCTGCTTATCGGGGGACATAAAGCGCGCAAAGGTAGTGCAATTATGGTTAACTTACAAATTAAAAGTTATATTATTGTTATTTTTCAATGTCGATATGGCAATATGTCACAATATAGCAAAAAAGTGTCGTTCCCGTTCATTCGTTGTTCATTTCCCGTTCATTGCCCGTTCAAAAAGTCCCTACAAGCCTTTATTTATCGGATACGAGGGCGCTTCAATAATTGCAAGAAAGGGTATATGATTTTTGGGGGGTATCGGATAGTTATCAGGTTTGATGTTTGTACATTCCAAAAAAGTTGTACCTTTGCGGCGAAAAAAGAAAGTAATATGCATTTATTTCGGAAAATATGTGGAACGGTAATTCTTCTTTTGCTTCCGTTAGCAGCGGTTGCACAGTACACTTCAGCAGAAGAGAAAGACCTGACCGTTGCCGAGCGCAACGCCCTGCAAGGCTTCAACGACACGATTGACCGTCTGGCGGAAGATTTTGTGACCGTCAGTCTTATGGTAGCCGATCCTACAGATATGACTCAGGATTACTTAGGTGTCACGGGACATGCCTTCCTTAGGTTGCAATGCCCGACTTTTAATTTGGACTACTGCTTCAGTTACGAAAGCGAAAAGATTAAAGGACAACTGTGGGATTACCTGACCGGCAAGCTTCGTATGGGTATGTTTGGCATACATACAGACGAGTACATCGAAGACTACCGACATTGGCACCGCGCTGTGCACGAATATCGCATCAACATGCCCCCCGAAGCCGAGCAGCGACTATGGGAACAGATGGACAATCATATGTTAGCCGAACAGGACATGCAGATGAATCTTATCAAGTTCGGTTGTACCAATACGTTGCTGCGATACGTAGAACGGGCTCTCCGACCGGATACGATTCACTATATCTGGCCGGAGAAATTCTACACTCAAACTGCCATGGAGATTGCCGAAGATCATCTGGCAGATTATCCATGGACCGCATTGGGGCTGCGTCTGACTACGGGCAACGAAATCAGCCATCTGAAGACACTCAAGCAAAAAGTAATCTTTCCAACCGACTTGTGTGAAGTATGGTCGAAAGCCACTATCAACGGCGAACCGCTATTGGAATATGTCGGTGACATCGTAGAAGCGCCACCGGTAGTACCGCGCAAGACATGGTTCACACCACAAATATGTGGAATATTGCTGTTGATTTTTGCCGTTGGAGGAGTTATAGGGGCTATTATCCGTAGACGTAAATCTTAAATCTCCCATGTCAAATCACCAATGTCAAATAAAAAAGTATCCCCTATTACCATTCTCGCAACTTGTATATGACATGTCGCGCTTGATGCCGAAGGTGTACACGTTCGGTTGCAGTCTGCGATGCCCGGGCGAAACACCAAATATAGACCGTATCAGGCAAGCTTTTCGTACGGCCATAGCCAATCATCCTGTATTCAACATGCAGGCAGATTGGTGCGGACGGCATTTCCCTTCTCCGCAAAAAGATATTTTGTACGGCCGTTTTCACGACTTCAATATATCAGCGCAGGGTGATGATGTGTACATACACATTCGTTTCAATCGCATTCTGGGGGACGGCAAGAGTCTTGCCATCCTTTGTGAGGACATCGCACGCGCTTATAACGGCGAGCCGCTTGAGCCGGACAATTATTGGGACTATGTGTCGCGCTATGAGGCATACAAGCATGATGCTCATTATATTGCCAGCCAAACGTGGCTGACAAAGGAGTATGCTGATAGTTCTGTTCCTGTCCGCCCGACTACTGACAGACATTGGCTTTTCACACTATTCCCACCGAAAGCGGGAAACTTGATATCCAATCTTAGCGACTTGCGTTCAAAGATACAATCTGTAGAATCAGAGTATCACCTTTCCCTGGACGGGTTCGTATCGCTATGTGCTGCGTTGGCTATAGCAGAGTATTGCGGCACCGATGATGCGGCACTCACTTGGGCATACGAGGGACGGGAGACACCGGAAGAGCAACGTATATTCGGTAGCCTTCATCGCGACATACCATTCCAAATTCGAAAATCGAGAATCGAGAATCGAGAATCTGCAATTCGCTTGGCGCGCAATCAAATCCGATCGGGTATAGCGCATAGCGATTATCCCTATACGCTGACCGCGCCTTATAACAAACGATGGAATTATGCTGTCAATGTGCTCCGTATGGCCGAACTCGAAGATATGCTGCGGAGTCTCGATCTGCCGATAGAAATAGTTTCTGCTCCGAAGCCAAATTATGCTTATGCGCTTCTCGATATAGAGATACACGAGCGTGCAGATGAGTTATCGCTTTGGTTCCGCTACTCTACAACCCATTATAAAGAATCCTCTATCCGCCGCTTTGCATCCCTTGTCCGCAAATACGCCGAATGGCTCCTGGAAGAATAGTTCGTCATCCCGAATCCCGTAATCCAGTCATCGCGAAAAAAAAATGAACGCCCTTATAGAAAACATCCCCCTTCGCTCCCTGTTAGAGCAATCGCTTGCGCAAGCGGCTATCGCCAATCCGCATCGGGAGACGAACCCCGTGCGGACAGTGGAGGAGTGGTGCGCCTATGTGGAGCGATTTGCGCATCTGATGCCGTGGCAAGGGATGGATATCGGCGAGGATGCTTCGTTCTTCCGTCGTATTGACCAGAATATCGGCTATTTCTATTTCCTGCTTGATCAACCTCTGGATGCGCTCAAGGATAAGGGCTATATTTATCCGTCGCTCCAATATGAACCGCGAGTAGCGGCTTGGCTTAAGGATTATAACAAAGCTTGGGGGGAATATCTCAGCACTTCGGATAGTTGGAGCGATGACTATTATAATCTCGCGCGTTCGGACGCGCGTTTTGAACTCGGCACCGATCGCTATGAGAGTCCGGAACATTGGCATTGTTGGAATGTTTTTTTCGCGCGAAAACTCCGCTCGGAATTACGGAATGACGTAATTACGGGATTACGAAAAGACGGTCATTCATTCCTTTCTCCTTCCGATGGGGAGATAGCCTTTGCGCCGGTGAAAACAGCGAGTATAGCCAACTGGCTTGACCTATTGGGCGATAGTCCGTACCGGGATTGTTTTGCCGGAGGAGAGACCACCCATATTGTCCTTGATGTGTTTGATTATCATCGTTTTCATGCTCCTTGCGATGGAACGGCTTTGGAATGCGAGACGATAGAGGGTATCCATGCCGGAGGAGGTGTCATCATATGGGATGAATCCGAAAACCGATATCGCTATGATCAACTCGGCGTAACGGATTTCCAGATGTTGGAGACACGTGGAGTATTAGTCATGGACAGTCCTGATTTTGGTAAAATCGCTATGGTTGCTGTCGGCGTCCAGCAAGTCAGTTCAGTCCAATGGACGATTCGAACGCCATCAGCAATAACCATTCGCCAAGGCGATGAGCTTGGGTATTTTAAATTCGGCGGCAGCGATATTGTTCTCTTCTTTGAGCAGGGAAGAGCTCCTCATATCACGCCCAGAACCGTCAAAGTAGGCGAACCATTAATCATAAATAGCTAACCCTCAATAGATGTTATGACCAAAGAACAAATAATAGAACAAACGGATGCGTTTCTGATTCATAAGTTGGATTTTGATCCGGCGCAGATAAGTCCGGATGCGGAACTTCGCCGTGATTTGGGGATCACCAGCGTAGATGCGACCGCGATTGCGTCTTTTGTGCAAAAGACTTTCGGCTGCACGATTGATATGCGTGAGATGAAGGCGGTAATTACTGTAGATGATCTGTATAATTATATTGATAAGGAAACTAAAATTTAATGAACAAATATTTAATAGGTATAATATGGCTTTTGTCCTCGGTACTAGTCAATGGACAAGAAATGACAGTAGCAGAGCGTAATGCTGCGCAAGGATTTAATGATACAATAGACAGGTTAGATCCGGATTTTGTAAAAGTAAGTCTTTGTTATGCAGAACCGACCGAGAGCAATAATGATCTATTCGGCATCATAGGTCATTGTTTTCTGCGCCTACAATGCCCTTCTTTTGGTTTGGATTATTGTTTCTCATATGAAAGCGAAATGGTGAACGCACAATTAGATAAATTTCTAGTCGGAGCGTTAGAGATGGGAATGTTTGCTATTCCTACTGACGAATACTTGGAAGATTATCACGTATGGCATCGGGCGGTTCATGAATACCGGCTGAATCTACCTCCGGACAGCGAACAACGTTTATGGGAAATGCTTGATAAGGAAGTGCTGAAAGGACCGCATCAGAAATTTGACCTTATTAAACATGGATGCGGAATATCAATCGTACATTTTATTGAAAAAGCAATTGCGCCTACTCGCATCGAATATACCTATTGGCCATCCCATTTTGATAAATCCAGACGTGAGATATTGCGCATGCATCTTACCGGATATCCATGGGAAAGATTAGTTATCTTTACCTTATTCGGTAGAACGTATGACGAGGAGTGTCCTAAAAAAGAAAAACTAATCTGCCCTAATGATATTATAGATACATGGTCTCATGCCACTATAGATGGACAACCGCTATTGTCGTACATAGGCGACATCGTGGAATATCCGAGTGTAACGCACAAGGAGCCTTTTTCTCCAATGATATGCATGTGGCTGATAGTGTTGTTGACAATAGTGTTTATTATCATCAATTGGAATGAGTGGAATTATATCTTAACAGGAGCACAATGCGTGTTAGGACTATTATTGCTCTTTTTGTATTATGTTTCCTCTGTAGCTGATAGCCCGAATCTATGGCAATTGGTGCTCTATAATCCATTACCGCTTTTGCTGTGGCATTGGAAACGTTACTGGCAGATTCCATATGCGTGCCTTCTGCTGATTTGGATAATCGTTTCAATGGTGATGCCATACTCGATGGTAGAGAATGAACATCTTGTGTTTGCACTCGCTGTGGCATTGTATATGAGTAAGGATTGGCTGAGAGATAAGTATAATTATGTAACCTCTCTTAAAACAAAATAGGTATGCTGTACTCATTACTCATATTCTTATATGGTATCAGTTGGACGATTGTCTATATATCTTTTATCCGTAATGGGAGGAAAGAAAAAGTATATTGCATGCCTTTCTTCTGTATAATCAGCGAAATTATATGGGAAGGTCTGTACGGAATAACAACGCTCCTTTATGACATTTCTGTGCAAACATTTTTTAATGGTTTATGGTTACTATTTGCAATAACATTTTTGTGCCAATTTATCAAATATCAAACAGTTTCATTCCCGCAAGTTCTTTCTAAATGGAAAAAGAGATATATAATCGGAGCTTCTGTGATTGCTATAGCATTGCAAACTTCAATGTTTAAAATGTGGTCATACCCTGCAAATATGATATACTCTTCATATATTCATACCATTATAATTTCTTTTATGATTTTATTAATGCTATGGATACGAGGTCCCCGAGGATATGATTTACGAATAGCAATACTAAAGATAATTGGAGACTTTAGTGCGATGGTACTTAGTAGCAATTTATATTTAGGGGATATAGAGCAAGTTGATATAGCAATTATTTGCATTGGATTAGCATTAGTATTTACAGATGTTCTATTTTTAATTTCGTTTATGCAACTTACATCTAAAAGTTTGGATAGATAAATGATATGACTGATTACTACCTTGACCGCCTCGTGCGGACGATTAACGAGAATTGGGATCAACCCGCCCTCACGGACTTCTATCTCACCGAAGACGGCACCGCCCAAGACACCACCCGCGGCAACCGCTATACCTACGGCGAGATGTACACGGAGATATGCCGCGTAGCCAATCTGCTGACCAATCTTGGTCTGCAAAAAGGTGACCATATAGCTATCTGCGGAGCCAACTCCGCCCATTGGGTCATCGCCTATCTCGCTATCGCTAAGATGCAGGGTGTCTCCGTAACTGTCATGCATACCCTCATGCCCGATGAGATAGCCCGTCTGATAGACTTCTCCGATGCCAAAGCCCTATTTGTAGATGAGGAGATATGGAGGGAATTACTCCCTTCCTTTCAGGGAAGGGATGGGGATAGGCTTTCTTCCGTCATCTCCCTCGCGGATTGGTCTATTTTGCACGGAGAAAAAAATACCAATTACAAATTACAAATCACAAATGGAGAAATCGGGTTCAGCCCCGTTGAACCGGATTCCCTTGCCATGATTTGCTTCACGTCTGGAACATCAGGTAGTGCAAAGGGGGTGATGTTCTCTATCAAGGGTCTTAGCACGGGTTTGAATATGGTATGTGATTCGTATCCGGTGTCGCATAATCATAACGTGCTGTCAATACTTCCTTTTGCGCATGTATTGGCATTTGGAGGAACAATCGCGACTTTATTGCAGAGATGCCATGTGCATATATTAGCATCTGCTATCACTCCGGCTACCTTTGCTACAACTATTTTAGCAGTACGTCCCTACATCATTCATATTATTCCTCAACTTATTCCAGTACTATTAAATCCGCAATTTCTTAGTGCGTATTATGCAGGTACTGAAATAGACTATCTTGTGGTCGGAGGGGCAAAATGTTCTATGGATTGGATTCTTGCCGCTCAAGAGAAGAGACTACCAATAACGATAGGGTATGGATTGACGGAAATGTGTGTGATTAGCACAAGTATGCCTTCTAAATACAAACCCGGAACTACTGGTCAGTTATGTAAAGTCCTTTCTTGTCGCATTGAATCCAATGGCGAGATCCTGATCAAAGGCGATGAGATGATGCTTGGCTATTACAAAGACCCTGAAGCCACCGCTCGGAAAATTGACTCTGACGGCTGGCTTCATACCGGCGACAAAGGCCATCTGGACGAGGACGGCTATCTGTATGTAGAAGGCCGTCTGGAGCAGGACATCATCGTCCTTCCTAACGGCGAGAATATCCGTCCAGACCATATCGAAGCCCTCATCAATGCCCTGCCCGAAGTCTCCGAATCCATCGTCCTTGCCCGCAACGGCAAATTGGTAGCGATAGTGGTGCCTTCAGGTTCCTCTTGTGAGATTAGTGAGAATAGAGTGTATAGCCCCTCTACCCCCTCCCTCCGCCGCACTATCCTTCGCACCGTCAATCCACAGTTGCCTCTCTTCAGCCAGATTTACGATGTAGAGATCTCCAACACTCCTATCGCCCGCACGGAAAAACAAACGATAAAACGCTACCTTTATTCGTAATCCCGCTATTTCGTAAATCCAAATAAAAAAATGAAAATCTCTGATCAAATCTTCTCCGGCGAGCGCCCTCTCTATGAGAGCCGCGACCTGCGCATTGAACGCATCACCATCGGCGAAGGAGAGTCCGGGCTCAAGGAGTCGCGCCACATCGAAGCCATCAACTGCCGTTTTGAAGGCATGTACGTCATCTGGGAGTGCGAGGATGCAGAATGCCGCAACTGCCATTTCGCCGCATCTGACAGGGCTCCTCTGTGGTATGACCGCAATCTGCGGATGTACGACTGTCTCATTGATGCCCCTAAAGCCTTCCGCGAGATAGACGGACTAATCATGGAACGCATCCTGATTACAGACGGCGCAGAGACATTCTGGTACTGCCGCAACGGACAATTGGCCGACATTAAAATAGAGGGCGGAACCTATGCGTTTATGCATGCCGCCTCTCTTCGTATCAGTAATGTGAGTTTGACAGGCAAATACATTTTCCAATACGCCAAAAGCATTGAGATTCACCACGCCGTGCTGGACACCAAAGACGCTTTCTGGGAGAGCGAAAACTGTACGGTTTATGATTCCGACATCAGGGGCGAGTACCTCGGATGGTACTCCCGCAATCTCCACCTTGTCCGTTGCCGCATATCCGGTACCCAGCCACTCTGCTACTGTCAAAACCTTATTCTTGAAGATTGTGTCCTTGCCCCCGATGCCGACCGAGCATTCGAAAAATCCACATTCATCAACAGAACAACAAAGGATACTGCCAAACAATAATCCGACAAGAAAGCCGCCAACTGTAAAGCACACTCTGTCAGTCAGTTGACAAAGAGATTATTCAGAACTGCGCTGCAAAAGTTGAATCTTTGCGGCGCAGTTCGTTATATATGGTGTGAGATGGGGGTGATGGGATGGTATGGGGACGGTGAGGGCACAGTGAGAGTATGGTGAGGGTACGGTGTGGTTAGCTTACTAACATATTAACAACCCGGTAATCTCCCGCTAATCACCCGCTAATCTCCCGCTACAAGTATGGAATTATACACGGTTTTTCAGGGAAGGAGAGTGGAGGGGGGAGCGTCGGGTGCAGTATGGGTATGGTTTGGGTGAAGTATGGGTGCTGTAAGGGTACGGTGTGGGGGCTGTTAGGGTGAAGTATGGGTGAAGTAGGGGTACGGTATGGGTGCAGTTTGGGGTGCAGGATTAAGTTGGGAGCTGAAAGTAGGGTGTAAGAATGAAGAAAGGAGGGTTTGCAAAGTGAAAATTACATTTTTATTTTTTTATACCGAAAAGTCGCCGTACTTTTGCGGTGTTGTTAAACCAAACAATCAACATTATTAACTTATTTTTAGCATGAAAACAGCTGAAATTATGCAGCGTCTTGCTGCGAAGCATCCGGGCGAGGCAGAGTATCTGCAGGCCGTTCAGGAAGTTCTCGAGTCAATCGAGGAAGTGTATAACCAGCACCCTGAATTTGAGAAGGCTCAGATTGTAGAGCGTATGGTGGAGCCGGATCGTATCTTTACGTTCCGTGTAACTTGGGTAGATGACAAGGGTCAGGTACAGACGAACCTCGGCTACCGTGTTCAGTTCAACAGCGCGATTGGTCCGTACAAGGGCGGTTTGCGTTTCCACAAGGCTGTTACTCCGAGTATGCTGAAGTTCTTGGGCTTTGAGCAGACATTCAAGAACGCTTTGACGACTCTTCCGATGGGTGGCGGCAAAGGCGGTTCGGACTTCGACCCCGTAGGCAAATCAGACGCTGAGATTATGCGTTTCTGCCAAGCGTTTATGCTTGAGTTGTGGCGTTGCATCGGTCCGGACCAAGACGTACCCGCAGGTGACGTAGGCGTAGGCGGCCGTGAAATCGGTTTCCTGAACGGTATGTACCAGAAGCTGGCACGCCAGTATCATACAGGCGTTCTGACCGGCAAGGGAATGACGTTCGGCGGTTCCGTACTTCGTCCTGAAGCTACCGGTTTCGGTGCTCTCTATTTCACTCAGCACATGCTCCACAAAGCAGGCAAGGACATCAAAGGTATGCGCGTAGCTTTGTCAGGTTTCGGTAATGTAGCATGGGGCGCAGCTACGAAGGCTGTTCAACTCGGTGCCAAGGTAGTGGCTATTTCGGGTCCGGACGGCGTATGCGAGATTAAGGACGGTATCACTCCCGAGATGATTGACTATATGCTGGATATGCGTGCTTCGAACCACAACAAAGTGGAAGAGATGGCACAGAAATTCCCCGCACAGGCCAAGTTCACCGCCGGTAAGAAATCGTGGTCTATTCCTTGCGACATCGCTATGCCGTCAGCATTCCAGAACGAGTTGAGCCTCGAGGATGCGAAGGAGTTGGAGAAGAACGGCTGCAAGATCTGCGCTGAGATTTCGAATATGGGTTGCCAAGCCGATGCTATCCACTACATGCAGAAACAAGGCTTCCTGTTTGCTCCGGGTAAAGCCGTTAACGCAGGCGGCGTAGCGACCTCCGGTCTGGAGATGACGCAGAACGCCGAGCACCTGACATGGAAAGGCGAAGAAGTAGATGAGCGTCTGCACCACATCATGGAGTCGATTCACGAACAGTGCGTCAAGTTCGGTACACAAGCCGACGGTCACGTTGACTACGTGAAGGGCGCTAACATCGCCGGCTTCATGAAAGTGGCTACCGCTATGCTTGAGCAAGGCATCATCTAATCCCTGAACGGATACTTATACAAGGCTGCCGGGCAACAAAATAAGTTGTCGGGCAGCTTTTTTTACAAAATATAGTATGATTAAGAAAAAAGCCATATCTTTGCGGCGCGAAAAAAGATAACAAATATGAAGAGAGTCGTATGGTTAGCCCTCGCTTTCTGGGGGGCATTATGGACCTGCCAAGGGCAAGAGAAAACACTTTACAACGAGATTTACTACCTGCTTGACCCCATAGAGGGAACGGCACAAGTGACGGAAACCCCCAAACTGTACGGAGACGTACTGATTCCGTCGGAGATACGCGTTGGCAACCGCACGTATCGCGTGAACGAAATAGGTGAAAAAGCATTCAAGGGCAACAAGAACATAGAAGCCATCGTCATCCCTTCAAGCATCGAACATATCTACCGCAGCGCATTTGACGGCACGGGACTGATGAAGAACAAAGCGTTCTGGGAGAACGGCGTGATGATAATAGACAGCTGCCTGATAGCCACGAGCAAAGATATATCCCCCAAATACGAGGTACCTGAAGGCGTCCGCCTGATAGCCGCCGGCGCATTTGAGAACAACAAGACCGTTACTCGCGTCATTCTGCCCGAAGGACTGAAAGAGATTGACCACGACACATTCAAGGGCTGCAAGAACCTCACTAAAATCAACATCCCCTCATCGGTACAACATATCGGTGAAGACATCCTGACGGGTACAGCATTGTACCTCGACGAGAGCCACTGGAAAAGAGGTTCGCTGATAGTCGATGGCTGCCTGATAGCCACTAACGCCACCATCAAGAGCAAATACACCTTCTCAAGCAAGAAACCTGTCCGCCTGATAGCAAGCGGCGCGTTCAAGGACAACAAAGTGCTGCAAACTATCGTGCTGCCGGACAGTCTGTGGGAGATACCAGCGGGAGCATTTATGGGTTGTACGGAACTGCACGATGCCACTATTCCATCGACAGTTACCAAAGTGGGGATGTACGCTTTCTACGGCTGCGAGCGTCTGACAAGTGCCACTCTTCCCGCCACCTTGCAATCTTTGGGTGCGGGTGCTTTCTACGGCTGCCTCAACCTTGAATCACAAACGCTGTCCGACAATCTGAAAGGCATACCGATGGCGTGCTTCTACGCCTGCCGTAAGTTCAAACATATCCAACTGCCGAAAGAGGTTACGCGCATTGATGACGGTGCCTTCTACGGTTGCTCACAGTTGGAGGAGATTGTATTCCCGAATACGTTGGAGTACCTTGGTGAGATGGCCTTTGCGGGCTGCCAGACGCTGTTCAAAGTGGAAGTGCCCTACGCCGTGACACAAGTGGGCAAGGCTTGCTTCAAAGACTGCAACCGCCTATACGGCATCAAACTGCCGGAAGGGCTGTATTCGATAGACGACGAGGCGTTTATGGGCTGCCTGATGTTAGAGAAAATCAATATGCCGAAAGACCTGTTCCGCATCGGCAAGAACGCCTTTACCAACTGTCAGGCCTTAGACCGAATAGCGATGAACGACCATCTGCACGTGATTGAACAAGAGGCTTTCCTGCACTGTATCAAGCTTTCGGAAATCAGTCTCCCGAAAGAGTTAGAGACATTAGGCGAGCGCGCCTTTGAGCAATGTATCAATCTGCGCCGCGTGTATATGAACGCCACGTTGGAGAAAGTGGGTGACCGCGCCTTTGCCAACTGCAAGAGCCTGCAGGAAGTGAAACTGTCGAAAGGTCTGCTTACCATCGGCAAGAGTGCTTTCCTTGAGTGCAAGAACCTGCAAAAGGTAGAATGGCCCGACGGATTAGAGGAAGTAGGACAAGAGGCTTTCAAAGACTGCATCAAACTGCAAACACCCGACCTAAGCGGTATGCGGGTAGGCAAAAACGCCTTTAAGAACTGCCGGTAATATGGTACTCAACTATATCTGGATAGGATTGATTCTCATCGGAGTGACGGTGGGAATCATTCATAGTGTGCTGACGGGCGACACTAATGTGTTCAGCGAGATGCTCAACTCGACGTTCGGTAGCGCGAAGACGGGTTTTGAGATTTCGATAGGTCTGACGGGTGTTCTGTCGCTGTGGATGGGCATAATGAAGATAGGTGAGCGCAGCGGCGTGGTCAGCCAGATGTCGCGCGTGGTCAGTCCGTTCTTTACCCGTATGTTCCCCGAACTTCCCAAGGGTCATCCGGCTTTCGGGAGCATGCTGATGAACCTGAGTGCCACGATGTTAGGGATAGACAATGCCGCCACACCGTTAGGGTTGCAAGCGATGCGCGAGATGCAGGAGACGAACGCGGACAAGGAACGCGCGTCAAACTCGATGATAATGTTCCTTGTGTTAGTGACGAGCGGTCTGACGTTAGTGCCAGTGAGCATAATGACTTACCGCGCGCAGTTGGGGGCAGCCAATCCTGCGGACGTATTCCTTCCTATTCTGCTTGCGACCTACTTTGCAGCTATGGCCGGCATAGTGAGCGTTGCTATAGCGCAGCATATCAACCTGTTCAACCGCGTAGTGATGGGCACGTTAGGGGGACTGACGCTCTTTGTTGCGCTCATTATCTGGGGCGCAATGAGCCTGCCTCAAGAAACGGTTGCCAAATGGTCAGGCGTATTAGCCGCCGTGCTGCTATTAGGGGTGATTGTGTGGTTCATAGTAGCCGGAATGGTGAAGAAGCAGAATGTGTATGATGCTTTTATTGACGGTGCGAAAGACGGTTTTCAGACAGCCATCGGCATTATCCCTTACCTGATTGCCATACTGGTAGCCATAGGCATTTTCCGTGCGAGCGGTGCGATGGATTATGTGGTGAACGGCGTGACGTGGTTTGTTTCACTATTAGGTCTGAACACGGAATGGGTACCTGCTCTTCCAACCGCTTTGATGCGTCCTTTGAGCGGTAGCGGTGCACGCGGATTGATGGTGGACGCTATGGTGCAATACGGTGCGGACTCGTTTGTAGGACGGTTAGTGAGCATTGTACAAGGCAGTACGGACACCACTTTCTATATCATCGCGGTCTATTTCGGCAGCGTACACATAAAGAACACGCGCTATGCAGTGGTTTGCGGACTGATAGCCGACTTCTTCGGTATCCTTTCCGCCATATTGTTAGGGTATCTGTTCTTCCATTGACAACTCATACTTTTGCAATCTATACGCACCTGCTTGGCGTGTCAGGCAGGTGCGTATAATATATGTTCCTTTGCATCTTACGGGTTAACCGTGCAGACGAATGACTCGTTGAAGTGTTGGCGGGATTGTCCGGGCAGTAGAACCTCTGCTGATACACCCTTTGGCAAGGTGACGCTCCAACGGATTGTGTTGTCTTCCTGCCGCTCCCATTCACTGCGGATAAGTCCGTTAACCGACTGATAGGAAGCCTTCACGTAGTTGAGTTGCGGTGCAAAATACGGCTGCATAAAGAGTTGCTTGTAGGCCTCTGGAGCATCCGACAGCATATCGCATGCCGGGCGAATACCAGCCAAGTCCTCGTACATCCAGAGCAGTACGTCACCCAAGAGCATCACGTGGTTGCCCGAGTTCATTGCGGGATTGGCCGTGTCGCCGTTCCATAATTCCCAGATAGTGGTAGCACCGTGCTCAAGCATATAACCCCACGAGGGATAGGATGTGTTGGTGGCAATCTTATAAGCCAAGTCAGGATGTCCCATACGGGTAAGGGTACGCATCAGGTGCTGAATACCCAACACACCTACGCTCACGTGGCTGTCAAAGCGGTTGACTGTTACATCCACTATGTTGTCCATTACGCGCTGTTCCTGTCCTTCGGGTACCAGTCCGAGCGCGAGAGAAAGGATATTGGCAGTCACTGTATTGTTGCTATACTGCGCCGTTTCGGGGTTGAAATAGCGGGCATTATAAGCCTCTTTGACAGTGGCGGCAAGCGAAGCATACTCCTGTGCATCTTCCGTTTTGCCCATTCGGTCAGCGAACTGCTGCATATAACCTAAGAGTTGGTAAAAGACGGTGGTCGAAAGGACGGCTTTTTCGGTAATACGAGACGGGTCCTTACTATGGATGAGTTCCTGACTTTCAGGCGGCATACACCAGTCTCCATAAGTGTCCTTGACCACTATATTGTCTTCCATCGCATTATCGACAATGAAGTGCACCCAGCGGCGCATTGAGTCATAATGGAGGCGGAAACCACGTTCGTCACCATAGCGTTGGAGCAGCATATAGGCAATGCTTATATACGTGCCGCACCATGTGACGTTGGCAGAGCGGAGCCGCAGCCAGTACTGCGGTGCTATATGTGCCACTTGTCCTGTAGAGTCCTGCGTGTCCTCAATGTCCTGCAACCACTTGAGATAGAGGTCGCGGTTGTTGAATAGGTAACTCTCACCATAAGCACCCGTGAATCGGTCTCCAAGCCAACCGAGACGCTCATCGCGCTGCGGGCAGTCGGTAGGCATACCGTGGTAGTTGCCACGAATACCATTGTAGGCGGCTTGATGCAAGCGGTTGAGCAACGGTTCGGAACACTCGAACGAAGAGGTTGATTCCATACGGTCGTAGATAACCAAGCCCTGCATATCGCTCAAAGCGGGCATCTCTTCCAAGCCTTCTATATCCACATAGCGGAATCCTTGATAGACGGTAGAGGGGCAATAAGTGAACACGCCGTCCTCGGCTGGGATGTAGATATTGGTGCAACGGGCATCACGCAGATTGTCAGTATAGATAGTCATTGAGTCGGCTTGCAGCGTCTCTGCAAAGCGCATTACGACAGGCTGTCCCGCCTTGCCTTTGCCGGTTAGTTTGAACCAGCCAACCATGTTCTGCCCCATATCCACTAACCAACGACCTGTTGGTATAAGTTTCTTCTTTTCTTTTCTGACGACAGGTTTGACCGCTACCGGCTGTACAGTATCCATTACAGCCATTGAAGGCGAGGGTTGTGGTAACAGATTGCCACCCGGGGCAGGAAGTACTTGCGCCTGCTGCCATTCTGCCGAGTACTCAAGCCGTGCATCATAAACCTCGCCGTCATAAAGGTCGCTGCGGGTGATTGGACCTTGGTCCGTCATAATCCATGTGGTGTCCGTCAAGATACGCTGTTCGCTCCAAGTGCTTTGGATGCGCAAATCGGCAGCCATACGCGGTGCTCCGAAGAGAGCCATACCTTTCTGCATACCTACCGCATAACCGGCAGTCAATATGATACTGATGATGTTCTCACCTTCTGTCAGATAAGGTGCTACATCGTAGGTAAGGTAATAGATAGTATGGTCATACTCGGTAGGCAGATTGCCAAACACATTGTCTCCCACCCGTTCGCCATTGATATAGACCTCACTCCACCCCATAGCACTGATATACAGTCGGGCGGACTTAACAGGCCGCTCCAACAGGAACTCACGTTGCAAATAGAGAGCAGGAACCTGCGAATGCTCTTCCGCATCGTAAAAAGCACTATCGGCAATCGGTTTGCCTATCCAACCGGCATCGGTTAAAGGTGCTGTTTGGTTTTTGTTCACACACCCTGCAAGCAATACGGACAGGACGAGTAACGTAAAAGGATGTTTCATTATTACAGACAGATTAATGAATTACCAGTTTGTATGTATAATACTTGTAACCCAAGGAAGGCTTACTTCAATCCTAATATACTGCGGACGAAAGGTTCGCGCTCAAAGTGCTGCAAGTCTTCCATTTTTTCCCCGAGTCCGATGTAACGGACAGGTATCTTCATTTCATTGCTGATACCGATGACGACACCTCCTTTGGCTGTACCATCCAATTTGGTGACAGCAAGCGAAGTGATTTGTGTGGCGGCAGCAAACTGACGCGCCTGCTCAAAAGCGTTCTGCCCAGTAGAACCATCCAAGACGAGCAACACTTCGTGCGGTGCATCGGGCACCACTTTCTTCATTACCTGTTTGATTTTGGTCAGTTCGTTCATGAGGTTGACTTTGTTGTGCAGTCTGCCTGCTGTGTCAATGAGAACGATGTCCGCATTATTGGCTTTGGCAGACTGTAGTGTGTCGTATGCAACGGACGCAGGGTCCGAGCCTTGCTGCTGCTTGACAACCGGTACACCTGCACGCTCTCCCCAGATACACAACTGCTCAACGGCAGCAGCACGGAACGTGTCAGCAGCACCGAGATAGACGCTCTTACCTGCTTGCTTGTACTGCCAAGCCAACTTGCCTATGGTGGTTGTTTTGCCTACTCCGTTCACACCGACCACCATGACCACGTAAGGTTTATGCACCGTATCGTCCCTGTCTGATTCTTGTGCGCCGCCAAGTGTGTTCTCGTCCAACATCTGACAAATCTCATCCACCATAATGCGGTTGAGTTCGTCTGTGCCGACATACTTGTCGCGTTTGACGCGTGCTTGCAGACGTTCGATAATCTGAAGTGTTGTTTCCACTCCTACGTCAGAGGCAATGAGTGCTTCTTCGAGGTTGTCAAGCACTTCGTCGTCGATAGTCGTCTTGCCCGCTATGGCATGTCCGATACGCGAGAGCAATGACTGCTTGCTTTTGTCCAAGCCCTCATCAAGCGTCTTTTGCTCCTCCTCTTTGGAGCGTTTGAAAAAAGAGAAAAAAGCCATGGTGGTTGAAAGGTGTTTAGGTGTTTAGGCGTTTAGGCGTTTAGGCGTTGTTTAGTTGGTTTAGATGGTTAAGATGGTTTAGGCGTTGTTATTTCAGATAGTACTGGAAGGTGGAGACGACGCGTATCTTGATGAGCCAGGGTTGGTCGGAGTCATTCTCCATAGAGAACAAGCCTTGATTCGCCTGACGGATACTGCCCAAACGGCAAGCTGCATCATCAGCGAACTTCTGTGCTACCACACGTGCGTTCTTGGTTGCTTCGGCAATCATTTCGGGTTTAAGTTCCGTAAAGGCTTTGTACTGGAAGTCCATCCATCCGGACTCAACCACAACACCCTGTTCAAGCAGTTCGTTCAGGCAGTTCTGATTGGCAACCACTTTATCCACGTCGGTGGTATTGAGAACGAGCGTAGTAGAGAGCGTGTAGTGGTATTCGGGACGCTGTGTGGAGTAGTAACTGCTCCAGTTGTTGTTGAAATTGACAGAACCTGCCTGCATCTCTTCCTCCGTAAATCCTTTGGTTTTCAAGAAGGCCTTCAGTGCATCGGTAAACAAGGTACAATCGGAAGTGAGTTGCTTCAAGTCATTGCCGGAAACAGCATAGTGCATCGACCAGTTGACATGATCTGCTTTCACTTCCCGCTCCGAGAGACCTTTTACCGTCACAAAGCGGTCACGGTCAGCAATAGAGGACAGACCCAACTTTACCATACAGCCTGCAAGCACCAATCCTACAGCAATGATGATTGCTACAATAACTTCTTTTTTCATAGTCGTAAAATTTTATAGTGAGTAAATGAACATTTTTCGGCGACAAAGGTACAATAAAAAGACGGAAACAAATGATTTGCATCAAAAAAATATGATCATCTTCCATAATAGAGGCTGAAAACAGCCAAAATCTATCACCTGAAAGGTATGTTTTTTTCACTTTTTTTACACTTTCTTTGTAAACGGCTCTTGAGGAGCCGTGTTCAAATGCTATTAGAACGCCATAGTGAATGCCGATTGGCAATCGGCGGAAAACGAAGAAGCAAGGGCTTTTACGGACGGCTCACGGGGAACTGAAATTTTGCGCAAAGATACGATAGCGGGGAATGGCGCTTTCAGTTTTCTTTCAGTTTACTCATGCAATTTCAGTTTATTTCAGTTTATTTCAGTTTACTGCCTATTTTTTTTGCATGCAAAGGTACGATACGGAGGGAAAGCGGGTTGGGAAATCGTGGGGGATCGGTGGGAATAAAGACACTTATAGGCAAATAATGCAGAGCACAGGAAAGATAGTGATGGCTTGGGGGGAACCGTGTCTGAATCTGATTCAGACGCAAGGGAAGAAAAAACAATGTCCTTTT
>CADAAF010000014.1 GCA_902785805.1 uncultured Bacteroidales bacterium | reverse complement strand
TGTATATTTCTTCACTACTTCCTCACGCGCATTCTTACCCAATGCTTGACACAATTGTGCATCATTAGCCAATCGAAGAACACAATCCGCTATCTCATCTGAATTTCCCGGGGTAGTTAACAGTGCCGTTTCATTATCCGATAAGATTTGTCCCATCTGGTCTAAGTTACTTGCAACAATCGCCTTGCCGGATGCCATATATTCAAACAACTTTGTCGGAGACCCAAAGAATGGGCTACCATCCGGATTAGGTATCTGAGGTGATACTAATATATCACTGGCTGCCAAATAATATGGTGCGATATTCTGAGGTATTGCTCCAGTATATATAACGAAGTTTGAAACTCCATCAGACTCAACAATCTTTTGCACTTTTGCCATTCCCCCACCATTGCCAATAAACATAAATTTTACATTCGGTCTTTTCGAAACTACTTTTTTTATAGAGTGTGCCAATACGTCAGCACCATGCCATGGCCCGAATGTACCGACAAAAGAGACCACAATGTCATTTTCCGCTAATCCATACTTATTTCGAACATCTTTTCCGTTAATAGATGGATTAAATTTAACAGGATCTACGCCATTCGGAATGACGACGATTTTCTTCGGTTGTATTCCCCGCTTTACCAATTCATCTTTTAATGCCTGAGCATTCCCTACAATCAAATCTGCCGCGTTGAATACAGCCAATTCAATCTCCTCTGTTGTTTTCCTATAGCGAATCTTTCCTCCCCAATTATCCGTCATCCATAATTCAGAACCATTATACTCAATAATACAGGGAACATTCAATTTTTCAGCCAATAATACACCTGTATAATTATTTCTTCCATATCTCTGATAAATACATGAGGGCTTATTTTCTGACAAAATAGGTAACATTTTTTGTGCCAAATAATGGCTATATTCTATTTCTTGCAATTCACTGATATTCCGAAGACATCCAGCAGGTTGTATTTCAATCTGTTTCGTATCATCAGTAAGATATGGAATTTTACAAATTGAATATACAGTTATACGGTTACATATCTTTTTAAATGCGTCAACTACTCCTATAGTGTGTGCCATTGCACCACTGGACGATTGGTATCGAAGCCAGAAATCGGATCGAATATAAGCAATTTTCAAATCCGTAGCATCTATATCTACGAACCTGCGCTCTGTCGTCCTACCTTTCCTTAATTTAACTATATCGTATTTCATTCTTATCATAAGGAAAGGATATAAGAACAAACGCATAACAACTCTAAATATTTTGCTTTTTTTCAAATCCATCATTAATGCTATTTTCAAAAAATTAATTTATAAATTCACAAAAAACAATAGATGTTCTATCAAAGGTGATTGCAGAAATTACATATAGTCTTACAGATTCTCTCCACTTCCTCTATCTCCAGATCGTAAAAAAGTGGCAATCGAACTAAGGTATCCATATACCGATCGCATTCGGGGAGTTCACGTCCGTCATGCTTGTTCCTGTAGAACTCACTGCTATGCAGACTCAGATAGTGGAATACCGCTTGAATATCATGCTCCTTCAGATACTTAATGAGATTCGTCCTCTCCTCCAAGTTCCGGCATACAAGATAAAATATATGCGCATTATTCGTTGCGTACTCCGGAATATCGGGAAGTTGGAAGAATCCCTTATCTGCCAACGGCTTCAACAACTCATAATATTTATTCCATAGCGCCTTACGTTTCTCTTGGATATCATCCAAATTCTCGAGTTGTGCCCAAAGGAACGCCGCATTGATCTCTGCCGGTAAGAAAGACGAACCCATATCTACCCAGCCATACTTATTCACGGCTCCGCGGAAGAACTCTGCTCGGTTCGTTCCTTTCTCCCAAAGGATTTCTGCACGACGGATGAAGCGTTCGTCATTAACCACCAGCAGTCCTCCTTCACCTCCGGCAGTAATGTTCTTCGTCTCATGGAAAGACATCGCCCCTAGATGCCCCAAGCCCCCCAATGGTCTCTTTTCGCCTGTTGAGGGTGATCTATGGTAGGAGTCCAACGCTTGTGCTGCGTCTTCGACAACAAGTAGGTTATGACGATTGGCAATTTCCATAATCTTATCCATATCACAAGCCACACCGGCATAGTGGACGGGGACGATGACTTTGGTGCGGGGAGTGATGAGTGCTTCGATAGCCTCAGCATCCAAGTTAGGGTTGCGCTTCATGCTATCGGCAAAGACGACCTTTGCACCTTCGCGCAAGAAAGCAAGAGCGGTGCTGACGAAGGTATAACTCGGGATGATTACTTCATCTCCTGGTTTTAAGTCACACAGCATAGCGCACATCTCCAATGCGTCTGTGCCACTCGTTGTGAGCAGACATTTCTTGAAACCATAGCGATCCTGAAAGAACTGCTGGCATTTCTTCGAAAACTCTCCGTTTCCTGATAAATGACCATTCTCTACAGCTTGATTCATGTAAAGCACTTCATTTCCTGTTAAGTGCGGACGATTAAAATCAATCATATATTTGTTTCAGTATTATATTACATAATTTGGGTCTATAATGCGATGTTTCGTAATAGTTACTCGCATCATTCGTGTATTCATTCACTCCCGAGAAGTCAAACGCCTTATCTTCCCCAAAGATTTCTTTCAGGCAAATCAAATCCTGTGGGTTCAATGCAATCTGGTTATACAACGGACTAATCACGATTCGATAATCCGTATTGCCGTTTGTTAATAGGACATGCAATTGCTCTAACGCATCTTGCTGTTGCTTACCAATCACCGGAGCGGATACCGAGTCGGTATAGGATCGATCATACAAACGATAGAATCCCGTCAGTGTCGCATAATATGCCTCAGGATCAGATTCCAACAATTCTTCTGCACCACACTTATGCACCTCATTATACTCCGGTACGTAATAGAACGGCAACATCTGCTCTTCCGGCGTAATACCCCACACTCGTTTTTGGTACTCTATCGTATAGAATGCTCGGATGCATTCCCAGTTATATGCGAAGAAATCCCACTCTTCCGTTACCTGCCATGGTTGACGGAATAGATGTCTTTTGTGCGGCTTCATGTCTTCCAAATACTCTGCATCCATGATGAATAAGATATTATCAATCTTATCAAACCGCTTATACAAGTATTTAGTGCGTTGCAAGGTGCCCAACAGATTATCTCCGGATTGATTAAAATGGAAACAGGAGGCAGTTTCTCCCAAATATTTCTTCCATTCATCCACATAGTAGAAATCCGAACGACTGGAACCGATAATAAAACTATTATAGTGCATTGAGTCGTTAAACTGATTCATCCATCGGATGCCCCGATACGCATCATTCGTACATATCTTCCGTTCACCATACTCGTACAGATTGTCATACTGCCAATACATCATGAACGGATCATCTAAGATGTACCATGCAAGCAGTATTATGCATGGACTAAAAACCAATAGTATATTTCGTAGAAAATGATTCATCATTTTAGAACTGGAAATAAATAAACTGTATATCCTCACTCGACTGCCATATGTATATCAGTACCATGAACAGGTAATATACGATTAACTGGATTGCACCTCGTTTGTTGCGCAGCCATCCTAATCCATATCCTTCTCTTCTACCAATCCACTCAAAGAGCAGCAAAATACCTATGCTTGCAAATAGCGGCGTATAGAAATCACGCGTCATCAACCATGGTACGGATAGCAATGACTTGTCAACCATCGCAGCAATATATTGTCCTGCATCGGCTATAGACGGAGCACGGAAGATAATCCATCCCAATACCACCAATCCGAATGTCAGCACCATCTGCGGTACTTGTTTGATAGTAGCTATATCCCGATATTTCTTCGTTGTACCCAACCAAATCAACGGCACGAACAGTAAAGCATGGTATGCTCCCCATCCTACATACGTCCAGTTCGCTCCGTGCCATAGTCCCGACAGCAAGAATATCACAAACGTATTGCGGATTGTTTTCCATCTTCCTTCGCGACTGCCTCCCAATGGTATATATACGTAATCTACAAACCATGTATTAAGCGAAATATGCCACCGCTTCCAGAACTCCGCTACATTGCGGCTAAAGTAGGGAGTCAAGAAGTTATCGCGCAAGTTGATGCCAAAGAGTTTAGCTGTACCAATCGCTATATCCGAGTATCCGGAGAAGTCACCATAAATCTGGAAAGCAAACAAGATGGCTGCTAAAACTAAGGTACTACCCGACTGATTGGCATAGTCGTTCCACACCGAATCGACATAGATAGCGCAGTTGTCGGCAATCACCATCTTTTTGAATAATCCCCACAAAATACGTCTGCATCCTTCTAGCTACCAACTGCGGGAAGAAGGCAACGTATGCAAAAAACGCTATCGGGTCTCGAGTCGGTTCTATCTTACCGCGATATACATCAATAGAATAACTTAGTGCCTGGAAAGTATAGAACGAGATTCCAACCGGCAGTATCACATTCAGCAAATGTCGCGATGCATCCACTCCCAACATCCCCGCAAAACTCGTCACGAAGAAATCATAGTATTTAAATACCCCCAATATCGCCAAATTAATCACGATATTAGCCGTTAACCAAAGTTTCGCATTATTTATTTTTTGGTATTTTTTGGTATTTTTTTGTAAGGAATCTGGCAAAGTATTTGCACAGGATTGAGCAGAAGACTGTCTGGATGCTTGCATACAAGCAGTCTGCTGATCAAGACTGAGAGAAGCATCGTCAGATGATTCCGGATTCCGCGTTTTTGATTTACTAATAAGAATACCACTTCCCCAAGAGCAGAACGATGTGAAAGCGATTAGGATGAGGAAGCGCCAATCCCACCATCCATAGAACACATAACTCGCAAGGACTACAAAAAGATTTTGTAGTTTCAAATTCTTCCGAAGTAACCAATAGATGATAAATACTATCGGAAGAAATAATGCGAATTGTATACTATTAAATACCATATCCTATCTTCTTGTTAATTCTTGCACCATTTTTATATTTGCATCAATCGTTCGTTGCATGCTTGTTTCTTTGAGCAACATCTGCCGATTATGATCAATGACGGATTGCGGTAGAGGTGCAAACACATCGGGATTGCTCTTTCGCAAATCATGCTCAATAGTAAAGAACGTAACGCCTATCTGCTTGAGATAGTCGGCAGTAATGCATTTCTCGCTTATATAGACACGCATGCCGAGCCATAAGCCGGTAAGGATATTTCCAACTCCTTGCGAGAGATAATGCGGCTGAATCATCACGTTGCAAGAAAGCATCTTCTCGTTATACTCATCTCGCGGCACAAAGTCCATGAGCGGTTTGAACTTATCTCCAAGCACTCGCCGATATACCCGAGGTATATAATTCATCAACCATGGCGAACCATAAGAAAGCGGAACAATAACTTCCCTATCCCCAATTTCAATCTTCCGCAATCTTAAAATCGTATCAAAATAGTTACAACTTATGGTTGCTGAATTGCCAATCCATATATTCGAGCCATAACATTGCTTATCAAAGACAGTACCCATAGTTTCTTCTATCGAATAATAGTTGTACCACAGGTACTTCATATCCGGACGATTGAGGTATGATTTGGCAAACTCATACTCCACAGGCATAGCTGTTAAGCAGTAATCCACACGCGAATAAAACTCTTTCGGGACGAACGCCATAGGTGGTTGGGGCTTACCGAATAACATCTTTTGAAGTGCGTGGATAGTATTGATACATTTATCTACCGGAGCCAAGAAAGAATTCGCAATATCCGATTGTCCATATAACTCTCCTCCCCAAAAAACCCATGCAACTTTTACACCATCCGGTACTGCTTTCAGTAATGGAATTTGCCATTTAGGCCAATGCATACCGTGGAGAACAATAGCACAGTAATTACCAAGATTGCTTAATAATGCACTGAACTCTTTACTACCTTGCCGAACCATAGTACACTGATTGGCATATTTCACCTCGAGAGTTCCATCATTGCTTGGAATCAGCACAAACTCCGAGCACATCTCCGGTAAAGAGAATTGTCGAATCGCGTAGTCAGTAAACTTCTCGTCGGTTACTATGTGTAAAATTTTAGACATCAGTGTTCAGTTTTCAGTTATCAGTTTTCGACTTCGACGTTGATACATTGGTTCAGTTTTGGCAGCATGGATTGCAGTTGTTCCAGATTCTCGAATTGGGCAATCAGTTCGCCGAAGCCATCTCCCGCATCGCGGAATACATGCACATGATCACCCGGCTTCAAAGACGATTCCCAATAGAGCAGATGATGCTTCTCGAAATCCGGATCGAAGCTCGTACGTACATATTTACCGGTTGCATTCGACTGCATCATATAATTGGCAATGCATTTTTTAGGCGTCGGATTGATCGGGTTATCCAGTTTTGCCAATACCGACGTATCAATCGGATCTCCCGCTGCCGCTTGGATAATCCATGGAACCGTATTCACACCAGTAGTATAGTCAATCATCTGCGGAATAAGACTGCCTCCGGAACGTGCTGCACACTCGATGATATAGACCTTACCCTCATTATCTACCACGGCCTCCACGTTATATTCCGTCGTACCCATATTCAGGAGTGTAAAGATACGTTGCAGATCCTCTGCCAAAGCGTCCGTGTATTTCTTATCAATCGTGGATGGCCAGAACTCACCTACCGGACAAAAGTCCTTGATGGCTTTCTCATTATAGTACTCACAGCCGAAACTGCAGAATACCAGTTTGCCATCAATCGAGAACGCATCTCCGCTAATCTGTCCTCCTACTTTCTTGATATATTCCTCTATGATGAAACGTTTATCGATAGAGAACCGCATTGCGTCATCCACCAATGCTGGGAGCTGTGCCCAATCTGTCATTTTGTTTACGCCTTTTGTTCCAGCCGAGTCAATAGGTTTGACCATCACTGGCAGACGGTAACGATCCTTATCGGCCAACGCCTCAGCAGCGGTATCATACACTTGCGCTATCGGACAATTAAACCCATTCTCACGGAGAAACTGGCGAAAAAGATGTTTCTTTGTCAGTATCTCCACACTCTCAAGCGGACTCGTCGGCAAACCGAGTTGTTCGCATACATATGCAGCCGTAGGAGCACTCACGTCCGAACCGTAGTTCACCACCCCATCGATGTTGAGTTTGCGTGCCAATTCCAGCACTCCCTCTCTATCCACCGTCGATACGATATAGTGCTCATGCGCCAACTTATGTCCGGGATTATCAGGTTGATTGTCACACGTGATGACGTAATACCCCATCTCCACCGCTTGGCGTATGCAGTGCATGTGCACCAATCCTGCCGGCATAATCAATAGTCGCTTCATTTTAGTATTCAGTGTTCAGTATTCAGTAATCAGTTTTTTAGACTCTTCATAAATGCATCAATACGCTTCACTCCTTCACGGATATAATCCAACTCACGCGTAAACGCAATACGCACATAATGGTCGCAGCATTTGCCATAGGTGATACCGGGAACAACGGCGACGTGTTGGGATTTGAGGAGGGCAATGGCAAAATCCACACTATTCATGCCGGTACTCGATATATCTACCATCAGATAGAATGTGGCATCCGGTTCGCGGCATGTAAGTCCATCTATCGCACTAATTCCATCTACGATGCATTCCTTACGCTCCGTAAAGATACGCACCATGTCTTTGCTGTAATCTTCAGTGCTGCCCAAGGCTTCAATAGCTGCATACTGGCTCGGCAGCGGTGCACAAGCAGCTATGTTCTCTTGCAGTTTGGTCATTGCTGTGATGATCTCGCTCGGGCCCAATACATAACCGATACGATAACCCGTCATGCAGAACTCCTTCGACAAGCTATTCACCAAGATCGTCCGCTCTCGCATACCATCAATATGCGCAATGCTACGCCATGGTTGCTTATCGTAGATCAAGCATTTGTATACCTCATCTGCTATTACTACCAAGTTATGTTTCTTAGCAATTTCTGCAATTCCCGCCAACATCTCATGACTCAACACACGTCCGGTAGGGTTACTCGGAGTATTGATCATGATGACTCTCGTACGCGGAGTGATAGCACGTTCGATATCTTCCAATCGATACGTCAAGTCTGTCACTTCTGGATTATCGACAATCACCGGCTTGGCATGGCACATCGCTACCATCTGGGTGTAGTTGACATAGTACGGAGCCGGAATAATCACCTCGTCATCCGGATTGAGCATCGCAAGCAGACAGAGGTATAGTCCTTCCATCGCTCCTACCGTCACCATGATCTCATCTTCCGGACGGTATGCGAGTTGCTCTTTGCGGTTATAGTACTTGGCTATCGTTTGCCGCAATTCGAGCAATCCGGCATTCTGCGAGTAACGCGTCTTACCCTGCTCTATCGCACGGCAAGCCGCAGACTTGATGGCAGCATGCGTCTGCACGTCGGGATCACCGAGCGTAAAATCAATCACATCGTCATACTCCTTCGCCAAGTTAAACAATTGACGAGTGTATGATGTATGAATGCCATTAGCTATGTTAGATGTTGTTATCATATTTTGTATATTATGCGTTCAATTTAATAAATCTAAAGGACTATGGCAAACCATATCAATTGGATACTCACTCTGCACATCCTCTTTCGAAAATCCATATCCCCATATTGCTGCACAGAACTTTATGCCTGCTGCTGCCGCACCCTTAGCATCTTGATCCGTATCCCCAACATATAGTATGGCATCTTTTGCCAATTCTAGTTCAGCGCAACATTGGCTGATGATATCTGCTTTAGTCAATTTAAAATCATAGTCTGCGCCATGTATCACGCTGCAATATTCCGCTATCCCAAAATGACGAAGAATATCCATAGCATAATCTTCTCGCTTATAAGTGGCTACACCGAGTTTGTATCCCTCTTGCTTCAATTGTTCCAATAGTTGCATTACTCCATCATACATGGATGCTTCATACAGAGCCTCCGCCTTATAATACTCCCGAAAGATATTCGCTCCTATTCTTGCATCTTCTGTCGATAACCCAGCATACATTCTCAACGAATCATGAGGTGATGGACCTACATATTTCCGCAATTGTTCTTTAGCCGGTATGGTTCGACCAAATTGCTCCAATGTGTAGCATATACTATGCATAATCCCTTCACCTGTATCTAACAATGTGCCATCTACATCAAATAATATTGCTTTTATATCCTTTATGCGCATATTTATCACGCCAAAATTTGTTTCTTCATACGTTCTATTCGCGCATCATCTTCATGCGATAATACGTCATAGTAATTAGCCTTATTCAACAGATACAAATATTCGAAATTCAACGCCTTTTGAATGACCACTTTCAAACGATTCTCATCATTATCCATTCGAAGTACCACTTTTCTTGTCTCGAACCGATCTGCCACGTCACTCATTTTCTGAATAAACGGTATACTCTCCACACCTATATTGCCGCCAAAGTTCGTAGTCAAGCCCATATACTTTGACTTTTCAAGCAATGTTCGTGTAGCCTCATATACCAGCTCTGTCTCAATTTCAGCCCTCTCAATTCCCATCGATGCACTCAAATCGCTCCGTCCTACGGTTACGGCTCGTAGGAAATCTTTACCTGCTGACAATATCTCATCATAGTTCGCTAAACACGTCTTTGTTTCTGCATTAATAATCCATTCAACGGTATTGATATCGTCGCCATATACCCGTTTTGCCGCTGAGATATATTTACTCAACGCAAACGGAGTCTCTATCATCGGAGCCATGATACCAGTCGCTCCCAACACCTTACATTGGTTCATATCATGAACTGCTTCACAACCACCAATTTTAATGATAAACTTCAAATCTGCACGTAGAATCAATTCGCTTAAACGAATCAATTCTTCCATACGTGCTCCTTCTGCTTCGAATTCTGCTTTAATGCCATATACCCCGTGAACTTCTTTCAATTCACGTAAGCAATCCAACATTTTGTTTTCAATAGTATTCATATAATTGTAATCTTTAAATTTATCCGCATCTTGTATAATGGTTTATGCCATTGGCAATATTTGATATTAGTAACATAGTTTATGCAAATTTTGCTTTACATCCATCAAAATAATTGAATCCCCAGTCGTTCGGCCAAACTGTGATAGGTTTGTCCTTGTACGAGACTACTTCAAAGGTTAATGAATTATAGACAGCATCGAAGAGATTCCATGAGTTTATCATCGGCTCGGCACTAACCCAGAAATTCATTTTATACGCTCCTTGTTTGAGATTCAAATGACGAAGCGTAACTTCCATTTCAAATTCATTCTTCCCTGCGGGGATATCAAAGACATCACTACAAGTCAAGCCAACACGATTATCCGTCAGAATATCGTCCACCAAGGTATTCAGACATACTTTCTTAATCGACGGATCATGGCGAACGATACGGACACGATAGACCTGGTCGTCCGTTGAATCCACCTTATAGGGTGTCAATCGCTCAACTTCCGTAATCTCCAACTGACGGGAACTTGCATCCTTATAATGACGATACGGCTTGAGTTCATCTCCTGACAATTTAGCCCTATCACCTACCTCTCCTGCATTGCCGTTGAGATAAAAATCGACGACACTATTGATATTGTTATCTCTGTATATGACACTTCCGTTTTCGAGGACTACGCCACTTGTGCAAAGGTTACGGATAGATGCCATGTTATGGCTGACAAAAAGAACCGTACGGCCCTGACCCTGGGAGACGTCTTTCATCTTGCCGATGGCTTTCTTCTGGAACTCGGCATCACCAACAGCAAGGACCTCATCCACAATAAGTATTTCGGGTTCAAGGAAAGCAGCTACAGCGAAACCAAGACGAACAGTCATACCCGATGAATAACGCTTGACGGGCGTATCTATATACTTTTCACAGCCGGAGAAATCGATTATCTCGTCCAATTTGCTATCAATCTCGGCTTTAGTCATACCAAGAATAGCACCGTTCATATAGATGTTTTCCCGTCCTGTCATTTCACCGTGGAAGCCCGTACCGACTTCGAGCAGAGCGGCTAAACGCCCTCTGTAATTGATAGTACCCACTGTTGGACCGGTTACACGGGAGAGAAGTTTAAGCAAGGTGGATTTGCCGGCACCGTTTTTTCCGATAATACCAACAACATCCCCTTCTTCGACCTTGAAATCAATGTCCCGCAGTGCCCAGACGTATTCGGACGTGGCTTTTTTGGAGCGGTCGTTCACTTCCCCTACTTTGAGGTACGGGTCTTCTTTTCGCAGGACATTGGTAATCCAGAAGCGTCTTATATCGTGCGTAAGGGTACCTGTTCCCACCAATCCAAGCCGATATTGTTTCCCTACATGATTAAATTCGATAGCAGTACTCATAAGCAACAAGTCAATAAAAGAAAGCGTTATAAAAACATTTGCTAAAAAATCGCGCAAAGATATATATTTTTGATTAAATCAACAAATAAAAACAAGAACAATCAGGTCAACCGCAATAAAAAACGGCAAAAAAAGATGCCGTTCCTGTTCATTCGTCGTTCATTTCCCGTTCATTTCCTGTTCAAATGGTGTTCAAAAGGTCCCTTCATTGCAGTATTCATCGGGTACGAGGGCGCTTTTAATTTACGGAATATGCTTGCTATTATAAATCAACGGCTACCCGATAGTTAAAACGCCGGCTACCTGACAGTTAAAAACAACGGCTACCTGACAGTGATTTGAGTTTTAGAGGACAAGAATATTAAAAAACATAACAAAAGTGAAGGTATGAGATTGACGCACGAAAAAAAACTCGTACTTTTGCGGTCCATTTCCGGGTACGTCACATCAGAGAGGCAAGTGACCGCAGAAATATGAAAGAAAAGATGATGGTTTTATACGAGCGTTTGTTGCAATGGCGCGAGCAACACATATCAGAGAAGAACCTGATATTGGTGTTGTCGCTCGTAGTCGGAGTTTTTTCTGCTTCAGCCGCCTATTTTCTCAAGACCTGCATCGGCTGGATACAATGGTTCATAACAGAATATCTGATACGCGGCGAGTACACTTTCTGGTACTTGATTACCCCGATGATAGGCATCTGTTTAGCATCGCTGTTTGTTCATTATGTGGTTCGAGATGACATCAGTCACGGTATAACGAAGATTCTGTATGCCATATCCCAGCGCAAGTCGATAATCAAATTGCACAACACATGGTCGTCAATAGTCGGTTCGGCACTGACCATCGGTTTTGGCGGTTCAGTGGGTGCAGAGGCGCCGATAGTGCTGACCGGTGCCGCCATCGGGTCGAATATGGCAAAGTTGTTCCGCTTGAACCAGAAGACGATGATGCTGATGATCGGTTGCGGAGCAGCAGGAGCAATAGGCGGCATCTTCAAGGCACCGATAGCAGGTTTGGTGTTTACGTTAGAGGTTCTGATGATGGATTTGACGATGACATCGGTTGCGCCGTTACTCATTGCATCCGTCACCTCAACTGCCATCACATACATCCTGTCGGGGACAGACTCAATGTTCTCGCAACAGATGATTGAGCCGTTTGTGATTGACCGTGTTCCGTGGTACATATTATTAGGGTTGCTCTGCGGTTTGGCTTCGCTATATTTTACCCGCTCGACAACCCGCTTGGAGACATGGTTCAAGGACCATATCCGTTCTATCGGGATGAAGATGCTCGTGGGCGGAACGACCTTGGGCGTGCTTATTTTTCTTTTTCCTCCTTTATACGGTGAGGGTTACGATGTGATTTCGGGCTTGATTAACGGTGATTCGCTGAGTGCCTACTCTTCCAGTCCATGGATTCGTTTCGGCTCGTCAGGCTGGATGCTGGTTGTATATTTTGTTTTTGTCATCCTGCTCAAAGTGGTAGCCTCGGTAGCCACCAACGGCGGCGGAGGAGTGGGCGGTATATTTGCCCCTACCCTGTTCACGGGTGCCATAGTCGGTTTTGTCTTTGCTCGCATATTGAACACAGTCGGCGTGAGTGTACCGGAGACGAATTTAGCTTTGGTCGGAATGGCCGGTCTGATGTCCGGCGTAATGCATGCTCCACTGACAGGCATTTTCCTGATAGCCGAACTGACGGGCGGTTACCATCTGTTTATGCCACTGATGATTGTGTCGGTGATGTCATACGTTCTGATACTGGTCTTTGAGCCTCACAGCATCTATGCCCGTCGTTTGGCACAGAAAGGCGAACTGCTGACTCACAACAAAGACCGTTCGGTGCTGACACTGATGCAGTTAGGAAGCGTATTGGAGAATGACCTTCAGACCGTCCCACCAGAAATGGAATTAGGCGAATTGGTGAAAGTGATAGCGAAAAGTCACCGCAATATCTTCCCCGTGATTGACGCAAAGGGCAAACTGAAAGGTGTCCTACTCTTGGACGAAGTAAGAAACATTATGTTCCAGCCCCGTCTGTATCACCGATTTACAGTAGGTCAACTGATGAGTGCCCCTCCTGCCGTATTAGACAACCGGATGCCGATGGAGAAAGTGATGGAGCGGTTTGAAGATACGGGTGCATGGAACCTGCCCGTTACCGACCAAGACGGCATCTATTTAGGTATGGTAAGCAAATCGAAGATTTTCTCCTCTTACCGAGAAGTATTAGTGGGTTTTTCCGATGAATAATATGAAACGCTTTCTAAACAAGACCTTGCTTAATGACCATTTTATATTGCTGGTCATTCTTATTAACTCCATAGTTATTTACCTTCAAGAGTCAGGTATCAACCATCCCTTGCTGTTAGGATTAGATTGTGCCGGAACGTTTATCTTCCTGTTGGAGATGATTGCCAAGCAAGTCCATTTCGGTTTCAAGTCCTATTGGCGGGACGGTTGGAATCGTATGGACGGCGTGCTGGTGATACTTTCCTTACCTACTTTAGTCGTTCCTTTCTTAGATGTCACCACCTATCATTTCTCGGTTATACTGATTCTCCGCCTGCTGCGCGTGATTCGTGTTCTTCGTGTGCTTCATTTTTTCCCCAACGTGGTTCAGATAGGAGCTGGTCTCAAACGCGCCTTGCGTGATTCGGGTGTAGTGCTGCTGAGTTTTGGCGTACTGCTGATTCTTTTCGGACTGATTAACTGCAGCCTATACCGCGAGGTCGCACCGATGTATTTTGGCACGCCTTTACGCTCTATCTATTCTATTTTCCGCGTCTTTACCGTTGAGGGTTGGTACGAGATACCCGATGCGATAGCCGCAGCCACCTCGCCTCTCATCGGCAGGATTACACAGTTCTATTTCTGCGCGTTGCTGGCGGCTTTTGGTATTCTCGGTCTGTCGTTTATCAACTCCGTGTTCGTGGACGCGATGGTTGCCGACAATAACGACGACATCAAAGAGCAACTTGAGCGTATTGAACAACGCCAAGAGCGCATTGAGCAACATCTGGCACAACTTGCCGGAAAGTCAGCACCCGACAAGGAATGACCCGTTCGTTATGAGGCAAAAAGGCTGAGTACTTTTTCTATGACGGGAGCCATATCGTAGTACTTGTATTCGGCAAGCCGTCCGCCGAAGATGACGTTTTTCTCCTGTCCGGCAAGGGCACGGTACTGGTCGGCGAGTGAATTGTTCCGATCGTCATTGACGGGATAGAATTGCTCCATACCGGGCTTATATTCTGTAGAATACTCTTCACTAACGACTGTTTTGGGGCAATCATAAACGGATTGTCCGAACATCTCGAAATGTTTGTGCTCTATGACGCGGGTGTAAGGCACATCGTGGGAAGTGTAATTGACAACGGCATTCCCCTGATAGTTAGGCGTATCTTCCACTCTTGTTTTGAAAGAGACTGTACGCCAGTCGAGCCTTCCCAAGCGATAATCGAAATACTCATCCACGGGACCGGTATAAACCACCTTTTCTGCCATACCCGTCAATTCCTCTCTGTGGGCGAAGAAATCACAATCCGTGCGCGTGTCAATACCGTCTAAAAGTTTCTCAATAAGGACGTTGTATCCCCCAATCGGAATACCCTGATACAGGTCGTTGAAGTAGTTGTTATCAAACACCCATCTTACCGGCAGACGCCGGATGATGAAAGCCGGCAAATCCTTGCAGTCGCGACCCCATTGTTTCTCGGTGTATTCTTTTATCAGTTTAAGGAAAATGTCCTTGCCCACTAAGCACAACGCTTGTTCTTCGAGGTTGCTCGGTTCGCGTCCGTTAAGGGCTGCTACGGCTTCGGCGCGTTGCTCCGCTATCTTGGCTTGCGCTTCGGCAGGGGTACGCACGCCCCATAGTTGCGCGAACGTGTTCATGTTGAACGGCAGATTGTACAACTCGCCTTTGTAGTTCGCCACCGGACTGTTCGTATAGCGGTTGAAAGGCACGAACGAGTTCACAAACTCCCAAACCTCCTTATTGGACGTATGGAAGATATGCGCACCGTAGGTATGGACGTGGATGATATGTTCCGCTTGACCTGTCGTGGACGCAACAGGGTAGGGACTGCAATACACGTTCCCGCCAAGGTGTGAGCGTTTGTCTATCACCAAGCAGGTTTTACCTGCCTCTTTCGCCTTGTAGGCAAACGTAGCCCCGAACAACCCGGAACCCACTATCAAATAATCGTAAGTCATAAGTTAGGGTGATTATTGGATAATCAACGATTTGTTAGACTGCGCAAAATTACACCATCCGGTCGGATTATGAAATTTTGTCGCAATAAAATGTTGAAAAAACTGCTAAATACAAAAATCTGACCTATCTTTGCGCTGTCCTTCTTCCGCAACCATATAAGGTACTGTTATGTATATATAAGGTACTGTTATGCGAGTCAAGGCGTGGATGAAATGACCAAACAAGCGATGAACCTTTCACCAAATCATACTATTTTTACATAGATTTGGTCAAATGTTTACGCAAAAATCGCGAACCTTTCACCAAATCGCACTTTTTTTTCAAGATTTGGTCAAAAGTTCATGAATACAATCCATCGGCAAAACGAAAAAAGAAACGGTTTATCAACTCATTGACAATTTTACGCTGTTCTATTTTAAGTTTTTGGCAGACGGTCGAGTTAATGAAAAAGAGGTTATAGTGACATTTTTATCTCCTAAAATCGCTGTATCTATTTGTTCCTATGTGGTTTATAGGCGTTTAATTTTGTTGCTATCAATTGTTTTCTTTTTTCAAGAGAAATGCCTCTATGTCGGCGGCGGAGTAAGTCCTTTACAATTCCATTCAATCTTTCAAGTGCATTGTTGGTGTTTGGGATGCCTAAATCAGGGTAGTCGTAGAACGTCCATAGCCACTGCATATATCCTTTCTCTCAATCCAATAAGTCCATCGCTGACAATTCCGTTTATCTTTATGCCATGTTGTAGTAGGTGCTTTAATCCCTCCTCATAATCGCCTACACTTTCTTTCTTGTCGATGAATTTGTACCATAGAACTGTACCAACCATATTGTCTTGAAAAATGACCAAACCAAAGTTTCTGCCCCAATACATCGCATCCATCAGGTCAACTACTTCACTGTCCAAATGCAAGGAAACACCACATTGACTATACGTCTTTTCTTGGCGCAAATAACGATATATTTGGCGCATGGATAAACCAACTTTCTCGCTGATGTCAAAGGTCGTATAACGCCCTGTTTCGGCTAAACTAATTACTTTACTTTTCTTCGCGTTGTGAGTAACGGAAAAGTAACTCTTACACGACTTACAATACCATTTCTGGTGACCGCTTTGCTTGCCCTTTTTCACTACCGAAAATGAGCCGCATTTTATGCATTTTTTTGGCCATAATACAATAAATTACTCTCAAATGTAGTATTTATCGGGCGTACAGCAAAATTTAGGTACTAAAAATGTCATATAAACCGATATTGACAACCTTTGATTTAAGAAAAAAGTCAAGGCGTAAACCTTGACATTTTCTGTTGCTTTGTCAAAATCGTTGTCGCTGACAAATTTACTCACCTACTCTGTATGGTGAAACAACGCTGCAAAGATAAAGCATATTTTTGAATTGACAAAATAAAACATAAAAATTATGGCATACTTACGAAATTGGGGCGATATACAGGTATGGATGCAGGATTGCGGCATACAACGCTGGAGTATCAGCCGCACAGGATAATAACAATGTTTTTGTCTACATGAGTGTCCACTAAAAAACAAGAAAAAGTTCTTTGAAGTGTTGAAAATTAGTTTGTTACGGCGATAATTTGAGTCAACGGATTTGATTTTGTAACTTTGTAGGGAAAAACTTATATCCCTATGAATCAAATCAAATACATTTTCTCACAGGTGATTGAATTTCTTGACCGCATCCATTTCAACTACCTTGTCCGTAAATATAATGGTGACCATTATATCAAGCATTATACGTGTTGGAATCAGTTACTTACGCTTATCTTATAAAGCATTTTTATGGCACATCGCTCAATGCTGTCAAAATACAAATCTTTGTGGCAATCATCACATTTTGTTTGGTGGCGATTGTGCAACACGATATGAAACTTGAGCTGACAACGTATGAACTTTTACACGTTTTGAGTGTATCACTGACGAACAAAATGTACCTTACGGAGTTACTCAACAAAACTAATTTTCAAAATGACAAAGAACACCTTGATTCAAGTGAACCGTTATTGTTTGACTTAAATTTTTAATCGCCCATTTTTAGTGGACAGTAGTGGTATTTTTCTTATTTCAATTTGCTGCGGTGGCGTATTGTCGGGACAAGAAATCAAACGTCCCGAGAGTTATAACTATTTGCGTGGGTTGGAAGCCCTCCAGAATGAAGATGTTGCGGGGGCGTTGGACTTCTTTGAAAAGGATGTTCAAGACAATCCGAAAAACAGCTATTCGTATTCATGGTTGGCATATCTATGGTATAAGACAGAGGAGTATGGTCGTGCCTTAACGGCTGCAAACAAAGCCGTTAAATTCATTCCGAAGAAAGACGGTGAATACTTGTATTGAAACGGAAAAGTAGAAAGGGAATGGCTTTTTGTAAAGAAAATGCAAATAGTATAAATTAGAAGCAGTTATATTCGAAACTCTTGTATACTTGAAACAAATGCAGTATCTTTGCTCGAAATTAATGAAGGAGGGTACAACTATGGCACGACCAATCGCAGAAACTCCAATTCTGTATGGTGAGGACGCAAAGCGTTTTATGTACAATATGCACCATATAAAGAAAATTTCAGAGGAAGAGCGTGAAAGACAACGCAAAGCCTATGAATGGATGAAAAGTATCGCAACATTCCCGATCTAAACGAATACTATGCGACTTGTTAAACTGATTGATATCGCAGAAATCAAACCGTTTGATTGCGGAGATGATGGATTTGCTGATGTCAAGATAACCGCCTCTTTCATATATAACTTATACACTTATGTGGGCATTGTCGAAATAGACAATAAGAAAAACCTAATCCGAATATCAAAAATCAAGTAGCGGGTGCTTACAAAATCTCCGCTTTTCCTAACAGGAAATCATATACATTCAGAATCAAAATGCCCTCATCATTCCGATAGGTCGGCTGCATACCGCCGACTATAACCACTTTTTGAAAACTATCGTTAATCTTTCTTAGTGATGCGAGTTCCTGGTCCTCTTTGTCCTTGGTATCCATAACAAGAGCGGATTGGATATATATTCGCCGGTCGTCTTGGTTGCATACAAAATCCACCTCTAATTGTTTGCGCTCGCTCTTGCCCGTCTCGTTTTTGACATTCAGAATGACTTGCCCTACATCTACGGAGAAACCACGCAAACGGAGTTCATTGTAAATCATGTTCTCCATAAGATGAGTTATTTCAGTCTGGCGGAAGTTCAGCCGGGCATTGCGCAATCCAAGGTCATCAAAGTAGTACTTGACCGGTGTATCGATATAACGTCTGCCTTTTATATCATAGCGCACAGCTTTTTCTATCATGAAGGCATCCTGCATGTAGTCAAGGTAATTCTTGATAGTGTCCCTCGCGATATTACTTTGCTTGACCGACTTGAATGTATTGGCTATCTTGGTCGGGTTGGTCAGACTGCCTATGCTGCTTGCCACTATATCTATTAACTCTTCCAAATCATCATCGCTGCGTATGTCGTAACGCTCCTTGATATCAAGCAGATAGGTGTTTTGGAACAACTGTTGCAGATAGTCGCGCTTCTGCTGCTCGTTCTGCATGGTCATCGTCTGTGGCAGTCCGCCCAAGCGCAGATAGTCGTTCAGATGACGCTCTATGAACGTGGTATCGGTTTGTGCCGATATATACTCGCGGAAACTGAGCGGATGGACGCGGACCTCATCACCCCTGCCCCGGAAAGTGGTGACTACATCTTTGGACAGGAAACGTGCATTGCTGCCGGTAACATATACATCCATGTTCGGTCGTTTCATCAGTGTGTTAAGCACCTCCTCGAAACGACCCAGCAATTGCACCTCATCTATCAACACGTAATAGACGTTGTCATCTTGCACTTGCTCATCAATATGCTGTAGCAATGCCATCGGCTCGCGCAACCGCTCGTTATACAAATTTTCCAGGTCAATCGCAATAATGTGCTGCTCATCTGTTCCTTCGCTTTTAAGGTGGGTGGCAAACAGATTAAAGAGCAAATACGACTTACCGCATCGGCGCATTCCTGTGATGATTTTCACCATACCGTTACGCTTGCGGTCAATAAGTTTTTTTAGATAAACAGGACGTTCTATTTTCATATTATTTGCTTTTATTGCGTATTTACGCATTTTTTACGAGTGCAAAGGTACTGCCTATATTTGATATGTGCAATTTTTATCTGCTTTTTTTGCGTATTTACGCATTTTTTACGAATAGACGGTAAATAGCATTTGCTGTCGGACGGTATAAACATACCCAATCACAGCAATTTAATATTTTTTGAACAAATGTCGCAGCTCTTTCTGTTTTTTAACTACTTTTGCGGTCGAAATCTGTAAAAGAGTACCACGCTTCATAATATACACTCCATGACCGAAAGGAAAAACAACAAGCACCAGCGTTCCCGTTGCAGGGCATTGGACAAGTGTTTGAGAAACCGCACCCGGCACTATTATATAGAAGACCTTGTTGAGGCTTGTAAAATAGCGTTGGAATATGAGTACGGTGAACCCGTTGATGTCAGTCGGAGGACGGTCATCAACGATATGAATTATATGGAAAGCAACGCAGGGTATCAGGCAGACATTGAAAGAATTGCTGATGGCAGACGCAAGTACTACCGTTATGCTGACCCGGATTTCTCCATTGAGCATACTCCCCTTACGGATGATGAGATGCAGAAACTACAGGAAACGGTACTTATGTTGTCTCGTTTTCGGTCGCAGTTCCCGTGGATGGAGGACTTATTGATAGAATTGCAGACCAAGTTCCGGCTTGACGGACATACAGAAAGTGTCATCGGATTTGACACCAACATTGACATCAAAGGAATAGAGTGGATAGAACCGTTGTTTCAGTACATAGTCAATGGACAAACCGTAGAAATGACCTATCAGCCCTTCGATAAACCCCAATGCCAATGGACATTGCATCCATATTATATCAAGCAGTATAACAACCGCTGGTTTCTCTTTGCGCGAAATGACAAAGATGGTAAGATTATCAATGCAGCATTGGACAGAATCGTTTCGGTGTCATTGTCAGGCAAGAGATACATCCCGAACACGGATATTGACTTTTCCGAGTATTTTGATGATGTGATAGGTGTTACTATTCCTTTGGATGTACCGCAGGAACAAGTCAGTCTCAAGTTCTCGTCCCATCGTTTGCCGTATGTTCTTTCCAAGCCGTTGCATCTTTCCCAGAAAGTCAAAGACCGTGAGCAGGGAATTGTGGAGATAACCGTTATTCCCAATCGCGAATTGGAAGCCCAGCTTCTTTCGTTTGGCAGCGATGTGGAGGTGCTTGCTCCTGCATCTCTCCGCAATCAGATACAGGCGCAAGTCCAAAAAATGCACGAATTATATGACGAGTGCAAATAGGCTGCACAATAAGGCAGTACTTTTGCGCTGTCAAACAAAGAAGGAGGACAAAAATATGAGTTACTACAACGATTGGTGCGATGATGAATTCGCCGGTACTTACGCCCACGATGAGGCAGGATATACCGATGATGAGATTTGGGAGATTTTCGATGGAGAACCGGATGCCTATTGGAATATTGATTGATTTTCTCAAAGAGTGCAAATAGGTTGCACAACAACGCAGTACTTTTGCGCTGTCAAATAAAAAAAGTGTTCTTTGAAAGGCTGTGCCACCAATATTGATTTAGGTGCATATTGACTTGTCAGTGTGCATCTTCGTGAACTGGCAATATGTTCTGCATATTGCAACGGCAACCAAATTGCTGACATCGGTTCAAGTATTTCCGCGAGGAGTACGCCAAAATGTTACCACAATATCGCTTAGATGAAGTCGATATTGAGTTATATAGATTTATATTATTGATATAAGTTATATATAATAGTCTATTCATACTCAAAGAATTGAGGTGGCATAGTCTTTCATTGACACATTACGAATGATATGAACCAACAGAAAGCCAACATACAACAAATTATCCGCAAAGAGTTTCCGAAAATAACTACCGAGGCGGACTTGTTGCAATTACTGAATAGAATCAATTCGGAGTTGCACAAAGATTTTTTTGCCGCCAAAGATAAAAAAGTTCCACCAATCAAACTCGCCACCCTTAAGTACTACAAAAACTATAAGGTCTCCGGCGCAAAAAGGTACAAAACGTTTACCATAAAGAAAAAATCAGGGAAAGACCGTATTATCAATGCCCCTGCTAAAGGTTTGAAGTTAATCCAGCAGTGTCTGAATGAAATACTGCAAACGTATTACCAAATCAATGATAACGCCTGTGGGTTCATACCTGACCGTTCCATTGTATATGGTGCTAAATTGCATACAGACAAACCGTATGTGCTGAATATTGACCTTAAAGACTTCTTTGATACAATTACATTCCCGCGTGTTAAAAAAGTCCTCACAATACCTCCGTTCAACCTTACTGGAAGCAAAGAACCTGTAGCATATATTATTACTTCTCTCTGCTGTCACCCTAAAGCAGTTGCCAAAATTGATGAAAACGGAGAAAAGATAACCGAAATAAAGCAAGTCCTACCGCAGGGTGCCCCTACATCGCCTATCTTGACCAATATCGTATGTCGCAATCTTGACCGTCATCTCGCCGGACTTGCCAAACGGTTCAAAGCAAATTATTCGCGCTATGCGGATGACATTACTTTCTCTGCACACAAAAACATCTTTCAGCAAGACTCCGTTTTTATGCTTGAATTGAAACGGATTATAGAAGACGAACAAGGTTTGACTATTAACCCTGAGAAGACGAGGGTGCAATCTAAACGTCAAAGGCAGGAAGTTACAGGACTCGTTGTAAACAAGAAAGTAAATGTCCCACAACGTTATGTTAAACAATTACGCTTGTGGATACACTATTGGGAAAAATTCGGCATCGAAAAAGCACAACATTTTTTCTTGCAACAATATATAACTCAGAGAGGTAACGTGAAGTCACATAAATCTCACATCGAAAATGTCATTGGCGGCAAATTGGATTATATGCGTATGGTGGTTGGCGAATCCAATCCTGCATATAAAAAACTTCGCCAACGCTTCGATAATCTTATACATATCGAAGAATATAAAATCTCTACCACCATTCCTCAACGGATATCGCCATACAAGCAAAATCAGCAGCACACAACTAATAAAGAGTATATATCGGACTGTAATGGTATTCGGTCATTCGCATCTGCACAACAGCCTTTCACGCCTAAAGAAGAACTTGAGGTTTTGCTTGACGGACTTATTAACGATCTAACTAATGAAACTTCAACGCAGTAACATTATTAAAGAACAATAACAACCCATTTGTTTGGTGCACAAAACAAAATGAGTATGAACAAGCAACAATATAAAGAGCGCATCCACCTACTTGTGGAAAAACTCAAAACGAACGAAGATAGATCATATTGGCAATATTTGCAATCATTAGTATCCGAAAACATAACTAATGATAAAATAGATGACATCTATGAACTATGCATAGAAAAGATTATTCAAAAGCAAGCAGAAGATTTTTATGTAAGATTCCCATTAAATAGTATAAAACAGAATTTAATTGAAGATTTCGTTCGTATGGAATCTTTTAGGAGAAAAAATAATTTTGAAGATTTTTGCCTTGCACTTTATCAACAAATAGAGTGTATGACAAATACACTATGCACAAATAAAATGCTTGATGAAATTGTTAGTAAGATGTGGTCAAGTCCTGCATACATAGAATATAAAAAGGGCATCAAACCTGATATTACAAGAAGACTGAAAGATAGCGAATATAATATCGCAAAATTGGTACTGATAGCTTCCAAAGAGACATATCTTGAAAAATGTAAGAAATCAATACAAAATCAATATGCTTTAGATAAAATTAGAATAGTTGTCTATTTCGTTGGCTACCGCGGTATGATGAGAAACTTTGATTATGAAAATTACGTAGAGATGACAAGTTCACTAAATGATATTTACCAATGCCGGAATCTAAATCATAGAGGAATGAATCATACAGAATGGGAGCAAAAGATTTTAGATAGAATAATGCCTCAAAAATCGTATTATTATTTCAAATTTTTAGGAACGTTAGCTCAATATGTGAATTATATTATAGAAGGCTACAAAGAATTACAAAACATGTTAGAATATACAAAAAGCATTACACCCAAACCTATTGAGCCTAGTCTAAAAGTTATAAGACAAATTGACCCTTCATTACTAAATGATGGTAAAAAACGCATAAAGTAATCCTATTTAAGTTAGATTTTTTAGATAACTTAATTACCAAAGTAATTATATCTCAAATAATCAATATTTATTGAATTCAATCTCAAGATTAGTAGGAATATTCGATCTCAAAAATGTAATTTTTCCTAACAAGTGCAAATAGGCTGCACACTAACGCCGTTCTTTTGCAACCGAAAACCAAAAGATACGGTGTATGACACAAGAAATCACTCTTTTCAAAAATTTGGGTCTGGCGACTCCCACTTCTGTAACATTCTCCCACAATCTTAATGCACTCGTAGGTGCCGGCTATACTTCAATGGCGGGCAACACCTATTTCAACGCGCTACGTATGGCTGAAGGACTCCTTATCAAAGAAGATATAGGAGAAGGTTATGCGCATACCTTCCTCAATGGTTTACACATATATGACATTAAGACAAAGGCTCTCGTCTGTGAGAAATGGTTTCATTGTAAGCTTTATAGTCGCGTAACATCAAAGCAATGTGCCGTTACGATGCTAACAAATATGATTGAGCAAACAGCTGCAAAAGACCATAAATTACTGAACCGTATCGAAGTGCAAAAGACGGTATCAGAAATTGTTAACAGAGCCTTCTTTGGCAACCAAATATATGAAATACAAAGAACATTAAAGCAATTAAATGCATAGAACGATGGAACATACACTTGTCAATACGGCCAAACCGATAGGCAAATCAGTAACTACAGGTACAACTTTGCTTCAATCATTTCATGCCACTTCCGGCTTCAACTATCAAATTGGTATGCGTAAAGCCGCTGGATTAACAATTGTTGAAGGGTTCGCAGAAGGGACCGGATGCTCATTCTTGAACAAGATTGTGGTGCTATATGGTGAGAAACAGCAAGTAATAGCAGATATTGTCCTGCCACAAGGGACATATTATTCACGCGAGACAGCAATGGAAAGCATCAAGGATGAACTGTGCAAATACTTTTTTCAAGCATGTTTGAAAGAACAGTTGGACTTTAGCAAAGAGGACGTGGAAAAACAAGTAACCGAGTTGTTGGATAATTGCTATTTTTCTGAAAGCAGAAAAGCGGTGCTTGATTGGGCAACCGAAGTCGGAATAATAAAAGCATAAGACAATGAAGAAAAAGCAGCCATATAGTTTGTCAGACCGTCTTGGATTTGGTAAATATCGCAACAGGTCGGTATTTTATGTCCTTGAAAATGATGCAATGTACATTTATTGGTGTATTACTAATATCCCGAATTTTACGCTTACGGATGAAGCAATACAATATGCGAAAATATGTAATGAAATCTTTAGCAACATAAAATCCGAAAGGCAGTACGATTATCAACCATACTCCGAAGGGGTAGAAATCTTATCAACTATCCCGTGGAGGGACAAATATATCAATTACATGCGACAATTTGCCGAGGATGCAGTAATAACTCCGTTAAACGCATCTATAGTCGCTAATCAGCCATCAAGGCAATTATCGTTCTGGTAATATCTTGTACATTAGGTATTGAAGAAACTTGAGATATAAACATTTATAAATGAACCATTCGTATGAAAAAGTTGATTAGTATTGTTTTGTTTGCCGTTTGTTGCGGAGGCGTATTGTCGGGACAAGAAACCAAACGTCCCGAGAGTTATAACTATTGGCGTGGCATGGAGGTAATGCAGGGCGAAGATATGGCAGAGGCCTTGGACTACTTTGAAAAGGACATCCAGGACTATCCGAAAAACGGCTATTCGTATTCGTGGATAGCCTATCTTCGGTGTATGACAGAGGATAATGGCCGTGCTTTAACTGCTGCAAACATGGCGATTAAATTCCTTCCTAAAAAAGACGGCGAATACTTGGCGCTTGCCTATGGCATCCGTGCATAAACGGATTGCCGTTGCACTTCGTCTTTGATACGGGAGCAAGCGATGTGACGTTGTCTATGGTGGAAGCCACCTTTATGATGAAGAATAATTATCTGAATGCCAACGATGTAATAAGCAACCGGCAATATATGGATGCCAACGGGAATGTGAATGTGGGGACGCTGATTAACCTGAAAAATGTCCATTTCGGCGGTCTGAATCTGAACAATGTCCGTGCGTCCGTTGTTCGCAACCAAAAAGCACCGTTGCTGTTAGGTCAAAGTGTACTCAACCGTCTCGGCAAAATCGAAATAGACAATAAGAAAAATATCATACGGATTTCTCAATTCAAGTAAAAGACAATAACTATGACAATCAAAAAGCGTATATATCTTAAACGTAAAAGTAATAGTTATTTTGCCGATTCTGAAAATTACTGAAATGCTTTTCATAACTTTGCAAAATCTTTCGTTTTTCGTACTTGTATAGAGCCCGCGTCTATACTCACGACCACGCCTCGCGCGTGGTCTTTTGTTACTTTGGCATCGCATTATGTTGTGTCCGGCGAGGGCATACCATAAAAAAATGCAGGGCTGCGCCTGCATTTTTTTATGTTTTTTTTTCAATGAGGGATAGAAAATAAGATAATTGTACTACTTTTGCGGCGAAAAACAGGTACCGGCATAGGCCAATACACCTAATCTAATAAAAACATATAGAACACATAGACCAATATACCTAATCTAATAAAAACACATAGACCACATAGGGCAATACATCTAATCCAACATAGACCAATACACCTAATCTGATAAAAAAACATAGACCACATAGACCAATACATTAACACAGACTAATATACCTAAATTAACACAGACTAATACATCTAATTTAACATAGACCAATACACCTAAATTAACACAGACTAATAAACCTAATCAAATAAATAAGGATATGAAAAAGATTTTTTATGTAGCACTGACGTGCTTGGCAAGTATGGTACTGTTAACCGCTTGCGAGAAGAAAGACGCCACAGAAGATGGCGGCAACAAAGTGAATTACGACAAGATGATCGGTTCGTGGAAACTGACTTCCTACTCCGTTCTTTGGAAAAATCTCGATGACAACATCACCGAGAAAGAGCTGAACTACAACGACGGTTATCTCATTATTGAAAAGAAAAAAACCGATGAGGGCGAAGCGTATTTCTACAAAGAGAACTTTGCAAACGAGGAGAGCCGCGAGGAGTACGAAGGAATGCTGTACATCGACACGAAGAACAACCAAGTTTATTTCTATGCAGAGGATGGTTTCTCTCGTAGAGACAATGCGGAAATCTATGATTTCAAGGTATCGTTCCCTGCAGACGGCAAGATGGAATGGGACTATCATACCACAGCGACCCATAGCCGTAACGGCGTTTCTCACCAATGCAAACGCGACGTAAAAGCAGTATTCGTAAAACAGTAAACACTTGCCTCTTCATCAAAAGCTGTTGAATGAGGGTATAAATACGAAAGAGTTCACAAGTTTGTGGTCCACAAGTTTGTGAACTCTTTTTTTAAGCAGATGTCATTCTGTTGTTACGGTGTGGCTTCGGTGTGGTCAGCGGAATAACGAACTAATCACTAACGAATCACTAATGAATCACTAAAGAATAACTAAAGATTGATAGCTGCAAGACGGCTGCAAGGGTACTGCGTAAGTCGAAATAACAATTACTCAAAAAGGAAAATGCGGGCTGACGGCTTCAATTTTTTATTTTTTTTGATTCGGAGGTAAGGATATAAGATAATTATTGTATCTTTGCGGCGAAATTGTGTGTTACACATTTTGAGTCTTCACAAACGCATATCGAACATATAAAATAACCATACCATGAACAAACTTATTACATTGGAGCAAGCCGTAGAGAAGGTGCATGACGGCATGACCGTGATGTTCGGCGGCTTTCTGGGTAACGGCAGTCCGGTACAGATAACGGACGCCCTTGTGGAAAAAGGCGTAAAAGACCTCACTATCATTGCCAACGACACGGCATTTGACGAGGTGGCTCACGGCAAATTAGTGGCTAACCACCAAGTGAAACGCGCTATCGTTTCGCACACCGGTACGAACAAACAGACAGCTATTCAGAAGAACGAAGGCACACTGATAGTGGACTACGTGCCGCAGGGTACTCTCGCCGAACGCATCCGCGCCAAAGGTGCAGGCTTGGGCGGTGTACTGACCCCGACCGGTATCGGAACAATTATGGCTGACGGCAAAGAAGTGATTAAGATTGACGGCAAAGACTTCCTCTTGGAGAAGCCTTTAGGAGCCGACATAGCCATCCTTCGCGCCAACATAGTCGATGAGGACGGCAACATGGTGTTCCTCGGTACGACCCAGAACTTCAACCCGCTGATGGCAACCGCCGCCGACTACGTGATAGTAGAGGCAGAAAAACTCGTCAAACGCGGCGAAATCAAGCCCGAGCAAGTACACTGCTCCGGCATCTATGTGGATGCTATCTATGTGGAGAAGGTTTAGGAGTTTAGGTGTTTAGGTGTTTAGGAGTTGTTGAACAGGTTAAGGAGTTTAATAAGTTTAATAAGTTAAACGTCTAAGCACACCTAAACAACAGTTAAACGTCTAAACGTCCAAACCAATAAACAACAGTTATATTCACGACTATAAACAATAAACTAACAATGGAATACAGGACAAAGTTGAGACTGAGAATGAGTGCAAAAGACGCTCATTACGGAGGCAATCTGGTGGATGGTGCGCACATGGTTCACCTGTTTGGTGACGTAGCGACCGAGTTGTTGATTATGCGTGACGGTGACGAGGGCTTGTTCCGCGCCTACGACCAAATAGACTTCTTGGCACCCGTTTATGCCGGTGACTACATAGAAGCAGAGGGCTGGATTGACCGCGAGGGCAACACGAGCCGTCACATGCTCTTTGAGGCACGCAAGGTGGCAGTTGCCCGTCCTGACATATCGGCATCGGCAGCTGACGAATTGGAAGAACCGATTGTGGTATGCCGCGCGAGCGGAACGTGCGTAACGCCGAAGGATTGTCAAAGAAAGTAAGGTTATGGAAAAACTGATTATAACCGCTGCAATCTGCGGCGCGGAGGTAACGAAGGAGCAGAATCCGAACGTACCTTATACGGTAGAGGAGATTGTCCGTGAAGCCAAGTCAGCAGTGGATGCCGGTGCTGCTATCGTTCACCTGCATGTCCGCCAAGATGACGGCACGCCGACCCAGAGCCGCGACCGTTTCCAAGAATGTACCGAAGCCATCCTGAAAGTTTGCCCGAACGTGATTCTTATTCCGAGTACAGGCGGAGCGGTAGGTATGACTCCCGATGAGCGTCTGCAATCGACGGACACGACTCCCGTTCCCGAGATGGCGACGTTGGACTGCGGTACGTGCAACTTCGGCGACGAGATTTTTGACAACACGATGCCCACGATGCGTGCCTTTGGCAAACGTATGCTGGAACGCGGCATCAAGCCTGAATACGAGTGCTTTGAGATGGGACACCTTGACACGATTCTCACGATGGCTCGCAAAGGTCAGGTTCCGGGTGCACCGATGCAGTTCAACTTCGTGTTGGGCGTTCCGGGCTGCACTCCCGCTACGGTGGATAACCTGTGCTGGTTGGTGAATAAGATTCCTGCCGGCTCGACGTGGACGGTAACGGGCGTAGGTCGCAGTGCCTTCCCGATGGCTGCCGCCGCTATCGCTATGGGCGGCAATGTGCGCGTGGGCTTTGAGGACAACCTGTACCTGAGTAAAGGCGTATTGGCACAGTCGAACGGCGAATTGGTAGCCAAAGTGGTGCGTCTTGCCAAAGAGTTGGGACGCGAAATCGCGACCAGCGACGAAGCAAGAGAAATACTCAGTCTAAAAAAGTAAAACAATCAAAACACATAACAACTATGCAAAAACATGGAAACAAGTACGGTGTACACCGTGTGATTGAGCCTGTAGGCGTACTGCCTCAGCCTGCCAACAAAGTGGATAACAACATGGACGAGATCTATGACAACGAGATCCTGATTGATGTTCAGACGCTGAATATCGACTCGGCATCGTTTACCGACATCCACAACTATGCCCGCCAGCAAGCAGGTGAGGGTGCTTCCGAGGAGAAGATTATGGAAGAAATCAAGAAGGAGATGCTTCTGAATGTGGAATTGCAAGGCAAGCACCGCAACCGTCGTACCGGTTCGGGCGGAATGTTGTTAGGTAAAGTAGAGAAAATCGGCGACGCACTGAAAGGCAAAATCGACCTGAAAGAAGGCGACCGCATCGCTACGCTCGTTTCCCTCTCGCTCACCCCGCTTCGCATTGACGAGATTCTCGCCATCCGTGCTGATGTGGACCAAGTAGATATCAAGGGTAAAGCCATCCTGTTCGAGAGCGGTATCTATGCCAAGATACCCGATGATATGCCTGAGAAACTGGCTCTGTCCGCATTGGACGTAGCCGGTGCACCGGCACAGACCGCCAAACTCTGCCAATACGGTCAGACCGTTGTTATCCTCGGTGCCGGCGGCAAGAGCGGTATGCTGTGCTGCTACGAAGCTAAGAAGCGCGTGGGCGTAACGGGTAAGGTAATCGGTATTGCCAACAGCCCCAAGTCCACCCAGCGTATCAAAGACCTCGGTTTCTGCGACATCGTGGAGAGTGCCGCCGGTATGACTCCCGTGCAGGTGAACGAGTTGGTTTCCCGCCTGACCGACGGCAAGATGGCAGACGTAACCATCAACTGCGTGAATGTGCCTGACCAAGAGATGACCGCCATCCTTTGCACGAAGGACGACGGTATCGTCTATTTCTTCTCGATGGCTACTTCGTTCACGAAAGCATCTCTCGGCGCAGAAGGAATCGGCGCAGACGTGAATATGATTATGGGTAACGGCTACACCAAAGGACATGCCGAGTTCACGCTGCAAGAACTTCGTGAGTGCCCGAAACTGCGTAAGATTTTTGAAGAGCTGTACGCGTAACGCATAAGCACCTAACCGTCTAAACGATTACCATTATGGCTGAATCCAGACGAAAACAGATGTTCCCCAATGTCAGCGACCAAGACTGGAACGATTGGCACTGGCAAGTCAGGAACCGCATCGAGACACTTGATGAACTCAAGAAATACGTTCAGCTGACCGAGGAGGAGCAAGAGGGTGTTCGCAGCGTATTGAGTACCTTGCGTATGGCTATAACGCCGTACTATCTGAGTTTGATTAACCCCGATGATCCGTATGATCCGATTCGTCGTCAGTGTATCCCGACGGCATTGGAGACACATCTCGCCGAAGCCGATCTGTTAGACCCGCTTCACGAGGACGAAGACTCGCCCGTGCCGGGACTGACGCATCGTTATCCCGACCGCGTGTTGTTCCTCATCACGGATATGTGTTCGATGTACTGCCGTCACTGCACGCGCCGTCGTTTTGCCGGACAGAAAGATGACGAGAGTCCTTCGGAGCGTATTGAGAAAGCCCTCGAATACATCGAGAAGACCGAGACGGTTCGTGATGTACTTCTCTCGGGTGGCGATGCGCTGATGGTAGGCGACAAGAAATTGGAGTATATCATCTCGCGTCTGCGTCAGATCAAGCACGTGGAGATAGTCCGTTTGGGCAGCCGTGTGCCGGTGGTATGCCCGCAGCGAATCACTCCCGAACTGTGCGCGATGCTCAGCAAGTACCATCCTATTTGGCTCAATACGCACTTCAATCACCCCAATGAGGTGACGGAAGAGAGCCGTCGCGCATGCACTATGCTGGCGAATGCGGGTATCCCGTTGGGTAACCAGAGCGTGTTGCTTCGCGGCGTGAACGACTGCGTGAACATCCAGATGGATCTGGTACACGAGTTGGTGAAGATGCGTGTTCGTCCTTATTACCTGTATCAGTGCGACCTGAGTCAAGGCTTGGAGCATTTCCGTACTCCTGTATCAAAGGGTATAGAGATTATCGAAGGCTTGCGCGGACATACGTCAGGTTATTGCATTCCGACGTTTGTGGTGGATGCTCCGGGCGGTGGCGGAAAGACCCCTGTTATGCCGCAGTATGTCATCTCGCAGGCTCCTGGCAAAGTCGTTTTGCGCAACTTCGAGGGCGTTATCACGACCTACACCGAGCCGCTTGACTACAAGAACGAGTGCCACTGCCCCAAGTGCGAGGCGGAGAGGAATAAGAAAGTGGGTAATGACAAGGCTGTGGACGGCGTTATATCGCTGCTCAAGGGCGAGCGTATGAACATCGAACCGGCTCACCTTAAACGCCACGAGCGCAACGAGGCGAGGAAAGGATAAGAGTGACTATACACTTAAGCAGAAAAGGGATTGCCTTGATAGCAATCCCTTTTTTGCACATATACGCAACCAATAAATCACCCTGATAATAGGAAAAAGTTGCCGAAGCGAAAGAAAGGCTGTATCTTTGCGGCGAACTACGTATCATTCATCCTTAAAATAGCCGGTTCAAGAAGACATGCACCTGATAGACGGATTATTAGAGGTCAGAAGTTGTTCTCTGGTCGGTTTAGAGAAGAACACGGGCAAGACGGTGACGCTGAACTACTTGTTGCGTCATTTGCCTTCCTGCGTCCGCGTGGGGGTTACTTCCATCGGTCTGGACGGGGAGACGCGTGACCAAGTGGTGGGTACGGAGAAGCCGGAGATTGTTCTTCGGAGCGGCTCGCTGTTCGGAACGACCGAGAAGCACTACCGCCAACGCAAAATGGTGTCCGAACTGCTGGATGTGAGCGATATACCTACGGCGTTGGGACGGTTAGTGACGGCACGAGTGGTGGTGACGGGAAAGGTGATAATAGCAGGACCGGGAAGTACGGAGTTGCTCAAACGCTGGATGAGGACGGTGGAAAAGGAAGTGGATTTGATACTGGTGGACGGTGCCTTGAGCCGTATGAGCCTTGCTTCGCCCACCGTCAGCGAAGGCATGATTCTGGCTACGGGAGCCGCTTACTCTGCCAACATCGACACACTGGTCAGAAAGACTGCCTATGTGGTGCACTTGATTAACCTGCCGCTATGGGACGGCAACGATGACGACTGCATCTGCGTATCGGGAGCCGTGACCGACCGTGTATTGGATAAGATAATGAACGACAAAGACGCAAAAGGCAAGCGGCTGCTCATTCCGGATTTCACTAAGGTCTTTGCGGACCCGATGGTGTGGCATCGCTTTGAGCAGCAGCATCCGGTAGTGGTACGCCAAAGAAGCCGGCTGTTGGGGCTGACGGTCAATCCTACTGCCCCCAACGGTATGGTACTTGATTCGGATATACTGTGCAAACGACTCACGGAGGCGACCGGTCTGCCAGCTGTGGATTTGATGCGCAACTCATAACTAATCTATTAAAGGAATGCAACTAAACGAAGCCATCTTGGAGCCGCTCTGTATGCGCTATGTAGTTGACGAACTGCCTGTTCAGTCGGGTGTGGCACGGCGTATGCTGCTCGATAGGGAAGCCATGCAAAGTGCCGGAGACATTGAGTCTTATTATGCCCGTCTGCGCACTTATACGGAAGCCGTTAAGCCGGTATGTAACGATGTGGCAAGACGTAATCTGCAATTCAGGCTACAGGGGCTCAAGGACATACGTACCACGCTGGAACACTTGTCTGCGGGTGCAACATTGGACGACATCGAACTCTTCGAGGTCAAGCACCTTGCCATATTGTACGGGGAGGTGTGCAAGCAAATGGAACTGCTATCTCTGCCGTTAGAGCCGCTGCGGATGGAGGAAGTGATTCATATTCTCGACCCGGACGGTATGCGTATAGCAACGTTCTATGTATATGACTCTTACAGCGAGCGTCTGCGTACTCTGCGAAAGCAACTCGAACTGAACCCTGCGGACGAACAGGTCTTTGTTGCCGTCCAAGAGGAGGAGTTACGTATCCGCCGTGAGTTAAGTGGCTCGTTGAGAGAGTATGCGGAAGACTTGAAACGCGGATTACTCCTGCTCGCTGACACCGATATTCTCTTGGCGCAAGCTGTTCAGGCAAAAGAATGGAACTTGTGCCTGCCTTCGGTGAGCAAGGACGGCAGATTGATTCTTAAAGAGATGTGGAATCCCGAAGTGCAGGCAAGTCTGCACGAAAGGCATAAAGAGTATCAGCGCAACTCTATACAACTGGGCGAAGAACCTACCGTCCTGACAGGCTCTAACATGGGCGGCAAGACTATTGTCCTTCGTACGGTCGGTTTGTGTCAGATGCTGTTTCTGTTCGGCTTCGGCATACCGGCTCAGGAAGCGGAATTGCCTGTCCGTGAGAAAGTGTACTGCACCATGAGCGACGAGCAGTCCGTAACCGAAGGTTTGAGTTCCTTTGCGGCTGAGATAAAGAGCCTTAACCGTATCGTGGAGGCTTGCCGTAGAGGCGAGAACCTGCTCGCATTGATTGACGAACCCGCACGGACAACCAATCCCGTAGAGGGTACGGCGTTAGTGTCGTCTCTCATAGATGTGTTGCGTCGGACGCACAGGAGTGTTCTCATGGTAACCCACTATACTATTGATGCTCACCACTGCCCTTGCCTGCGGGTACGCGGACTGCAAGACGGCAGGATGGACTACTCGCTGATTGAAGCCCGTGAGGGTGAGGTCCCGCACGAGGCACTGCGTATAGCCGAGACTCTGGGCATAGATGCCGAATGGCTTTCCGCTGCACACAAAGTAATCAACAGCACCGCACAATAACCCGTACCAACCCATTCCCTCAACACACCCATACATCTTGACACATTGTCACTAAATCTGCCATTACGCTTACATATTGTCGGCGTACCTTTCGGCTAACCATAAGCTACCCGTGCGCTACCCTTTCCGTAGGGATAAGCAACCCTTACAAAATGACAGAATGACACCAACAGTCACTTATCAACACGCAGTAACCAACAGCGCAGCGCTCCGTCAGCGAAGCGGTCTGTCAGCGTCAGCGGTCCGTCAGCGTAGCGGTCTGTCAGCAAGCAAGTACGATAGATATACGATACATACACGATAGATATACGATACATATACGATACATATACGATACATTAAGCAGACCTCACCGAACCCTCACCGAATGAACACGCCCTCCTCGCAAACAACAAAAATAACACAAAAACACTCTCCCCCTTGCTCAATCCGATTAAATCCCTTACCTTTGCCCGCTGAAACTAAATAGCAGCATTATACACTTAACCAAAAGGAGGACACCGTTATGGCACGACCGATTAAAGAAACACCGACCCTTTATGGTGAAGACGCACGCCGTTTTGCCTACGCTGTAGAACACCCGAAACCTGTTTCTACAGAGGATGTCAGACGCGCAATGGAAACCTACAGAGCCATTAAAATCAAATACCCGGCTGTATTATGATTATTCGTCTGGAAGATCTTGAGTTTGCGCAATTGACTCCTGATATGGAATTGTTGCCGTTCTGCTCTAAAGATACGGACTTGAATAATTTCCTTGCAGAGGATGCGAAGAACTATGCAGCAGACCTAATGGCTGTTACATATCTGTTTATTGATACTGAGAAACAACAGATTGCAGCCTATTTTAGTCTGTTAAATGACAAAGTTGCGTATGATCCGCAAGCAAAAGGCATTTGGAATCGCATAAACAGGCATATAAGCAACAACAAACGTCGGCGCAGTTATCCTTCGGCAAAGATAGGCAGGCTGGCTGTGGCAACTGGTTATGAACACGCAGGTTTGGGTTCGCAAATACTGAATCTGATTAAATCGTATCTCGTAACCGAACCGAAATTAGGCTGCCGTTTCCTTACTGTTGATGCTTATGCGGATGCCACCGATTTCTATCGCAAGAACGACTTTGACTATTTCACAACATTGGACACTTTCGACTCTACTCGTCTGATGTACTTTGACCTCAAACCCTTCAGGGACAATATAACAAACTATAAAAACTAAATACCGTTATGGCACGACCGATTGCAGAAACACCTATCCTTTTCGGTGAGGATGCAGAACGCTTCCTCTACAATATGCAGCATGTGCGCCCCGCTTCAGCAGAGAAAAAGGAGCGCATCAAACAAGCGTATGAGTGGATGAAAAGTATCGCAACCTTCCCGATGTAAAAGAATGAGGCTCATTGATTTAGACCAGATGCAGACACTAAAGCCGTTTGATTGCGGCGATAGCGACTTGAACGAATTTCTGACAGAAGATGCTCGTTTCTATAGCGAACAGCTTCTGGCGAATACTTTCGTGCTGGAAGATGAAAATGAGATAGTCGGCTATTATAGTCTCTTGAATGACAAGATTTCTCAAACCACATTGCCGAAGAACCTTTGGAGAAAACTCCGCAAAAAGATTCCTCATGAGAAGCATCTCGGAAGTTATCCTGCTGTCAAAATCGGGCGTTTTGCTATTTCAAAAAACTATAGCGGGAAGGGCATTGGCTCTTATCTGATAAATGGCATTATGCAATTGCTTATCACTCAACGAGGGCTGTCTGCATGTCGGTTCTTAACCGTTGATGCTTACCCTGATGCCGTTCAGTTTTACGAAAAGAATGATTTTATCAAAATGATAAATGATGCGGACATAACTACGGAATTGCAAACAATTCCTTTATACTATGACTTAAAACAACTTACAACTAACTAACCGCCTATGGCAACGACAATCCTTGAAAAAACACCGCGAAGCGTTACTATTCGTATGAGTACAGGGCGTTGGAACCGGATTCAGCAGTTAGAGCATACTTACCGTATGGCGAACACTATCAAGAGGAGTATGCGCCAAGCCGAATCGGCTCCTGCCATGTCTGCCGCAGAGAAGAAAACCCGCAAGGCAATCAAAGAGATTCAAAGCGGCAAAGGTGTTGTATGTCACTCGTTTGAGGAATATCTGAAAGCCGTACAATGAGAACGATAGTCTTTTCCACGCAGTACAATAAAAACACAACAATAACGATACACCCTAACTAATTATGGAAGCGATAACCTTTTCTCCGGCGCAGGTGCATGTGTTCAACCTTGTGTCGCACATCAAGTCCTCTGTTGGTTTGGACCAGTTGCGTGAGCAGTTGGCGGCTTTCTATGCCAGCAAAGTGGACGAGGAGATGGACCGGCTGTGGGAGAGCGGCGAGTGGAACGAGCAGAAGCTCAATGAACTGCGCGGCTCACATTTCCGCACGCCATACCATGTATAGACCATGCGGAATGTAGTCATTGACACAAACTGTTTGCTGCAGATCATAGCACGCGGGCGGAGTATCTTGTCTCGGAGGATTCGCACTTCAAGGTGCTGCATGACATTGCCTTCCCGCAATTGAATCTCGTCACGTTGGACGAGTTTATGAATACCAAACTGATAAAAGAATTTATATAACTAACCGCCTATGAAACACACGCACCGATAAGCGGTGCAGTGACATACATATAAGACAGCATTTAAGCTTAATACTTGGTCTCTATAAAAACCTGGACAGTTTAATATAGAAACTAAAATTCCCGAGGAAAAGCTACAATGCTCATGCGTAAGCGTGGGCTTTTCCGTAGGATATTTGGGAATTTAGGTTCGTCCAGGAAATCCTTAGAGACCAGATATTAGCAAACTACAAGAGTCTGCGCTTTCTTTATGTCTGTATCCAATGAAAACAATGCATACTGCAACGCAAGAGTAACACTGTACAGTCGGAAAACTGCCTATGAATTACCACACACAACACGACACTAAGGTCGTAATAAAAACCAATTATCAACCTACAAAACATTTAACGCTATGAAACAAAAGTATTCATGTCGCGGTGCACTAATGCTGCACCCTCACGGCGCACTACGCGCCCGAACACGCGCATTCCTTTGCGCCCTCACTCTCGCACTGCTGTGCCTCACAACACCCGCCAAAGCACAGATTTGGGGCCGCTCAACCAACACTATAGGTGTGGATTTCTCCACAGGTGTCGCCAATAGTGCCGTCACTGTCACTGCCACACCAGACCCTGATGACCCGACAAAACAACGAGTGGTTATCTTCAGAGAGGGGCCAGAATTCAGCAGCCAGATTCCCAAAATATGGGTAACGCTTATTGTGGATGCCGCCGTCACCATCAACAGCCAACAACCTATTGCGAAGAGTCGTCTCATGGCTTCACCTCCTTTCCGATGAATTCCTCGCTGCTGCCTTCGGCGCCATCGACCTTCTTGTTCATAGCAAGAAAAACTAAGTTCCTTAATTAATAAAAAGCCCTCCGAAATGGAGGGTTTTATTTTGCGAATTTGTATTGCTGATTTACATTGATATCACACAAAGTTGTCTGTTTTTGGTGTGCTGATCTGCAAATATGATAGGATAAATCAGTTTTCGAGGACAATTATATATTGGAATATGTATTGCAATATTCTATAATAGATGTATAGAATACCGGAGTTATATCCGGAGAAAAAGGGGAAATAGAAATGGCAGTCAGAAAAATGAAGGCGGCATTGCTTTCTGCGGTGCTGTTTGCGGGGACGCTCCCGCTGACAGCATTCGGCGGAACGGCATATGCGGCAGGCACAGCGGACATCGAAAGCTTCCCGATGGAAGACGTCACGATGACCGATGCCTACACGACCAACGCATTCTCAAAGGAGATCGCCTATCTGCTCTCGTTCGATACCGAGCGGCTTCTGGCGGGCTTCCGCGACAATGCAGGGCTCAGCACGAACGGCGCCAAGCGCTATGACGGCTGGGAAAATTCGCTGATCGGCGGGCATACCGTCGGGCATTATCTGTCTGCGGCTGCGCAGGCATACAGCAACCCGCTGTCCGATGAAAAGCAGAAGCAGCAGCTCCTTGACAAGATCAGAACGCTGATCGACGGCATGAAGATCTGTCAGCAAAATTCCAAAGGCAAGCCGGGATTTCTCTGGGCTGCGAGCATCAAGGACCGGAACAATGTCGAGCTCCAGTTTGACAATGTGCAGAACGGCAAGACCAACATCATCACCGAATCGTGGGTGCCGTGGTACACGATGCACAAGCT
>CADAAF010000013.1 GCA_902785805.1 uncultured Bacteroidales bacterium | reverse complement strand
GTACCCCACACGGAATCCAACTCTGCATCGCGCGACCTCATTCGCTTGATATACTGCTTGGTATCAGCACTATCTGTTAATACCTGAACTATATCTGCCACGGCAAAGTAGTATTTTTCTTCTTGTACGTTCCATACGATACGAACTTTCTTGTCTTCAAACAGTTTAATAATTGATTCGTTTGCCATAATTCTATTGCTCTATTTGTTATTGTTTTTTAGGCAGTTTGACGAAGATATTGATACTTACGCCTTGCATGATATCAAAGACATTCTCATCTTTGCTGCCATCCGGAGCGGTTTCTTTCTTGCGGGTATTGCCGTGCAAGTCGAGGATATAAATCTTGTCGAAGACACGCATCAGTTCGCTGCGCATCTGACGATGGATAAGTCCGTCAATAAAACTATTGTTGCTGATATATGCCACTATGCCTTCGCCATTACGCTCCACATAATGCTGTGCCAAACGGATAAACTTGATATAGTCGTCCGAAAGGGGTTGTATATTGCGCTCGTTGAGGTTCTTTTTGTAGTCGTCAAGCAGTTTGCTAATCCATTCGCCTTTGTTGTTGCTACTAACCGAATACGGCGGATTGCCCATAACAATCATCACAGGAGCAGATTGTTTGATGTGAGAGGCTTCGTTGGCTTCTTGCGCAAGATAGTTGCCAAAGAGTGTACCGGCTTCTTTACTGGCTTCTTCGAGGGAGTTAGTCAGGAAGACTTTGAGGCGTTGCTGGGCAGAAATGCCTATCTCCATGTCGAGTTTGAGATGGGCAATCGTATATGGTGCCATCATCAGTTCGAAGCCATGCAGACGAGGCAGTAAGTGTTCGGGCACATAACTCGGCCATGCGCCCATCTGTCCGCCGAGGTCACGTTTGATTTGTCGTACAGTCTCGGCAAGGAAAGTACCTGTTCCTGTAGCAGGGTCAAGCACTTGCACACGGTGAACCTGTTTCTTCTCTTTGCGGTGTTTGAGGTCTTGTTCTATCTCTTGCTCAATCTCCACTTTGGAGGTGTCCGCCAAGCCCATAGGCAGTTGGAAGTCCGTGCGCAGAATATCGTCCACAGCCCGCACAATGAACTCGACCACAGGTTGCGGCGTATAATAGACTCCACATTGTTTCTTGGCAGCAGGGTCATATTGGAACAAGAAATCTTCGTAGAAATGCAGCATGGGGTCGGTCTGTTGTGTGCTTTTGCCGAAGCCCTGCATGATTTTCTCCATATCGGTGGCTGCAAATGCCGAAACGAGGTCATCTACTATCCACGCAATGCGTTCATCGAGGTCGAAGCCTGCTATCTGCTGGAATATCTTACGCAGGAAGGGATTGGTCTTCGGGATGAGGTTTGCCGCTTCGGAGCGTGAGAAATCGTCCGGTGTGTCGTCATGCAGCCGTGCGGCAAACATACCATAGGCGATAGTCTGCGCATATATGTCCGCAAAAGTCTTGGGCGTAATGTCGTGAATGAGTACTTGTTGGAACGCCTGCATATAGCCGCGCAGTTCAGTGGGGGTGTCTCCGTCTTGGATGAGTGCCTGCTCGATGATGTCACGCAACAAACGCGCCTTTCCTGCCATCAGTTGCGCTAACTTGGAGGCAGAAGTGATACGCTGCGGACGTGCGTTCTTGATATGCTCCATGAGCAAGACAAAACGGTCTGCATCCGAGAGGCGAATCTTATTGCCTTGTATCTCCGCCAAGCGAACAGATTGCTGCCACTCGCCGTGCTCGTAGAGGTGGAAATCGAGATAATCAGTGAAGATAATCGTGTCCAGTGAAGCCTTGTAGCGGTCGAACTGCTCTTTGTTTTTCTTGCGCCCGTCGAGGTCTCCGTCTTCGAGGTCTTTTGCTTCGATATAAGCGATGGGCAGTTGCTTGCTGAGTAAGGTCAGATCCGGTGCACCGCAATCAATATGGCTCTGTTCGTTGATGACAGTACAGCCTGTGTAATCGTGCAAGAGACGCTGAAGCGCAGGACGGAAAGAATGTTCGGTGGTCAGACCTGTCTGATACAGTTGATTGATCTCCTTGATATAGGAGGAGATGAACTCGTTCATGGTAGCGTTTGTATATGGTTAGGCGCAACGCTTTGCGCCTACGTGTTTATTTGTCATCGTAATGACCGACCATTTGCAGGATACTAACCTCTACGATACTTTCAAAGACTGAATACACGACTCTGTCCTTATTGGTCAATCTCCGAGAATAAGTATTCGCACGATATTTGAGCCGTTCGGGGTTGCCTATTCCAGTCAAAGGATGTTCGGTCAGTTCCTCCAATATAACTCGCAATTTCTTAATGCGTGCCTGGTCTCCGGACTTTTTTATTCTCTCAAGATCCGCCATCGCCCGAGGCGAGAATTGCAAGGTGTATTTCATGCGAAAAGAGCGTCTAATTCTTGTTTGTTACTTACACGTACACCCTTGCCGTTAGCTATGTCCTTCTCGGCAGCATCCAAATCCTGATAAAACTCTCGGCTCTCATAGTAATTATTGCGCACTCGCACCGAACTCACCCCCTGAATACGAGTTAATAAACGACGAATATCATTCACTATCGAACGATCATCAATATTGACAATCATCTGAGTAGCCGACGTAGGAAGAGTTGTAGCATCCATCGTTATATTTCCTTTCATGTTTTAGCCCTAAAGGCATGATTAAACCATACTGCGCCGCAAAATTCCACAAAAAAAATGACATACGCAAATGTGTATGCCATTTTTCAATTATTATTGTGGAATTTAACAGAGCAAAGGAAGCGGGAGGCTACTCGTTATGGTCGAGGCGGGCGCGGAGTTCTTCGAGCTGAGCGGTGAGGATGTCAATCTGACGACGAAGCATATAGTCGGAAGTCGATTCGGCAGCCGTTTTGCGCTGCGCCGTCTCTGCGACGGTTTGCAGATAATCTTCATACCACTGCTCGTAAGGATGCTCTTCCTTCCACTGCTGAACGAGCAGAGCAAACCACCAGCCTTTGGGTTCGGGGTAATAGCGTCCGTCGGGCATATAGTGCATCGCCTGCTTCCATTCGGCTTCTACACGCTTGCGTTCGCGTTTGTCCTTCCAGCGCGTGTTAATCTGCTGATGCGCCCATACAAAAGATGCCGTGTGCCATTTCTGTTTGGGTGAGCGGTTCTGCTGGTAGTCCTCCCTGCGTGTGCGGTACTTCTGTTTGCCATCCGCCGTCACGTAATAATAACCCTTGCTTTTTCTCTGCGGTTTGCCGTGCATGAGGTGCACGGGAAGTTCGTTTTCTACTTGTGCCATAATGAGTAATGATTTTTATGTGATTTTTTGTATAGTATCGTGAGAGTACTCTGTGAGTTGCTTTGACCTATGGTTGACCTATGGGTGACTTATGGTTGACCTATGGGCGACCTATGGGTGACCTATGGGTGACCTTTGGGCGACCTATGGAATTGACGGCGCAAAGGTAGGGCAATTCAGGGGGAATATGCAAGCGAAAAATGCATTTTTTTGCCGAAAGTGGACGGAAAGGATGCGGAAAGTCCGCAGAAAGTGGACGGAAAGGATGCGGAAAGTTCATGGAAAGCGAATTTGTTCGTTGTGATTGAAACAAAAGAAGTATCTTTGTGCGCCTTGTGAGGGAGGGGAGGAATGTCCGGATTGAATCCGGACCAAAGGAAGAAAAGGAGCAAGACAGAGGAGGCGACGAGGCTGACAGAGTAGAGAAGGTATGTGATACGTGCGGAGCGAGGGATTCCAGATGAAACGGTTCTATGTTCGTCACGACAAGAGCAGTATGCCGGTCGGGACGGACGGTGTGTTGTTAGGGGCATGGTGTCCTTTGGCAATGGGGTCGGTGTCGGACGGGCGCGAGTTGGCAGCAGGTCCTACATTCCGCGTGTTGGATGCGGGGACGGGATGCGGGTTGATAGCCCTGATGGTGGCACAACGTATAGACGCGGCTATGGGAGAACAGGGAGATTGGCAGGTGGACGCCATAGATATAGATGCCGCTTCCGCCCGACAAGCCGCCGAGAACTTTGCCGCATCGCCGTGGAACGAGCATCTCCGTGCCGTGCAAGCCGACCTGCGGGAATGGCAAGGGACATACGACCTCATTGTGAGCAATCCGCCGTTCTTCAACCGTTCGCTCACGTGTCCCGACCCGCAACGCTCACAAGCCAGGCATGCCGGTGCGGGTATGACATACGATGACCTGACGTGTTGCGCCTCGCACCTGACAAGTCAAGAGGGCAGACTCGCCATCATCCTGCCCACCGGCACCGAAAAGGAGATGCTGCAATCGGCAGAGAAGCAGGGACTGTATGTCCAATCGCGCTGCTATGTGAGTTCCAAGCAAGGCACAAACCCCAACCGCGTGATGCTCTATATGGGTAAAGAACAGGGCATTACAGAAGAGACGCACCTTGTTCTCTCCACACCTGACTCGCCCCGCAGCGAAACGTATGCACGTCTGACAGCAGATTTTTACTTGTAACAATAAGATATATGGTCAATCAGTTTGAAATAGAGAGCCCTTACCAGCCGACCGGTGACCAGCCGGAAGCAATACGGCAGCTGGTGGAAGGCGTCAAAGAAGGTCTTCCCGCACAGACGCTGTTGGGCGTGACGGGTTCGGGCAAGACCTACACCATAGCCAACGTGATAGCCCGCCTGAACCGCCCGACGCTCATACTGAGCCACAACAAGACCCTTGCCGCACAACTGTACTCGGAAATGAAAGGCTTCTTCCCGCATAACGCAGTGGAGTACTTCGTGTCGTACTACGACTACTACCAGCCGGAAGCATATATCCCATCGACCGATACATACATAGAGAAAGACCTGAGTATCAACGAGGAGATAGACCGCCTTCGGCTCAGTGCCACCGCCGCCCTGCTGAGCGGACGGAAAGATGTGGTAGTGGTGAGTTCGGTGAGCTGCCTTTACGGCATCGGTAACCCGCAGGACTTTTCGCGGACCTGCTTCACGGTACGCCGGGGCAAGGAGATGGCGATGGACACGCTGCTGAAACAGCTGGTGGATGCGCAGTACATACGGAATGACGCTGAACTGGCAAGGGGCAAGTTCAGGGTGAAAGGCGACACGGTGGACGTGTGGTTGGCCTACGCCGACGAGGTGGTGCGGATAGAGTTCTTCGGGAACGAGATAGACAGCATATCGGTACGGGACCTCCGGAACGAGCACGAAGAGGCGTTCGACGAAATAAATATCTATCCGGCAACCATCTTCACGACATCTCCCGAACGCATCGCTTCCGCTATGGAACAGATACGCTTGGACCTCGCCAACCAAGTGATGCACTTCCAAGAGATAGGCGAACCACTGTACGCCAAGCGGATAGAGGAACGAGTGAAATACGACTTGGAGATGATACAAGAGTTAGGCTACTGCTCGGGCGTGGAGAACTACAGCCGCTACTTCGACGGCCGTGCGGCAGGTACACCGCCGTACTGCCTGTTGGACTACTTCCCGAAAGACCTGCTTGTGATAGTGGATGAGAGCCACGTGACCGTTCCGCAGATACACGCTATGTACGGAGGCGACAAAGCACGCAAAGACAATCTGATACAGTACGGCTTCCGCCTCCCAGCCGCCCGCGATAACCGCCCGCTGACGTTCGAGGAATGGGAACAACGGATAGCACAAGGAAACGTGATATACCTCAGCGCAACACCAGACGAATATGAACTGGAACAGTCGGGAGGCGTGGTAGTGGAACAACTGATCCGCCCGACAGGTTTGTTAGACCCCGAGATAGATGTGCGACCGACTAAGAACCAAGTGGATGACCTGATGGAAGAGATACAACGGCGCGTGCAAAAGAACCAACGCGTGTTAGTGACGACCCTGACCAAACGTATGGCCGAAGAGATGGACGAGTACCTGCGCAAATACGGAGTGCAATCGGCTTATATCCACTCAGATATAGACACGATAGAACGCGTGAAGATAATGGACGACCTGAGGAAAGGGATATACGATGTGTTAGTGGGCGTCAATCTGCTCCGCGAAGGGTTGGACCTGCCGGAAGTGTCGTTGGTAGCCATCCTCGATGCCGACAAAGAGGGCTTCCTGCGCAATTACCGGTCACTGACACAGACAGCAGGACGCGCCGCACGACACGTGGACGGATATGTCATCATGTACGGGGACAAGATAACGCGTTCAATGCAACGGACCATAGACGAGACAAATAGACGCAGGAAAATACAAATGGCTTATAACGAGGCACATCATATCACCCCGACAGCAGTCAGAAAAACAGCCGAAGCCAGTCCGCTGTCGTATCTGTATCATAATGCGGAAGAGGAACAGAAAAAACTGCAAGAGAATATACGCAAGTCGTGGAAAAACGCTCCGTGGCAGCAATTGGACGCACGGAAATTAGAGAAAGCCATCCAAGAAAAACGCCGGCAGATGCTCGCCGCCGCCAAACAAGAAGACTTCCAATCAGCAGCTCTGCTGCGAGACGAAATGCTGCTGATGGAAGACCGATTGCAAGCATTATCGTAAAAAAATGCTTGAGGGGTTGTGCGTGATAATTTATTTGCGTACCTTTGCGCGCTGCAAAGGCAGATACTTTAGAATACATGAGAATATTGTTAGTCAGCAGATACAAGCCACAGTTTGCTAATCATATTCTGCCGTTTGTTGTTGAGCAGGGGGCGGCTTTGAGGCAGTTGGGCAATCAGGTCGATTGTTTCCTTGTGCAAGGGAAGGGGTTGTTATCCTATTTCCGTCAAGTAGGTCCGCTGAAAGAGAAAATCCGTGAGTTCCGTCCCGATGTGGTGCACGGACACTACGGATTGAGCGGGATAACTACCGTATTGGCATGCAAGGAATTGCCTAAAACAATACGCCCTAAATGTGTGGTTACATTCCATAACGGCGAAACACTCGGCTGGAAACAGAATTTGTTGTCATCTTCTTTTTCTTTGTTGGCTGATTATGTGATTTATGTGGCGCAGCATATAAGAGAATTGTCGTATTTCAAGGCAAAGAGATATGCTATTATGCCTTGCGGCGTGAACTTGGAGGAGTTGCCGATTATACCTTATGAAGAAGCGCGACAACAACTGGCATTTGCCCCTCAAACCAAATATATACTTTTTGGCGGAACGTTTGATAACAAACGAAAGAATGTCCAATTGCTCTTTGACGCGCTTAATTTGATGAGTGACAAGCCTTGTTTTACTGCGGAACATCCATCCGGTGTGATAAAGAATGGTGTTTCTGTAGAAGTGTTGGAGATGAGAGGATTATCAAGGGAGGAGTGTGCGTTGAGAATGTGTGCTTGTGACTTGTTTGCTCTCCCGACGCATAGTGAAGGGTCTCCACAAGCACTGAAGGAGGCGATGGCATGCAATTGTCTGATTGTTGCTACGGATGTGGCAGATATAAAGGAACTATTGGGAGATATTGAGGGACACTATCTGCTTCGTAATCCGAGACATACAAAGAAGTATTGGGATGCGGATGAGTCTTCAATTGCTGAAATGGCAGAATTATTGGCACAGGCTTTATCAACGTCTGCCCGCACCAAAGGCAGAGAACGTATTGTCGCGTATAATTTGACGAATAACCAGATAGCTCAACAGTTATTAGATATCTATCATCATTGTTAGAATTGTTCTGTCAATCTGTAAAAAGTACTCATGATCAAACGCATCGAAGACATATCAAGAAACGAATGGGACGAGTTGTTGAGCATTTCCAATACAGCCTCGTGGTTTCAAACCAGACAGGCGTATGATTTCTTTGCTTCGATGTCTCAAATAGTGACTCCTTTTGGAAGCGGGGTCTATAGAGGAAACCAATTGAAAGGTGTTTGCATAGGATTTGTGACAAAGCATAGTAATCCAATCGGACAATTCTTCACCCGCCGCGCCATCATCAACGGCGGACCGATGTTGGCCGATGATGTTACACTGGAAGAAGTGACATCCCTAATGCAGACTGTTTGCCAAACATTGAAATGCTTGTCATGGAAGCAACGACCAATCTACATTGAAACACGCAATTTAAACGACTATTCACTTTACAAGACCGCTTTTGTGGCAGCAGGTTTTACCTATCAACCGCATCTTAATTTTCGCGTTCCGACTATGACTGTTGAACAAATTAATCAGCAGATGGATGTCGGTCGTCAGCGTAATATTCGTTCTACAATCAAAGCTGGAGCAACCATCGTTGACAATCCATCGTCTGAACAGGTGCATACTTTCTATCTTATTTTACGCGACCTATATCGTCATAAAGTACGGACTCCGCTTTTTCCTTTGTGTTTTTTTGAGACTCTACGGAATCAACCCGATTCTGTCTTTCTGTTGATTGAATACAACGAACGGATTATAGGCGGTACTGCTTGTGTCAAACTTCGTGGCAGATGTATGTACGAGTGGTATGTCTGCGGAGAGGATGGCATATATGATGGTATTTATACTTCGTCTTATGCTACTTATGCGGGGCTAAAGTATGCTGCTGAACACAACTTGCCTTTGTTTGATATGATGGGAGCAGGCATCCCTGACGAACCCAACGGCGTGCGTGATTTCAAAGCGCGGTTTGGAGGAAAATTGGTTGAGTATGGCAGATTCCTTGCGTTGATTCATCCGAACCTTTATCGACTTGGTGAGCGGGGCGTGAAAATGTTGCGATGCCGATATACGATATGATTAATTTAATCAGCATATTGCAATCAAAAACGAAATGGATAATACGCACGTGTAAGACTTTTAATAGTTATAAATGATATAAGTAGAAGGTATAACGTGGAACATTATAGTTTATAGATGAATCAGATCCAAAATTCATATAGACGACCGACTCCAAAAGGATGGCGAGGTCGATGGATGCGACGATTTGGAATGGATGTGGCTGTTGCTCCATTGACGAAAGGGGCACTTACGATACCTGAATGGCTGGCGGATAAATCTATCGTGTATTTTTTTGTTGCTATGTTTGCGTGTTTCATAGTATTCGGATACCCGATGGAATTTCGAGATATAGTTATTTCCGGATTGTCCGTAGTGTTATTCTTCTATGGTGGCAAGTTGATGTCCAAGACCTGGGCGCGGACGAAAGAAAAAGTTTTTATAAGAAATATATTTTTTGCCAGTTTAATAGTTCGCTTAATTTGGGTATTCTATTGCTATTTCATTTTTAATCCCGACTATTGGGGAACTACATATGGAGATGGTGCTGATGTTGAATGGTATATGCCGTTTGGTAATGCTATTGCTGAATGGCTGAAAGGTGAAAATAGGATATCTTTTGAAGAGTTAAGAAAAAACTGGGATTCGAGTATAGACGATATCGGTTATCCATTTTGGTTAGCCATAGTAAATATAATAACCAGAGGGGAAAGTGATGTATTTGTTCCTTTCCTTATCAAAGCACTTGCAAGTGCTTACTGCTCCGTTGCTATTTTTCATGTAGCACAACGGCATTTTGGAGATGGCGCTGCGCGTATGGCAGCATTGTTTATGGCTTTCAACCCAAATATGATATATTGGTGTGGCAATATGTTCAAGGAGGCTGAGATGGTGTTCCTTGTATGTGTGGCGGTGGAAAATTTCGATAGGGTGTTGAATTTTGGACAACGTTATACTATTAAGAGTTTTGTACCAGGTATGTTAGCGGTCTTCGCCTTAATGTTCTTCCGCTCAGCTTTAGGAATAGTGATATTTTTATCTGTGTTCGCGCATATTATCATGGCTTCACAGCGCGTGATGAGCATAGGAAAGAAGATTTTGGCTGGTCTCTTGGTTGGAGTTGTATTGGCGGTTTCAATGGGCGATAGAATGCGTACACAGTCTGAAGAATTGTTAAATAGAGTTCAATCGAATCGTCAAAAGACAAATATGGAATGGAGAAGTACGCGAAAGGGTGGGAACTCTTTTGCTAAGTATGCCAGTTCAGCGGTGTTTGCTCCGTTGATTTTTACGATTCCGTTCCCGTCGTTCAACGTAGCATTGGAAAGTCAAGTGCTACAACGACAATTATCAGGAGGTAGTTACGTCAAGAACGTTTTGTCATTTTTTGTGATATTAGTAATGATTATGTTGCTAATTAGTGGCGAGTGGCGAAGACATGTGTTTATACTAGCTTATACAGTTGGGTATCAGCTAATTTTGGTTATGAGTGAGTTTGCGCAATCTGGACGATTTCATATGCCGGTGATACCGATGTTGATGCTCTTTGCTGCGTATGGAATACAGATATCGAAGACCAACGCGAGGGTAAGGAAGTGGCTACCGATAGTGTTCGTATTTGAGGTGTTGATATGTTTGGCGTGGAACTGGTTTAAGTTGAAAGGGAGGAGCATGATTTAATATAGAAGTCTGAATCTTATATTTGAGATATATGAACTCAATATCAATAGAACAGGTTGAATTTATGGCACTAGAAGACAAAATCCTCGTGAGAGAGAATTACATTATGGTAAAGTGGAAGTAGAAACGGAAGTTTCGGGCATTTAAACTGGGCTTTGTGCATATATGCATTATGGATTATTGGCGAAAACAGCGGAGTTGAAATCGCTCGTACCTAATAGTGATGAATTGTCACAATAGAAACGTTAAATATAGCGATAAAATTACTTTGTCTGCTGTTCTCGTTTATGGCAAAATATATGATATACGTTTCGCAGCATATTAGTGACTTGAGTTATTTTAAAGCGAAGAAGTTCTTCATTATCCCTTATTGCGTACCTATGAAGGAGATGTAAATCTTTCCTAAAGTGTAGGCACGTCGTCAAATTGACTTGGATTTTGATAAGAAGAATCCTCTTTGGTAGTGGATTTAACAATCTTCAGAAGAACTACAAGCCTCTTGAAGAAGCTGTTGAACGATTGGTGATAAGGTATTAGAGAAGATGAAATGTATCAAGGAAAAGAGCTATCTTGTGCGTAATGTGCGCTTAGGATGAACGTTAGTGTGTTGCATTGCTAAGCCATAGTGAAGTTTCACCACAATCCCTTTAAAGAGGTAATGACGTGGGGCGTCTGTGTTTCGCTACGGATACTGCGGATGGGTGGGAGTAGTTTGGCGTTGAACTAGTGCATTATATTTTCGTAATCCACGCAAGAACTATGATCTATGGGACGGTGATGCGAAAAGATTGGGCGATATGTAGGAATTGTTGAAAGAGGCATTGGCTTTTGACGGTAAAACTAAAGGACTGAAACGGATACAAAAACCTGAATTAAACGATGAGCAGGTCACTAAACGAATCATTCAAATATGATATTATTAAATAACGAAATAGATAGAGTGGAATGGAGTAAATTGGTACAATCTTCTTCTACAGGTACATGGTTCCAGACACCGGAGGCATATAGTTTCTATGAGAGTCTTCATGAACTATTCAGGCCTTTCGTAGTTGGAATAGCCTCACCTCCTTCTCTTTCAGGAAAGGCAGGGAATATGCCCATTCTTCGCGGTGTGTGCGTGGGATATGAGACGGTGGAGAAATCGCTTGTTAAGCAATTCCTCACTTGCCGTGCCATTATTGTAGGTGGCCCTTGTTTTGCAGATGATTGTACAGACGAGGAAATTGAGGTGCTGATGAACGAGGTTCGTCAACGATTGATGATAGATGATAGACTGAGGATGAATCCTATTTTCATAGAGACGCGGAATTTTAATGATTATAGTCGATGGAAACCAGTTTTTGCGAAAGCTGGATTTCGTTATGAGCCACATCTGAATTTCCATGTGCATACTAATCAAGCATGGGATGGAATAGAAAATAAAATAGGCAAACATCGTAAAAAATATATCCGTCTTTCTTTCCGTGATGGTGCTACTATTGAAGAAAATCCTTCGATAGAACAAGTTCGTGCATATTACGACATACTTTTGGATTTATATCGCACAAAAGTGAAGATGCCATTACAAACATGGACTTTCTTTGAGAAATTATATTACTGCGATAACTGCAAGTACTTACTGGTGCTCTATGATGGGCAGGTAGTGGGTGGTTCCATATGTATGTTGTTGCAGGGACATGGAGTTTATGAATGGTATGCATGTGGTAAGGATGGAGTGTATAGAAATATTCACCCCTCTTCAGTAACTAAATATGCAGGAATGAAATATGCATGCGATAATGGCTATGCTATTTTTGATATGATGGGTGCTGGGAAGCCAGATGAAGAGTATGGCGTACGCGATTTCAAGGCTGAATTTGGGGGTGAACTTGTTGAGCATGGGCGGTTCTTATGTATAACAAAGCCGCTATTGTATAAGATAGGAGTTTTAGGAATCAAGATTTTAAATAAACGAAAATGAATGATTGTATCAGTATGAAAAATTGTTTAGTAATTGGAGGTAGTAATGGTATCGGACTATCAATCTCTTTGCAATTGGCAAAGCGAGCGAGGATGGTAACTATTGTTGATCTCGTGCGACCAGACATAACATTACCGATGAATGTTTCTTATTATGCAGTTAATTTGCTGAATAATAATTTCTCTTTCTTGAATGAATATAAAGATATAGATACGTTGGTTATTACAGCTGGTTTTGGAAGAGTAACCCTTTTTGGTGATATTCATTCAAAAGAGATTGATAATAGTTTTCAGGTTAATGCCATTTCTGTAATGCATATTCTACATTATTATTACTCTAAACTGAATAGGAATGAGCCGTTTTATTGTGCGGTAATGGGGAGTATCGCCGGTTTTGTTGTGTCTCCACTATTTGCACTTTATGGTGCCACTAAAGCAGCTGTGTGCAACGGAATTGAGAGTATCAATATTGAACTAGAAAAAGCAGGAACGACCAATCGTATACTCAATGTTTCACCGGGTTCTATAAAAGGAACGCGATTTAATGGAGGTGAGAATGATTTGTCCCAAACAGAAAATTTGGCAAAAGAGATTATCTCTCATATGGAAAATCAAGAGACATTGTTTATCCCTCAGTATAATGAAATATTCAAGGAAGTAATAGAAAGATATCGCATAGACCCACATCAGTATGGCATTGATAGTTATGATTACAAATTGAGAAATGGGCGCTTGTCTAATCAACCTCAATTGAGAATAGGTTACTTGAGTGGCACTTTCGATTTATTTCATATTGGGCACCTAAATATGTTGCGGCGTGCGAAGCAATATTGTGATTTTTTGGTTGTAGGAGTACATAAGGATGCTTCCCATAAAGGGAAAACTGCATATATACCCTTTGAAGAACGAGTTGATATTGTCAGAAGTATTAAATATGTTGATGAGGTGATTATGTCGGAACCCGAAGATAGCGATGTATGGACAAAAGGAATAGTGAAATATGATTATCTCTTTGTTGGATCTGACTATAAAGGAACAGAGCGATTCGAATGCTATGAAAAGTTTTTTAAAGACAAGGGAGTAAAAATCGTCTATTTCCCTTATACGCAAGGGACTAGCAGTACACAATTACGAAAAGTTATAGCTAAAGATCAGTGATATGCAAAATAAAATAATTTCAATATCTATTCCAGAAGAAAAAAAAGAGATATTAAACTCTCTTAAAAATAGATTTAATCCTGAAGGTTCTAAACTTCGTAGATATCAACTTCATTTGCTTGATACACTCATAGAATTTGATGGTTTTTGTAAAAAGCATGATATTCAATACTGTTTGGCGTATGGAACTTTGCTTGGTGCTATACGCCATAAAGGGTTCATTCCTTGGGATGATGATGCGGATTTATGGATGGATAGAGAAAATTATGAGAAGTTGGAAAACTTAATGAAAGGAGAGTACCATCAATTATCGGAGAATGTGTATGTGGCTATGGGAATTCGCCCGGAATTATGGTCTCCTCCATTTGCATACATTGATATCTTTATTTTAGATTCATGTCCAGACAATAACGTATTAGCTAAAATTAAAGAATGGATAATCCGATATATATATATAATGATTAAATTGCGTGGAAGATATGGTACTAAGAGCTATGGACAATATCGTAAAGTTGCATTCTTGATGCCAATTGCATTATGCCACACCGTTGACAGATGGAAGAGTATATACAAAAGAGTAGCTCAATGGTTCGCATCCCAAGGAACATATTCCACATCACGTATTCAATGCTATAACGAAACTATGGGCGGTTTAAAAAGACGATATTCAAGTGATGTATGTTCAGAACTCGCATATGCATATTTCGAAGAACATCTATTCCCTATACCAGCAAAATATGACGAAGTACTCAAAGTGTGCTATAAGGACTATATGAGCATTCCAAATGCTAATAATATTCATGTACATGGTTATGACAATGTCTTTGAAAATCATAAATAATTTATGTAGCAAAAAATGATGAATATTTGGATAGATATAAATCATATTCCTCAATGGAACTTTTTTAGACCTCTGATACTACAATTGTCAGCGAGGGGACATGTGGTGTTTGTTACCGTGCTCAACAGGGGAAATTTGGCTACAATAGTACAGACAGAAGCTGCATCTATTCCAAACGTACAAATCAATGTAATAGGTAATCACAGGATGACCAAATGGTCTGCGATTATAGAAGCAAATATTATTCGAGATATTCAATTATTCATATGGAAAAAGGGTAAAAAGATAGATATTGCTTTTTCTAACGGTATACAGTTGGCGATGATATGCTCGTTTCATCACATACCTAATTATTCGTTCGATGATGATCCACAGACGAAGGACAGGAAAGGAAAAGAGCGATGGAATACAGAATGTAATTTCTGTGTATATGAAGATGAGACAATCAAAGCTCCAGCACATGTGTTGCCTTGTCTCAAGGAATGGGCGTACCTCAATCCGAGGACGTTCGTGCCCAATGTGAGGGTACTAGAAAAATACGGGGTGAAGCCGAAAGAATATATGTTCCTGCGTGAGGTGACTGTTGGTACAACAAACTACACGGGACAGAAGAGTGGGGCAATACTCGGCATCAAAGATATGATTCCGGCAGGGATGAAGGTGTTGTTCTCGCTTGAAGAGAAGAAACGGTGCAATGAATATCCTAAGGATTGGCTCCTGCTGCAAGAGCCTATAGAGGATATTCACAGCCTTATTTATTATTCCGCAGGATTAGTATCGTCTGGTGACTCCATGGCACGTGAGGCTGCATTGCTCGGCGTTCCATCATATTATCTCGGCATTCGCTATTCGATGCCGGCTAATGCTGCAGCTTCGAAAGTGGCGAGTTTGCAGAATAGGAAGACGATGGATTTTGGAGACTGGATAAAATCGTTACCCACAGACGTAAATGAATGTGAAAAACGCCAAAAAGAATTACGAGATCATATTGATCATGAATTCATTGACATTAACCAATATATGCTGAATTTAATAGAACAAAAATAATGAGAATTTCAATTTTCGGATTGGGCTATGTAGGTTGCGTAGGAGCAGCTTGTTTGGCTAAATTAGGACACACCGTGATAGGCGTGGATGTAAACGAGAATAAAGTAAGGTTAATCAATGACGGTAAGCCGACAATCATTGAGGATGGAATAGCAGAACTTTGTGCGGAGGCGAGTGCTGCCGGGCGAATGAGTGCTACGACGGATGTGCATGAAGCTGTGCACAAAACTGATGTGTCATTCATCGTGGTAGGTACACCATCATCGAAAGAAGGACATCTTAATCTCAATTATATCTATGCAGTAGCCAAACAGATAGGCGAGGCTCTGAAAGATAAGGAGTTAAAGAATGAAGCAAAGAAGACCTTGAGGCACATTGTTGCTATACGCTCCACCGTGCTACCCGGTACGAATGAGAAAGTCGGAGAGATTATTGCTGAAGCCAGCGGATTGGTAAGAGGAAAGGATTTTACGATTGTTTGCAATCCGGAGTTCCTGCGTGAGGGTACGTCCGTTCAGGATTATTTCAATCCTCCGTTAACTCTTGTCGGAACCGATATGCCGGAAGCAGAGGTCGTGTTCCGGGAGATATACAAAGGTATTGACGCAGAGTTTATCTGCACGGATATTCGTGTAGCGGAGATGATGAAATATGTTAACAATACATACCATGCGCTGAAGATTGTTTTTGGCAACGAAGTGGGTAATATCTGCAAAGAACTGAACATCGACAGTCACAAGGTGATGGAAATCTTCTGCAAAGATAAGCAGCTCAATATCAGTCCATATTATTTCAAGCCCGGTTTTGCGTATGGCGGATCGTGTTTGCCGAAAGATATGAAGGCACTCAAGACGCTCGCGCATGACCATTATGTTGATGTGCCTGTAATTGAGGCAATAGGGGAGTCCAATGAGTTACAGAAGAAACGTGCCGTACAACTCATTATGGCTCAGGGTAAACGCAAAGTGGGTATTTTGGGCTTGTCGTTCAAAGCCGGAACAGATGACCTGCGGTGTTCGCCGATTGTAGATGTGGTGGAGAGTCTGTTAGGTAAGGGATTTGAGATTCGGATTTATGACAAGAACGTCAAAGTGAGTGAGTTGACGGGTACGAACAAGGACTTTATTATGGCTAAAATACCTCACTTGCAGCATTTCGTGAGTGATGATTTAGAGGTCGTTTGTCGCGAGAGCGATGTGTTGGTTGTCACTAATAAGGAGAAGGAATTTGCTGACTTGTTGGCACGTTATCCGAATAAGATTGTCGTAGATCTTGTGCGTCAATGGAAAGAAGTTGACTACAATGGGCACTATGAGGGAATCTCATGGGGGGATGTGAATGCAAACAGTGTCGGACAAAATTCAGTTATCGCGAAAGATTTCTGTCAGACAGAATTTTGATACGCTTCCATCAAATCTACTTGGGACCGTTTCTCTTGAAAAGTTTCAATGATGGTAACATCCGTTTTTTCTGACACGATTGCGGCTGTTTCTACTCCTATGGGAGTAGGGGGTATAGCGGTCATTCGCATAAGCGGGAAGAATGCTATTGACTATGCACAACGCGTATTGGTGTCGTGGCATCCGAATATATCGTCAGATAACACTGATGCACAGCCTGTAGAAAAGTCCCCTGTTACGCATTTCTGTCGCATTCCCGACTTGGATGACGTGGTTGTTACGTTGTTTCGTGCTCCCCATTCGTTTACGGGCGAAGATGTCGTAGAGATTTCATGTCACGGCAGTTTATATATCCAAAACGAGTTACTGCGCAGGCTAATCAATGCCGGTTGCCGCACTGCACGGGCGGGGGAATTCACGTCTCGCGCTTTCCTTAACGGTAAGATGGACTTGAGTGAAGCGGAAGCGGTAGCCGACCTTATCGCTTCGCAGTCAGAGGCAGAGAAAAACCTCGCTCTCAAACAGATGCGTGGTGGCTTGTCTTCTCAGTTGCAGTCGTTACGTGACCAACTGCTTCATTTTACATCACTTATAGAACTCGAACTCGACTTTGCCGACCATGAGGATTTAGAGTTTGTCAATCGCGGTGAATTGCAAGAGTTGGCAACTAAGATTGATAAGCACTTAACTCAATTAACAGACTCGTTTGCAGCCGGTAATGCTATAAAGAACGGAATAGCGGTTGCTATTGTGGGAGCTCCTAATGCAGGCAAAAGTACATTACTCAACGCGTTGTTGGGTGAAGAGCGAGCCATTGTCAGCGAGATACAGGGCACAACTCGTGACACAATTGAAGATACATTGTATTTGGGTGGTTTGCGCTTTAGACTGATTGATACTGCAGGTATTCGTAATACTTCAGACCCATTGGAGCAAATGGGGGTTGAGCGTAGCCAGAAAGCAATTGAGAATGCTCATATAGTCGTTCAAGTTGTGGATGCGTTTGATCCACAGTCTATTCCGCTTTCTATTCATAATGGGCAGCGGTATATTGTTGCGTACAATAAGTCCGATTTAGTAGGTCATGTCATTCCGTGTCAGACTGGCGATCAGTCGTATGTGGTCTTGTCTGCGAAGAATAATGACATATCAACTTTACGTGACGCACTTATCGTTATTGGTCAGCAAATGACATCCGTTAATAGTGTCGCTGTTAGTAATATACGTCATTACGAAGCTCTTTTACGTGCACTAATGGCCATTAAAAACGTGGAGAAAGGTCTCGAAGAAAACGTCAGTGGCGAACTCTTATCGCTTGATTTGCAGGACTGTCTGACTGCTTTGGGTGAAATCACGGGACAAATAACATCTCAAGAGGTACTCAATCAAATCTTTTCTAAATTTTGCATCGGTAAGTAGTATGCAAGCTGGCAAAATCAACATAGAAAGCAGGTTAGGTGCAGCCACGGATGTGTATTTCTTTGTGGACTCGGTAGTGGCAGAAAGCGCGATGCAAAGGTGGCGGGAGTACGCCCAGACCTCCCATTGGTTGATTAAGAACGACTCCTCAAAAGATTTGGGCGAGGTAGAGAAACTATGGCACTGGTTGCACGAGCAGGGTGCTACTCGTCACTCGTTATTGGTCTGTGTCGGAGGAGGTACGGTGACCGATTTGGGTGGTTTTGCTGCGGCTACCTTCAAACGGGGCATACCTTACATTAACGTACCCACAACGTTGCTTGCTATGGTGGATGCGTCAACGGGCGGCAAAACAGGTTTTGATTTTGCGGGTGTCAAAAACGAGATTGGGAGTTTCTATTCTCCGTTGGATACCTATATCGAACCTTCTTGGTTGGATACATTGCCTACAGCTGAATTTCTGTCGGGTTATGCCGAGATGGTCAAGCATGCTCTTGTCGCTGATAAAGAAGAATATACGCGCTTGTTAGGCACCGATTTGTCGGACGATATAGAGCGTAAGATTCTAACATCAATACGTATTAAGAGACAGGTAATAGAGAGTGACCCGTACGAGAAAGGTCTTCGGAAGATACTTAATTTTGGGCATACTATTGGTCACGCATTGGAGGCATATTCGCATCAACAAGACGCTAATACTCTTCCTCTTCGGCACGGGTATGCCGTTATGCAGGGGTTGGTGGCGGAGCTTTATTTGAGCGTCACGGAGCAGAACTGCAATCGGGAGGTCCTTCGGCAAATGAGTCATTTCCTGGTTGAATATTATGGTCGTCCGTCATGTAGATGTTCTGATTATGAGAGTCTGTTGCAGTTAATGCGAACGGATAAGAAGAACACCCGCTATGGGGAAATATCGTTTACTTTGTTATCCGATGTGGGGCAGCCGGTTATAGACCAAGTCTTGCCTGACAATCGCATAAAAGAGGCGTTGGATTACCTCTTCTCTCTCTGAGCTCTTCTGCTAAGGTAATTATGGCTTGTAGAAACTTGCCTCAAGGATATGCTGTGCATCTCCTTGTTGCATAAGTGATTGCAGTGATATGGTATCGTTGTGTTCCATATAGCTTTCTGCTATGCGCCAACCTATCCACGTACCGACGCGGCCGGGCGATTCTTGTGAAATTTCCGAGGTGAATGGTCCGTCGTTCAAGTATGAAGATAGGACGCGTTGTTCTGTACAAAACAAGTCGCGTTTGTCCATCATTCGATGCCATATAGCACGTTCGTGATACACGCACCAGTCCCATTGTTCTTTTGTGTACCCCATTACCTCATACTCGGGCAAGTAGTCAAATATGCAGGATAGCAGATACATCACTTTGCCACGGTACATCATTTGGTCTAACAGTCTGTTCTTGGTGCTGGTATAGGGTATATGACTGAATAGCCATGCGCTTACCACGTCAACCGGAATACATTCCTTGCGCATTGTCTGAAGTTGGTACTGATAGACAACTTGTCTGTAGTATGGGTAGTCGCTGCCAAGGTACATATCTGCACCGATTGCCAATCCGTCTTCTGTAAAATAGACGGCGGACTGAAAACCGGATACAAATAGATAAAGTGTCGGGTCTTCCCATTCGGGATAGAGCCATCTGATTCGGGCGAAAGCATCTGCCAATGGCTTCTCTATGTCCGTTACATTGGCAAAAAGTTCACGCTCATATTGGTTAGTGGACTTGAAGCCATACAGTGTGTCGTTAAGGAATGACACGAGTGCGGTGCTCAAGGCTGCTGTATCCGCTTCTCGGAAGCCCAATATGTCTTCCACAAAAGAAGGCATAAAGGCTGGATATTGGTCATATAGATGTTGAATATCAGAAGCAACGGAGTCGGTACGTACATTCAGCAGAGCCGTATCAAAACGGACAAAATGCACTTCTGTAGAGTCTGTATGCGGGAAATACGTCCGCTTGTGGTGGCAACTGCAGAAGAGCACAAGGCTGATTACTGCGAAGCAGATGCGAATATATGTAGTAGGAGCTTTCAAGATGACTGACTTTGTGTTACGAGCTGAAGATTATAATCGGAGTATTTCGTCAGGTCGTAGTTATGTGTGGAAAGCAGAATGGTGTTATGACATTGCTTTTGCAGTTTCATAATGACTCCCATTATGTAATATAGGTTCTTGGGGTCTAAATTGCCGGTGGGCTCGTCGGCTAACAATAATGGAGGGTTCAGACTCAATGCTCTTGCTATGCCTACACGTTGCTGCTGGCCGCCCGACAACTCCCTCGGGTATCTCCCGATACATTCGCCTATACCGCATTCCCCTACCAGCCAACTGCACCACTCAACGGCCTGTGCAAAACTGGTTATCTTCACGCTGCTCCTGTCTTCATCAGGCTTGAGGCTGCAATTGGAAGGGTAGGGGACGGGGGAGGTGCCGAAAGCGATGCACGCCGGCATCAGGATGTTCTCCCACGCCGTAAACTCGGGAAGAAGTTTGCTGTCCTGGAAAATGAATCCGATAGTGTGGTTGCGGAAACGTGCCAGCTCGTCAGAAGACAGTGATGCAATATCCACTCCGTCAATAATTAGTTCTCCGGCATCGGGTGTCATCAGCGTGCCGAGTATCTGCAATAGCGTGGTCTTCCCCGAACCGCTCGGACCCGTAATGGATACCACTTCGCCGCGTTTAACCGACAGCGAAAAATCATTCAATACAGGCAGACTGCCGTAAGATTTGCTGATATGAGAGGCGCGTAACATCATAATTTATAGGTGTCTTGCAGAGGCACTGTGACTATCGCGTACTCTGAAGACACGGCAAAAGTACGGTAAATCTCGGAAACAACCAAAAATAATGCGAATTAGAGTGCAAAGACTCTATCCTTTTGCGCCGTTTGTATGTAGCCGGCAGCAAGCCATCAACATTATGATATTATTATGTTATTATTATGTTATTATTATGTTATTATTATGTGATTATTATGTTTTCATTAAGTTTTTATACAGACTCTATACAGCTTTTATTATGTCCGTAAGCAAACCACACCGTAACCACACAATACCCTCACCGTAGCCACCCAACCCCCTCACTGCACCCATAGTGTTTACTATACCTATACTCTCATTCGGAAATTCTAACTTTGCAGAAATATCGTATTTGCTGTTGGACAATATATTATTCGTCTTACCGACACGAATCGGAAAAAAAATAAATGGATTTCTCTTTTGTATGTCAAATTTTAGTATTACCTTTGCGCGTCCTTAAATGTCAGAAATAGCACAAAATCATACATATCTATGAAACGCAATTACTTACAACCCTCGTCGATTGTGGAAGCGATTGAGACAACCAACGTCCTGCTTATCCCGTCGCCCGAAGACGGATATGGATTGGAACATTACGCTCCCTCCAAACTGTACAAGAAATAATCAGAAATAAGGTTACTCCTTTATTTTTGTATCATACATCCCAAAGACTGCCTCGTTTGGTGCGGTCTTTGGGTTTGCGTTTTAATGATTACGGCGTGTGAGAAAATTTACGGCTTGAAACAAAAAAACAGACGCAAGGTCTTTGCAAATAGCAAAAAAAGACCTATCTTTGCGGGTTGAAATGTAAATAAAGCCCGTATGTTGGAAAGTTTCTATGCTACCCACGATTATCTTGTGTCTCACGTGGATTTGTCCTCTTACCGCACTCTGTTGGATGAGATTGATTGGTCGGAACGTCTTATTGCCATTACTGGTGGCAGAGGAATAGGCAAGACCGACTTGTTGTTGCACTATGCCTACCGCCAGAGGCAGCAAAACCCCGACAGGGCGAGAGATATCCTCTATATCGATTTCAATAACTTCTATTTTACCGAACACTCGCTCTATCAGTTTGCCGAAGAGTTCGTTGCTACGGGAGGAAAGACGCTTCTGCTTGACCAGTTGTTCAAGATTCCCAACTGGCAGAAAGAACTGAGAGACTGCTATTTCCACTTTACGGGTCTGCAGATTGTCTTTGTGGCTTCGCCGTTGATGAACGTGGACGCTCCGACATCGGAAATCAGCCATATAGTGAAAGTGTATAACCTGCGAGGATACTCTTTGCGCGAATACATCAACCAGCAGCCGCAGGTGGTACATCCCTTGCGCGCCTACTCGCTCGACGAAATCCTTGCTAACCATGAGCAGATAGCCAAAGATATACTCACCTACGTACGTCCGTTGAACTATATGCAGGAATACCTGCGGCACGGTTACTATCCCTACCGGGAAGTTAATAGGGACTTCTCGGAAACACTGCTCAAGACAATGAACATGTCGCTCGAGGTGGATATTCTGCTCAACCAGCAAATAGAAGTGGCTTATCTTGCACGCATACGCCAACTGCTTTATTGTCTGCTGTCCGAACTACCCTGTTCGCTCAACGTGTCCGACCTTGCTACGCGGATAGACACGTCCCGTGCCACCGTGATGAACTACATCAAGTTCCTTAAAGATGCACGTATGATTAACCTCCTCTACAAGGACGACCGCTCATTCCCCAAGAAGCCATCTAAGGTGTATATGCAAAACCCCAACCTCTGTTACGCACTCCCTTCACGGCAAGTAGGGCAGCAGGACATTGCAGAAACATTCTTCTACACTTCCTTGCACGGTTCACAGAAAATCAATGCGGACGAGAACGCCACTTTCCTT
>CADAAF010000012.1 GCA_902785805.1 uncultured Bacteroidales bacterium | reverse complement strand
CCTGTGGTAGGACACATCAGATGCCGCGAAAAATAGCGGGGTCTATCGTCTGTCACAGGAGCAATCATCAGTACGCCCGAACCCATATCCATCGCTTTTTCGATAGACTGACGAAGCCTTTTTATGTCGTTTTCATCGGAAGAATCCGCTTCTTTCAGTTTCATTTTATCTACCACCACTTCGATGGTATGATTGCGGTAACGATCCACTTTCATTCCGGCTATTATCTCTTGCAATACGCCGTCCACGCGGACTTGCAGGAATCCTTTTCTGCGAACCGAATCGAAGAGTTCTTTGTAGTGTCCTTTGCGGTTGTTGATGAGCGGTGCAAGGACCAGAATCTTCTGTCCGGCATACTCGCTTTGGATAAGGCTCAAAATCTGCTCATCGGTGAATTGCACCATTTTTTCGCCTGTTTCGTAGGAGTAGGCATCTGCCGCCCTTGCGAAGAGAAGACGAAGATAATCATATACTTCCGTTACCGTTCCTACAGTGGAACGCGGGTTGCGGGAGGTGGTTTTCTGGTCAATGGATATGACCGGACTTAACCCTGTTATCTTATCTACATCAGGGCGTTGCATAGTGCCTATGTACCCCCTTGCATACGAAGTAAAAGTCTCCATATACCGCCTTTGCCCTTCTGCGAAAATGGTGTCAAACGCTAAGGAAGACTTGCCGCTACCGCTCAAGCCGGTTATTACGGTCAAACTGTTGCGAGGAATACGCACGTCAATGTTCTTCAGATTGTGAACACGTGCGCCGATAATGTCTATGTAAGAAGTGCTCATAGAGTTATTCCACGGATAAAACCAATCCTTTCAAGTATTCGCTTTCAGGGTGATAGATATTAACGGGGTGATCTACAGGTTGATGCAGCTGGTGCAGAATCCTCACTTTTCTGCCCACCTCGGCGGCTGCTGAAAAAACAGCTAATCGGAATTGCTCCTTGTCCACCGCCTGCGAGCAGGAAAAAGTAAACAGTATTCCTCCACTGCGTATTTGTTCAAAAGCTTTGGCATTCAGTCGCCTGTAGCCTTTCAGTGCGTGCGAGACAGCATCACGGTGCTTGGCAAAAGCGGGTGGGTCTAAAATAATCAGGTCGTATTGGTCACGAATCCCCGCCATATACTCAAACGCGTCTTTGGCAAACGAACGGTGCGCAGTAGTTGTCAGGAAATTCTTCTCCACGTTGGCGTTTACCAAGGCAATGGCTTTTTCGCTTACGTCCACCGAATGAACAGTCCGTGCACCGCCGCGTAAGGCATACACGGAAAATCCGCCCGTGTAGCAAAACATATTGAGGACATCCCGCCCTTTGGCATAACGCTCCAGAAGGGAGCGGTTGTCGCGCTGGTCAATAAAGAATCCCGTTTTTTGTCCCTGTAGCCAATCGATGCGGAAGAGCAGTCCGTTTTCTTTTGCCCAAATTTCCTGTCCGGCGTTTCCGCCGATGAGGTATCCCTGTTTTTCTCCTTCAACAGAAGCTTTATAAGGCAGTGTATCAGCCGATTTGTAATATACGTTTTCTAATCCGCCAACTATTTGGATTAGCGTCCGAGCTATCTCCTGTCTATGTAGGTGCATTCCTACCGAGTGGGCTTGCACAACAGCCGTATGGTCGTATATATCAACGACTAATCCGGGTAAAAAATCACCCTCGCCGTGAATAAGCCGATAGGTGTTGTTTTGTTCGGTAATCAGTCCCAACCGTTGCCGCAGGTTGTATGCATTAAGAATGCGGGTGTAGAAGAAATCCGCCGGCAGATAGTCTGTTCCGAAGCAGAGCATACGCACAGCGATAGAGCCTATTTGGTAATGTCCGACACCAAGATTTTTCCCGTTGAAATCAGCAACTTTTACTATCTCTCCTTCTTGTGGAGCGTTGTACGGATAGTCTTTGTCCAAGACTATTTTTTCTATCGCGCCCGAAAAAACCCAGTGGTGATAGCGCAGGAGCGATTCGTCCTTATGTTTGCGCAGGATTACGGTAGTCATTTGTCAGTTTGATTATTGTTAGGTTCTTCGCGAGCCGCCAATACCTCCTGTTGGTGCTGTCGCTGCTTTTGGAGATCCTCTTGACGCAAAGCAACCGCCTCGCTTTCGGAAAGCGGTTCTGTAGAAAGAAGTTCTTTATAAATAAGCAGTGTCGCCCAGGCATCTGTGGATGCATAACGTGCCTGCTCGGGAGTCAAAACAACGTTCTCCCAGTTGGTAAGTTGTTGTGATTTGGAAATTTTCTTTCCGAAACAGATGGCGAATATCTTTTGCAGTCCAAGATCCAAGATGCCGTATTTGCCTACTATTTTTTGAATATCCACGCAGTTCCTCGGCGTAAAATTGCGAAGCCGTCTCAATCCGTTGATGTCATCCTTGAAAGCAAGCCCCACTTTGCGAATCTTCGGATTGGCAAAAACGTCCGCCAATTCGGGTGGCATACCTATTATGGAAAGACGGAAGAGGAAGCACCGTTCCTCGGTGGCAATTTGTGCGAGAGCGGTAGGGAAATGTTCGCCTCTCTTGAATGATGGTCGCGTTTCTGTATCAACGCCGAGAAGTTGCTGTTGGTTCAAATAGCGGACGGCTTCCTTTATCTTCTCCGGAGTATCCACTATGACCACCTCTCCGTCAAAACCCGTCACCGGCATCCAATGAATAAGGTCTTTCGATATGCGGTGTGTAAAATGATTGGGCTTTTTGTTTTGCATACAGACATATGGTAAAAAACGCGCAAAGGTAGTCTTTTGTTTTTTTTACTGCAAATCTTTTTCTACCTTTGCCGCGCCAATGAGAGAGAAACTTTTTCGATATTTGCAAAGCGGACGACACATTGCGATAGTCGTACTCGGCGGATGGATGGTTGTCGGTCTGGTTTTGTTGTTGTTTAGTCCGTATCGTATTCACGATTGGGTGGAGGAGAACAGGTATGTGCTGATGTGGTCGGAAATAGTTGTCTTGCTCTGTATAGCCGTCCTTTTCGCCAACGATGCAGCGGATGCTCACCATCTTATAGACCAATTGTCAGAAGCGGAGAAACGCGAAATGCAAAGCAGTGTGGATATGTACAATTTCTACGATGAGAAGGGCGAACTCAAACTTTCTGTCAAACCCGAGAAGTTATACTATTTGGAGGCGGCGGACAATTATGTCAAAATCCATTATTTGGGCAACGGAAAAATGGAAAAACTGATGATTCGCAATACGCTCAAAAATATCGAATGGCGTTTCCGCGATAAAGGACTGGTTCGTTGCCATCGCTCGTTTATAGTCAATTTGAACCAAGTGCAGGTGCTTCGCCGTCACGAAGGAGAAGTGTTGCTTGATTTCGGAGAAGACAAAGTTCCTCCCATTCCGGTCAGCAAAGGTTATGGCGAAAAAATGTTTGCTCATTTTGCCAAGTAAAATCTTAAACACTATATTCTATGAAAGTTATCAACCTATCTGAGCATCCTTCTTTGCTCAGTCGGTATCTCAAAGAGATACGCAGTGTCCATATCCAGAAAGATAGTATGCGCTTTCGGCGTAATATAGAACGCATCGGTGAGGTAATGGCTTTTGAAATCAGTAAGCAGTTGTCTTTCAGTGAAGAAACTATTCAAACACCTTTGGCTCAAACCTCGGTTTCTGACTTTGCTTCTCCTATCGTGTTAGCCACTATTCTGCGTGCGGGCTTGCCTTTTCATCAAGGATTCCTTAATATGTACGATGGCGCTGAAAACGCATTCTTGAGTGCTTATCGTCGGATGGGATGCAATCGGCACGGAGAAGAACAATTAGAGATTGTGAGTGAGTACATAGCGGCTCCCTGTCTGGACGGAAAGACGTTGCTGCTGGTAGATCCGATGTTGGCAACGGGTATGTCTATGGAAGTGGCTTACAAGGCTTTGTTAAGTCACGGAACGCCGATGAACACCCACGTGGCTTGTGTGATTGGTACGCAGCAGGCATTGGATTACTTGGAGAAAAATATGCCGGCCGAAACCACCGTTTGGTGTGCTGCCATTGACCCCGAACTGAATGACAAAAAATATATAGTACCCGGATTAGGCGATGCGGGTGACCTCTGTTTCGGAGAGAAACTTTAAGAGAAAGCCTGTGAAACGACTCGTACATTATATTCCGACAGTCGTTGTTACTTGTAGCATCGCGTATCTGTCTTTGATTCGCGAAACAGGCTTTTCTTTGCCTCTTTTTTTCGGATGGGACAAGGTGGTGCATTTCATTATGTATTTTGTTTTGGCGGCGGTGATGCTGATGGATACGCGACGTGATAAACGTCAAAGCCGAACGGCAGTTATCGTCATTTTTGTCCTTTGTACTCTTTACGGAGGGGTTATTGAGATTCTGCAAGAGAGGTTTTTCTATCCCCGAACGGGTGATTGGTGGGATTGGGCAGCAGATAGCGTGGGTGCAGCAATAGGAATATGCGTAATGTTATTACTATGGAACCAACAGAAGAAAGAAGGTATCTCTTAGCCCTTGCTTGCTTGTACAGCAATCGCCCTCGTCAGCTGCGCCAACTTAAGACAATGTATGGCAGTGCCGTGGAGGCTTGGAAACATATCCACGAAACGGATATGAACGTTGCCTTACGCAAGGCGGACGAGGAAGAGGAATTTATAGTTAAACACACTATTTCGGTTTGGACGGAAGACGATTCCGACTATCCGCAGCGTTTGAAAGAATGTCCCGATGCACCGTTGCTGCTGTTTGGCAAAGGGAATATGCGCCCTAATGAGGGCAGGATGGTGTCCGTTGTAGGAACGCGTACTTGTACTGACCGTGGACGCGACCTGACCCGCCAGTTTGTTTTGGACCTGGCACAAAGGTGTCCTGATGTGACCATAGTGAGCGGTTTGGCGTACGGTATTGACGTGGCAGCCCATAAGGCGGCTTTGGAAGCGGGCGTTCCGACGCTCATTGTGGCCGGTCACGGGTTGGACCGTATTTATCCCGCGATGCACAGGAATATAGCAGTTGCCGCTTTGAAAAACGGAGGAATTTTGACAGAATACATGTCCCGCACAGAACCCGAAAAGTATAATTTTGTGGCGCGTGACCGTATTATAGCCGGTATGTCGGATGCTGTGGTAGTGGTTGAATCTAAGGAGCGTGGCGGTGCATTGATTACTGCAGGTATGGCTAATGATTATAATCGCTCGCTCTTCGCATTCCCGGGACGCGTACAAGACGAAACTTCCCGCGGTTGTAACCAACTAATTCGTGACCAGAAGGCGGCACTGATAGAAGATGCTGATGATTTTTTGCGGCTTATGTTGTGGGACACGAAAGCACCAGCTGCTGTGCAAACGCAAATACCTCTTCAGATAGAAGAATTGACTGAAAACGAGCAGATAATATTTGATAAACTGCACGAACAAGAAGATGGTATGCAAATCAACTACATCGTGCAGGAAACGCGTTTGTCGTACCCACAAGTTTCGTCCACGCTGATGATGCTGGAGATGAAAAACTTGGTGCGAGGACTGCCCGGCGGTATCTATAGGGCTATCAAATAAGCTCAAATACGCGTTTTAGCATAAGGAACGGCTTCTACGGAGCAAAAATCTCCATCCAAATACTTGTAGTATCCTGCCTGTCCAATCATAGCGGCGTTGTCGGTCGTAAACGAGAAAGGAGGAATATAAACTTTCCATCTGTAGCGTTTCCCGTAGTCTGTCAATGCTTCCCTTAATCCGCTGTTGGCACTTACACCGCCTGCGATTGCAACTTCTTGAATATGTTCGTCTTTAGCGGCTTTTTTAAGTTTGGTAAGCAGAATGTCTATGATAGTCTGTTGAAGGGATGCACATAAATCCTCTTTCAGGTTCGGAATATGTTGCGTCAGTTCTTCCACGGTGGTAACTCCCTCGCCTTTCATCATATCTCGTATGGTATAGAGAAAAGATGTTTTCAACCCAGAAAAAGAATAGTCGTATCCGGTCAGATTCGGTTTGGCAAGCGGATATTTAGTGCTGTCTCCCTGTTTGGACAGCCGGTCTATCCAAGGTCCTCCCGGGTAAGGCAGTCCCAATATTTTTGCGCATTTGTCGAACGCCTCACCGGCGGCATCGTCAATGGTTTGACCAAGAATAGTCATCTTGTTGTAGGCTTCCACTTTGACAATCTGGCTGTTGCCGCCGCTTACCAAAAGACAGAGGAAAGGATAGCCAGGGTGCTGTATATTTACTCCTTGTAGTGAAGGAACGGTTTGCCGATATTGCTCACTCGGTTCCACAAAATGAGCCATTATATGTCCTTGCAAGTGGTTGACCTCCACTAACGGTATGCCGAGTGAAAGAGCCAAACCTTTGGCGAACGACGTGCCGACCAAAAGAGATCCGAGTAATCCGGGACCGCGAGTGAAGGCAATTGCACTCAATTCGCTTTTGTTTATTCCAGCACGCTTGAGGGCGGTATCTACCACAGGCAGGATGTTTTGCTGGTGAGCACGCGATGCCAATTCGGGTACCACACCGCCGTATTCTTCGTGCACTTTCTGTGATGCAATCACGTTACTCAATAGCAACCCGTCACGAATAACGGCAGCCGATGTGTCATCGCAACTTGACTCAATAGAAAGTATAGTAACAGATTTTATGCTTGTTCCGTTTTGCATAATTGTAACGTTAATTGATTGATTTCTTTTCGTTCGGAGTCAAAAATCCAACCCCATTTGTTGAAATATTGACACATATCTGCCGTTTTATTCCATAGTAAGTGCCATTGGTTTTGTGTTGTTTTGTCCTGTTTTTTTGCGATGGTTATATCGGGTATGAAAAGCGTCAGATAGTTGCGATGGATAGTACGTGTCAAGTCGATATGCCAGAAGTTAGAAAAGAAACGTTCATCTATCAGACGTGCCTGCAAAGCAGCTTCCGTGCGCAAAAACAGAAAGCAGCTATCTAATACAGGTGCGTTTATTATTTGTCGGTATCCCGTGGCGCATAAAGCTGTATGATATGTCCATTTTTCTTCGATGAAAGCAGGCAAAATATGTCTGGCAAATATATCGAACGGGGTAGGTAGCAGGCGGCATACGTGCCGGGTTTTTCCATCAGCATCAACCACATGCGGTATAACGGCTCCCACTTGAGGATTATGCTCCATAAAGTTATGCAACTTGTTTATATCTTCAGCCTTTATTTCAACGGAGGGCTTCATTATCAGATGGTACTTGGTTCGTTGCCATACACTTTCTCTAATGGCGATATTATGCGACTTGCTATAGCCGATGTTTTTGCCTTCGTTCCAAATGTAGTGCGTGCGTCTTGATGCTGACATGGTTTGAATAAAACGGGTGTCCGCTTCTTCGGGCGAATTGTCAAGAAGGTAGATATTCTTGACCGTTTCCGCTTGTAGGAGCGTTTGAACGAGATGTTGGACATTCGCAGCATCGTAAGCATATAGGCAAATTGAAATATTGAGCATTGTGTGCGGTCAGCCGATGAAGCGTCTGTGTTTGCGATAGAAGTAGAATAATCCTTTCAGGTGCTTCCAACCTAAAGGCGATGAAGGATGGGCATTGGTCTTGCGCTGACAATCGTGTATCATAGAGACCATAGGCAGATACACCACTTTCCACCCTTTTTGGCGGACGCGAAGGCAATAGTCACAGTCTTCCGGACCATAAAAGATATGTTCGTCTAACAGCCCCACTTGGTCAACCACTTTTTTACGAATCAGTTGGCAGGCACCGATTACGTATTCCGGTTCAAAGACAGCCTGCATTTTATAGGGATAGGAGTACCGTATTTTGCCTCTGTTGAGAATGTTTTTACATTTTTGTATAATACCGGGGTAGAGTTTACAACTATCTTGTATTATACCATCCGGGTAAAGCAGTTGGCATCCGGTTAGACCGACATCCTCATGTTTTTCCATATAGTCAATCATCACCTGTATGGTCTTTTCCTCAAAGCAAATATCGTTGTCCAAAATGCATACCCATTCTCCCCGTGCCAATTCCATACCTCGGTTGCGTGCATACGCAACACCGTAGTTTTTGGGCAAGGTAACTACAGTCAGTTGGTTTTTATATTGCTGTAAATAAATGTCGGTACCATCCGTAGAGCCGTTGTCCACCACGATGATTTGACTGTTGGTGGTGGCTGTCAGTTGCGGAAGAAGGCGTTGCAGCAGGTGTAGCCCTTGCCACGATATGACCACGTATGATACCATCTGTATATTTATCCGAATAATTTAATTTTTAATGCTTTTAACGCATGAAAAAAGTCTTTCCACGACCTGAATCTGCGTATCTGTGTAACCACAAAACGGGGCGATAGGTAGTAACTTAAGTTTCCCCAAAAAAGCAGACTTTCCATCTTGCGGGCGGACAGATGCGGGTAGTTGAGGATGGACTCTTTTTGTACATCGGTGGGTCTGTATTGGTTGTCTATTATCCACCCGTTTTCTTTTGCCATTGAGTAGAATTCTGTACCAGGGAAAGGTGATACGATATTAATCATCAGTTGGTCGGCTTTCAGCTTTTTGGCCTTTTTGATAGTATCGCGTATGGTATCGGGTGTTTCAAGCGGACTGGTACCAATCAGTATATTCAACTTGACAGGGACGTGGTATTTTTTCAGCCAATCAATAGCCTGATAGATTTGTCGGGAAGTGATGTCTTTGTGAATGAATTGCAATATATCATCGTTGAATGATTCTACGCCCAAGTCCACGGCTTGGCAGCCAGATTCGCCTAACATCTTCGCGATAGGTTCAGTGACAGCATCCACACGAGCCTGACAACTCCACACCATTTGGTATTGACGCAGTGCCTCACATATGGCGCGGGTACGCTTCTCGTTCCAGATAAAATTGTCATCCACAAATCCGATAGCTTTATAGCCTTGTGCGTGCAGAAGAGCTATTTCTTCCGTCACTTTTTCTTCAGAGCGGAAAGCAATAGGCGGTTTCTTGCCTGTATAGTGCCGGTTCTCTATCTCCCGTGCAAAAGTGAGCGAACTGGGTACACAATAGATGCAATGGAATGGGCAGTTGCGTGATGTAACCATCGTGGTATAGGGACTCACTTTCAATTTTGGATTGCGGTAATCCGTGTCGGCGATAAGGTCGCGTGCAGGCATTGGAAGAGCATCCAAGTCTTTCATCAGTTTCCTCATACCATTGCGCTTGATTGCTCCGTTGAGCAGATAGGAGATGCCCGATATGTCGTGCCAATCGGAATCAGCGGCAAGCAGGTTGAGAAACTCAACGACCGTCTGTTCCGGCTCACCGTGAATGACTATCGTATGTTCGTCTTTCAGGCAGTCCGTATAAAACCATCCGGCTCCCGGACCGAGCATCATTATCCATACGGTGGGAAATTGGCTATGTATGCGTTGGCAGATATGTATATCGTTCGCTACCGACAGATTGACCGTCCACATCAGCACTACATCAAAGGATTCTTTTCCCATTCGGTTCAGTAACGTCTCTTCGGAAAGCGGGTGATTGACGCAATCCCAATAACTGACATCAAAGTCGGTCTGTCTTACGCATGCTGCCACTTGCAGTTCGTATATATTGGGGGTAGGATACACAACTCGTGTACATCCCGAACTCCTTTCGGCAGGATGCGTACCTTCTACAGCGGGCGGAACGAGAAAGAGTATCTTTAGTTTTTTCATAACGATAGGTGACTATTTGGCTTATTTCCAATACTTGAACAATCCGCGTACAGCCCAGTTGAAGAGATAGTAGCACGAACGAATCACTCCTAATTTCTCTATCTCCCGATAGACACGGTATTGGGGGCGAATCATCTTGAACTTGTTGGCAGTAAGCGAGTTGCTCAACATACGATAAGACCCGACTATCCCTTGATTGCCATATGCTACACCTGTTTTCCGGAGGATGGTAAGCCAGTAGATGTAGTCATCCCGCAAGCTGTGAAACTCCTCGTGCAGATAGACTTTTCCGTAGGGGTAGGTGTCGTACAGACCTGTCAGGCAGGATATGCTGCACGTTTTAAGCAAATCTTTGTAGTGGAGTTGCTTTGGGGGTATGAAAGGTTGCAGGATTTCTTTTCCTTTGTCGTTAATGCGCTTGTGTGCTCCGTAAACTAATTGGCACTTTTTCTCTTCCATCAAGTCCAATTGCCTGCGCAAGAAAAGCGGCTCCCACAAATCGTCTGCATCCAATAGGGCTATATACCGTCCTTTGGCTCGCCGTATGCCGTTGTTGCGGGCAGCTGCACTCCCCGCGTTCTGCTGACTGAAAACTTGGATGCGTGGGTCTTTGGCGGCATAAGAAAGTGCAATCTCTTCGCTTTTGTCGGTACTTCCGTCGTTGATGATAAGCATCTCCCAGTCTGTGTACGTTTGGGCGAGTACACTTTCAATCGTTTCCGATATGAATTGCTCGCCATTATAAACGGGCGTAACAATACTTACCGTCTTGTTTTGTGAATCACTTTTTTGTATCATAGCGGATATAAAAATTTCCAATATAATAGAGCACTACGAGGCGGCTGAAAACTTTTTTCCATAGTGGTCTTTTGCTCCTGCACCATAGTTTTTCTACAGACGTAACGTTCTGTCCATGCCGCCGGTAGAGTAGGTAAGGCGTGTCTATAAATCGCACGTTCCCGACAATCTCGGCTACTAATCCTAACCATATATCATGTCCTATTTCGCGGGTAGGCGGGAAAGGCAAGGCTTGTTCCAGTAGCGTGCGTCGGAACGCCATACAAGCTCCGTAGTAGGTATTATTCAACGAGTTTTTGAGAACACCTCTTCCAGAATGATACAAGGAAAAGAAATTCGGGCAATAAACGTTCAAATGTTCGTCGGCAAGTTGGCTGTTGGTACATACCAAATCAGCCGTTTCCAACTCCCTGATGCATCGCTCGTATTTACCCTTCATCCACACGTCATCTTGGTCGCTCAAAAAAACTATGTCTCCTTTTGCGGCGCGCAGGGCATTCTCGTAATTATCACGAAAATATCGGGTCGAATTATGTAGGATGCGAATGCGGTTATCCTTGATTTCACCGATAATTTTCAGCGTGTTGTCCGTTGAATTATCATCGGATATAATCAGTTCGTCATCTTCGTTAATTTGCTCTAAAATAGAGCGAATCTGTTCGCTAACATATTTTTCGCCGTTATAGGTAGCCATACATACAGAGTTCATAGGGCAGCCCTCCACGTTTCTTTGGTGTATCGATGGCCGGTCAGTGTCCATTTGACGGCTCTGCCTAATAATTGAATGTGATACAGAAGAGGATATATACCTCCCTCCTCCTGAGCAAACCGTTTTTCCGCCTGAAGCAGTGATTGGTAGCGGCTTTCGGATACGTTCTTGTAGTCGCTGATACTGAGAGAATGACGCAATGAGGAATCCATTACCTTCATGGGTATGTTCTTGCGTTGCAGTTGCAGAAAAAACCAATAGTCCAAGTAGTCCAACGGGAAGCGGGTGCTGAAAAATCCTATTTTCTCGTTTATCAGTTCTACAGGTATTGCAACACCCGAATTGAAAGCGGTCAGTCTGCCGTGATGACGGAACGGCGAGAGCAATCTGCCATCCGAACCGGTCAGACGGGGAACAAAAACAGTCTGCGGATAGTCCTCTATAAGGTGTTGCAGTTCAGACAGATATTCGTTGGTTACTTCGGTATCATCGTCTAATAGCACGGCTCGGCTATATTGATTGTCACGGGCGTAAGCAAGTCCTTTGTTGTAGGCTTCGGCAAGGTAGATGTTGTCTGTTGTGTTGTCGTGTACAAAAACGTGTTGTTTGTAGTCTTCTTCTCCTAATAAGCGGCGTAAAGTTTGGCACGCGAGGCTTTCTGTTTCCCGTATGCGATAGATAACCACTATGAAGAGTATATCTTTCATTCCTCCGTCTTTTTGTATCCTCCAAACAGGAAAGGCAGCGATAACAGCAATATAAACTTGATGTTGCCTGCTAAATTCGTGAAAAATAATTCTCCGTCAAACTCAAAAACAAGCATAGTGCTGAAATAAGCGTAGAGCATTGAAAAGAAAAGGTCACCTTGCTGCCGGCGTTTATAGACCCATCCTGTCAGTCCTCCCAAAACAGGAGCAAACAAGGCGATACCCCAATAGCCGAAATCCTTGAAGAAAGGATACATACACGTATAAGTGTTGGTACAGACAGGTTTATAAATCCACGGCAAAATGGTATCAACCGGTTCTACGGAACTGATGCCTAATCTATGGGAAACGGCATAGAAAATGCGGAAGACATTTTCTCCCCAATGTTCGGAAGAGAAAGGTTGTAACGTGTCGAAAGCCACCAAATTGCGCAGTACGTATTGTTCTACAAGAAAGGCGGAATAGTCACCATTCAAATTTCGGGATTGACGTATGGCGTGCAGAGCCAAAAGCACAGCGACTAATGAAGCAGCACCCACGGCAAGATGACGAAAACGAATGACCCCTTTGTGAAACAGAACAACCATCGTCATAACCCCTAAATTGAGAATCAAGAATTTGGACATTGTGGCGATAGCAAACGATAGCACTAACAGACCCATTATGATGGCTCTAATACGGTGCTTGTTATCATTGTCATAGAGATACAGCAGGTAAGTGGCTAACCAAAGAACATAGTAGAAAGGCAAATATGGTTCGCCCGCTGTCTGTCCTTTGCCGAGAGCTGCGAGACGCAAACGCATAGCAGGCGACTCGTCTAAATTGAAGGCAAGAGCGTGAAAAACAAATGCTATAAGCAATGGTATGCAAGCCAAACTCAACCAGAAATATATCTCACGAATACGCGTATCAACCTGCATAGTTCGCCGAGAGTATCTAAAAGATTGCATCAATAGTGCACCTCCTGCCAAACCTACCGACCATAGTCCGATGCTTGTCAGCACCTGTTTCCCTAACAAAGGTAGGGAGTGGGGCAAGACAGCGTAACACATAAAAGTGAATAGCCAAATAAATGCTACAAGCACAGCAGGAGACAAGATGTCTTTCCGACTGAATACGTAACCTGCTACAAGCAGAACAAGTAATATAATAATATCAGCAGCCAAACGCTAACGAAACGCCAAAAACGCACAAAAGTACGACTTTCTACCTATATAAGCAAAAGAAAAACGCATTCAGCTCAATATACAAGTTTAACAGCTAAGCACTTTATTATTTTCTATCGGAAGAAGTATTCAAATACACTTTGTATTCGTAAGCGGAGAGAATGAGTGTCTCTGGCGCAGCTATCTGTGTGTCAGTAAGCAAATCAGTACATGATACGCGTTGCCACTGCTCCGGTAACATAATTGTTTGCTCACCGGACGTTGTGTTTACCGCAACAAGCACTTCCTTCATACCCTGCTTGCGGGTGAACATTGCAACTTGACCAGACGAACAATTGATTACTTCACCAAAACGTGCTTCAGCAGATGCCACGTAAGCCTTCATTATGGCTATGTATGCCTTAGTCGTTGTGTTGTTTGGGCTGAACGATTTGATGTTGTAGTTGAAGAAATTCAGTTGGTTCATATTGCCGATTTCCTGTGAGGAGTAAATCATCGGCACACCGCCGAGGAAGAAAGTAAGACACGAAGCTGCAAGTTCACCTTGTGCGGTGTGGTAATATGTGGAAGGTGCTGTTTCCGATGAAGCATCGTGAGTTGTAACATATCTCAACCGTTCTTTGCCCGCCGGTGTGGAAGCTAATTCGCCGGAGCTGACAGAATACAGATTGGTCAGATTGCTGCCTGTGCGAAAGAGTTTTTGTATGGCACCCAAGTAATTCCAACTGTACATCCAGTCAAAACCTGCATCGTAAAGTGTGGTGTTGCTTGCTTCTGCCAGAAGGATGGCTGTTTTCTTCTGTCTGCGGATTGCGTCAATGGCTGTTTTCCAGAACGAAGAAGGTACCCCTTCGGCGTAGTCACAACGGTATCCGTCTATATCTGCTTCCCGTACCCAATAGAGCATTGCCTCTTGCATAGCCTGTTGTACCTCAGTTTTGTTGTAATTGAGAGGTGATATGTCTTTCCAATTGGTTTCTTCGCCCGAAGGATAGGTGTACCATTCCGGGTGTTCTACATACCATGGGTTGTCCCACGCCGTATGGTTGGCTACCCAGTCAAGTATGACAAACATACCGCGTTGATGGCAGTCGCTCACTAATGCGCGCAGGTCTTCCATTGTTCCGAACGCGGGATCAATGGCGTAGTAATCTTTCACGCAATAGGGAGAATTGACGCTTTTTACAGTACCTCTGGGATGTATAGGCATCAGCCATAGAACGTTTACTTGCATCTCCTGTAGCACCGGAAGGTAGTTGCGGATGGTGTTAAAAGCCTGTTCCTTAGCAAAGAGACGTTCGTTACATTCATATACGACTGTTGTGTTAGCTTTCTGTAGTATGGGCTGAACTTGAGTGCTGTCCTGTCCTTTCGGTTCGTTTTCACCTGATTGATTGTGTGTCTCGCAACTTACTGTAAGAAGCAGCAAGGCAAACAATATCTTTAATTGTTCTTTGACTGTCATATTTTCTACTTTTGGGGCAAAAGTAACGTTTTTATCTTGCATGCAAGTGTTTTTATATCATAATTCTTTCAGATTTGCGTTTAATAATGTATAAATCCCATTTCTTTACAATAAACCATACATTACAAACATCTGCAAATTCTCTGCCCCGCCACTTGGTGCAAATATGCTATCAAACAGCAAGCCTAACCGAAGGATAACCGATAGATAACCGAAGGATAACCGATAGATAGTGCTATTCTCACCGAAGGCACACCGAAACACACAGCAACGCAAAACAAACCCGGTAGCCATCTAAAACCATTATTATCCGATTGTAAAAAATAATCAGCTGTCAAGATTTTCTTGGCAGCTGATTATCTTTCAGCATTTACCGTAATAGTTTCCGGTGTGCTTTTGTGTCTTATTAGAAATTACGTCTAACTACGTTCTTAGGTTGGCTGGTGAGGATATGGCGGTCAAACTGCATAGCTTTGCGTGCAGGAGCTGCTTCTTCATCATCGCTTGCGGGAATATGACGATAGATGAACTGCTTACCGAACTCAAATCCTTCGCTCACCAATGTATATTCATTTGTAATTTCGTTACGTTCAACTTTCACACCCCAGCCGTTGTCGCCGTTGATAGGTTGAATGGTCATCTGAACTGCGGGAACGCTGTACATATACATGGATTTATCGTTCCAAGCCAATTGCATCTGTGCTTCAGGAATAAGTGCAGCAGGTATAAAGTCAATACCGTAATCTTCAGACATATAGGTGAAGCGGATAAGACGACCTCCCTTGAATGCCAATGTATCGGCTGTAGACATCTCGTTTTGGAAGTTTTCCAAATCTGTTGCAGACTCGTAATCTGAAGCAATATAATTGTTGAAACTTGTGATAGCCTGTTTTACGTGTTCGAAAGCAAGTTCGCCGTTAGTGAATGTACCGGGAGCGAGAACTTTGGCTTTCGTCATCTCCTTATTGGTTTTCCAAATGCCGGTAGTAATAGATGCAGACTCATCGAAACCACGGTCGGTGTTAAGTCCTTTTGGAGCATACCAAGCCTTGCCGGGGAATACTGCAATATAACCAACTGCAGCACCGTCATATTCGCCTTCGTCATTTACGTAGAAACCGTCAGAGAACAAGTGTAAGTCAACATCCACAAGGAAAGCGCGCAGAGCAACTTGCTCTTTGTCGGGGTTAGTCCAAATAAACACGCTATCTACAGTGTCCAAAGTAGCAAGATACTCTTCACCTTGGTAGTATGCAACTGTTGCTTGTGTAAATGACAGGCTCTCCAATACAGATACCACTTCCACGTCATACGTGGCGGTTTTTTTGCTGGTCGTTTCGGTGATGGTCAGTTGGGTCTTACCGATATTCGTTGCAGTAAGGGTAACCACATTCTTCGCAATTTTCCACGTAACGATGTCGTTAACAGATGCGGAAATCTCGTAAGTTCCTTCTTTCGGAGTGATGGTGAAACGGTCGGTGTTTGCTACTTCACCTTTCTCGCTGTCATAAACGGTAATAGCCATCTTGACGCTCGTTTTGCTGAGTGTCAGTTCTTCACCTTTTGTTGGCTCGTCGATGACTTTTTTGCAGCTTGTCATTACAGAAACTGCCGTCAAAAGTGCTAAAGCACCAAATAAGAATTTTTTCATAATGAGTTATTTTTTTGTTGAGTTTATGGTTAATTAGTTTTTTTGTCTCCTAAATAAGGGTTGTATATTATTTCTCCATTGGGAATACTGAAGTTGTAATACGAGTCAGAAGGTTTGATAGCCACACCCTTTGCATAATCGTGATTACCACCGCGCTTACGACTTTCTCCGAACCGACGGAACGTATCCAATCCGTAGCCTTCGCCCCACATCTCGATACGCCAGTTGTAGATGATAGCCTCTTTTAGTTTGCTGTCGGTAGCAAGACCTGTTTTGAAATCGTTGTATTCATCTTGCCAGAGGAAAGCTGTGGTATCAAGACGCTGGTCGGTGATAGCAGTCAGGTAGGATGCTGCTTGCGCAGTGTTACCCAAACGCCAGTTGGCTTCGGCAGCAATGAGGTACATCGACTCGATACGCATAAACACGTTGTCGCTGAGCCAGTCACGGTCGATGTCATCCGCATTGGTAGAGACAGGATTCTTCTCCGAGAAGAACTTGCCGTCCGGGCAGTCTTTGTAGATGCTGTTGGCTTTACCGTCGTTGAACCACAGACGGCGCTTGTCCCAGGCAGGAATCATATCACGCAGAGTAGCGTCAATAACCTTTGTATCTCCCGCCCATGCATAACTGTATGAGTGGATGTCCATCTGACCGAACCAACTCTTCAGACCGCCGCTGGTTTCGACGGTTACTTCCTGAGCCCAAATCCATCCGGGATTGGTTACGCTGTTGAAACCGGTAGTCAGCAGTTCGCTCTCTTTGAGAGTTTGATACAAGTTGCTGTTGATAACTTTCTCCGCATTATCTAATGCTTTTTGCACATGGACGGCATACAGCGGTGTACCGGCACGATAAACGCACTCGTTCAGGTATGCCAATGCCAAAATACCGCATACTACTTCACGGTCTAACTCCAACTTACTATTGCGTATATAGTTAGCACCGAATTCTTCAAACAACTTGATAGACATCTCAAGATCAGAGAATGCTTGGTTGTAAACCACGGCTGCTGTGGACAGCGGTTGAACTACATCTGTATTATCCTCTGTATAGAGAGGTATGCAGTCAAAGTTGCCGATACTGTCTGCGAGGAACTTGTCGCTTTCTTGTACAGGTGTATAGAACTTAACCAACTGCGAATACATATATCCGCGCAAACCGAGTAACTGTGCATAGTAGAGAGCGTTGGTGTATGCAGCTTTGTTGTAGATACTATCCATTTGCGTCTTGGTCATACCTGCTGCTTTCAGTTCGGATGGCCATCCGTTCTTTTCCAAGTCCCCCACAAAACTATACACTTTCTTGAACGACTTGATGGTAGCGTTGATGTTGTGAATTTGGCTGTAGTAGTGACTCCAAATGGTACCTGTACGATTGGTGGTAAGCATCTGTTCGTCGGTATAGAGCCAGCCGTATGTTTTACCGGTAAGAGCTATATCCGATGACAATATATCACCCCAGAGGTCAATACTGCGTTTGCCAAATTCGTCGTGGCTGCTGCCGCTCATCGTATAGAGACGTGCATACATACCGCGTACTGAGCCTTCCAGCTGGTTGTCTAATTTCTCATACTGGTCTTGACGAATGGTACCCCCTTCAGGATAGCGTTCCAAGAAATCTTTTTCGCAAGCAGTAAGAACGAATGCCGCAGCGGTAAGAGCCAGAATAATGTGCTTTTTCATATCTTGTTTTCCTTTCATAATCTTAAGTTAATCCGTTTCTTACGTTACCTGATTAGAATTGAATCTTTATGCCGCCGATAAGAGTGGAAAGCGGTGTGTACTGGTAAGCATCGGACGAACCGTCAATACTAACTGTCGGGTTGTAACCGCGACGTGCCGAACCGATAGCCAGATTGTCTGCTTGTACGTAAAGTTCCAAACGGTTGAGCTTGATCTTTTCAATCAACTTTTTCTGGAACTTGTAGCCAAGACGGATATTATTAAGGCTTATGTACGAGTTAGAGGTCAGGAAACGTGTCGAACCTGTGTTGGTATAGGTATCCGTACCGTTGTTTAGACGCGGGATATTGGTGTCGGTATTTTCAGGTGTCCATGCGTTGCGCATATCTACGTGCCAGTTGTAGTTGCCCACTTTCTCGTTACCCATCAACATTGCGTACGTATTATCATAACCCCAACCGCCAAGACGGTAGCTACACATGACATTCAGTGTGAAGCCGTATGCCTCAAAGTCAATACCGAAACCGCCGTCCAAAGCAGGCTCAGCCGTTCTGCCGATAAAGTCCGAACCGATAAGCCGTGCATCGTCTGTATGAACAGTATCAATATCTGCATTCGGATGCTCCAAACGATACTTATAAACGTCAGAGATATAGTTATCAACCGAACCTGTCTTGGATTTTTCAAGGTCTTCGTTTGTAATTTGTGAAGCTTCTTTCGTATCACCGAAACTACCTTTGTCTCTGTCGTAGTAACCTACATACATTGCTTTACCGTTGGAGGGGTTAACACCTACGTATTCGGGCAGTTTCCAGTCTAACATTGAGTGACCTACGAAGAGTCCGCCGTTGGTGGTCATCTCCGTCTCGCTGTCAATGCTCTTGGGCAACTCTTCGATATTGTTGTGGTAGTGACCGCCGTTGAGACGAATATCCAATTTGATATTACGCATATCCAAAGCGTGTACATTGGCTTGGAACTCAACACCTTGGTTGGTCATCTTACCGCCGTTGATATAGATGGACGAGTAACCGATGGACGGAGCCTGATAACGCGGCATCAACATGTGGTCAGTCAATTTCCAGAAGTAGTCCAACTCAAGGTCCACATACTTGTTGACAGAGAACTCAAGACCGAGATCCACGGTTTGTGTACGCTCCCAAGTCAAGTCGGGTGCTCCTTTGTAGTTCCAGATGTAACCGATTTCGCCATCTACATAATCAATATAGTAGTGGTCTTGGAACAAGTCGGAACCGATACCTTGGTTACCGAGCACACCCCACGAGAAGCGCAGTTTGGCATCGCGAATCCACTCCGAGAACTTCTCTTGTGCTTGTACGAAAGGCTCGTTAGTGAATACCCATCCTACACCAATCGAACCGAAATGTCCCCAACGTTTGCCCTTTGCAAACTTGGACGAACCATCGGCACGGTAGTTGGCGGTGAGCATATAACGCTCTGCGTAGATATAGTTGGCTTGCGCCAGTACCGATTGTAAAGCCGTTTCGCTTGTGCTCGAACTGATGTGTGACATCTGAATGGCGTTACTCAATTCAAGGCTGTTGGGGTCGGCTATACGGTTCATACCTGCCGACATACCCTGATTGCGGGAGAAACTGAGTTCGTGACCCGCCAAAGCGTCAATCGTATGGTCGCCTATTACCTTATTATATTTCAAGATTTGTTTGGTCTCGAAGAAAGTGTAGTTGGTTTGCGATTTGGATATACGACCCAAACCGGCTGCGTCGCCATAATACTTGTTGGTCAGACTTGAAGAGTTGATGCCCTGGTATTGTGTACCGGCAGTCACTTCGAGTTTGAGGTCTTTGTAGAACTTGAACTCCAACATACCGTTCACTATCACTTGGTGCTGCATTGTGCGTGCCTTGTCGTACATAAGTGCACCGGCAGGGTTGATACCGCTACCAAAACCACGACCGAAACCTTCGTGCATACCATAGTCGAACGCCTTGCCGCCGGTCTTGGGGTCAATCATTATATTGCCATCCTCGTCATACATATAGACGGGATAGATGGGCGGGATACCATTGACGTAGGCAAAACCGTTATTCATGTTTCCGCCTTGACCGGGGTTGTTGAGGTTGGAGTAGGTGTAAGCAAGGCTGACCGTACCTTTGAGCCATTTCTTGGCTTGGAAATCCACATTATTACGGGTGGTGAAACGGTCGTAATCCGAACCTATATAGTAACCTTCGTCTTTCAGGTAGCTGAACGAGGAGAAATAAGATACTTTGCTGTTACCGCCGGATATACGAAGCGTTGTGTTGGCTTTTTGACCGGTACGGAAAATAGCGTCTTTCCATGAGGGCATATTCTTGTAGCAGTCCCTAAGTTGCAGGTTGCTGTAAAACTCGCCGTCATCGGTGAAGAAAGGTGCCTTTGCGGTATTGCCTTCTTCATCCACCCACAGGTTGTAGATAGACGGCAGACCCACTTTCGAGAAGAGGTTCTGGTTAGCCAGAGCAGGGTCGTTATTGAGGTTGTTCTTCAGACTCTGCCAAGCTATACCGAGATACTCTTGCGGGTCGGTAATAACATCATACATAGGCAGCAAGTGCATATTGGCACCGTATGTTACGTCTATGTCAATCTTGGCATCTTCGTCCTGTTTTCCTTTCTTGGTAGTAATGACAATCACACCATTGGCACCACGGCTACCATAAAGAGATGTAGCGGTAGCGTCCTTGAGGACGGTGGTGGAAGCGATGTCGCCCGGGTCGATGGCACTGATGTCGCCGCTGTAGGTCACACCATCTACTATATACAGAGGAGCGGAACTGGCGTTAGCCGAACCTAAACCGCGAATACGGATGGCAGCGTTCGTGCCGGGCTGACCGGAGGTGTTAATAACCTGCACACCGGCCACCTCACCTGCGAGGGCTTTGGAAATCTCAGAGGGGGCTTTCTTTTCGATAGTCTCGGCATCCACGGATTTGGCAGAACCTGCGAAACTACCCTTTGTCACGTTACCATAACCGGTAACCACCACTTCTTGGATAACTTCAGTGTCCTCGTGCATTACGACGCGCATATTCGTCCCCTTGATGGCAACTTCTTGCGTCTTCATACCCACATAACTGATGATCAAAGTTTTAGCATCCTGACTGACTGTAAGGATGAACTGACCGTCAAAGTCGGTAATCGTTCCAATCGTAGTACCCTTCACCTGCACACTCGCGCCGATGACGGATTCCCCTTTTTCATCAACGACTACACCGCTGATCTGCTTATCCTGCGCAAATAAGCTGATTGTAAGCAAGCTCAGCACAAATAGTGTCATTACTTTTTTCATTTTGGTTAAATCAATATGTTTTAATGTTATTAGTCGTTATATGGGCTTTTTTCGCATAATTTTCTCCGAAAAAAAGCGCACAAAGGTAATTCATTTCTTCTTTGCAAACAAGAGGTGGCAACCCTTTTTTTAATTTTTTCTCCACTTTCAGCAATTTTTCGTAAATTTACCCTATTCGTAGGAGAGGGTAAAGAGCCGGTCTGGCATGAAGATTTCTTTTGCAACAGCTTGTAGAACATCCGGTGTAACCGACTGTAATTGAGCAAACGAGTGCTGCCACGTATAGGCTTTGTTGAAATAGAGCATTTGTTTTGCCATAGCCAGCACGTTGTTTTCGTTGTTTTCCGCACTGATTGCCATTTGTCCTTGCAGTTGTCGAAGCGATTGAGCCAGTTGTGCGGAAGTCAACGGTGTGGCGATAAGTTTATTAAGTTCTTTATATACAAGTTCTAAACATTGCTGTTTGTCTTCCGGATCACAAGCTAAATAGATGTTCCAGTAGCCGGTATCACTCAATGGGGTATATTGTGATTCAACCGTATACACCAGTCCTTTCTGTTCGCGCAACGACATATTAAGGCGCGAGGACATAGCTCCTCCTCCAAGTATGTTATTGAGCAGATAGAGTGGTAGTTGCATAGGATGTCCGAGCGGGTAGGCGCGCTGACCTGTCATCAGGTGAAGTTGGTGGGTATGGCGGCGGTAAGCGGCTGTACGCGGACTTGGGTCAAGGGGACTGAAAGGTATCCTCTTTGCTGCAGGAGAATATTGGTCTGTTCCAATTATGGACAGGGCGGTAGAGGCGGGTGCATACGTACAATCATCCTCTTCGATAAGACGTTCTAATAAGGTGCGCACGCGCGCGAAAGGCAAACGCGACTGGACAAATACCACCATTCTCTCCGGACGGTAGTATTGCTGCATAAACTGCAGCGGCATCTTGGGCGAACTACTGATTTGTTTGAGCGAACGGCGGGTGCCGAGTATGGGCAGGGCAAGCGGGTGATGACTGAAAATCAAACTCTCAAAGTCATCGTATATAAGTTCGGACGGACTGTCGTTGTAACTCTCTATCTCGTCTAAGATGACGCTTTTTTCTTTGTCCGTTTCTTTTTTCGGGAACGTGGGGCGTATGACAAGGTCAAGCAGCAGATGTAGCGTCCGCTGGAGAAAACGGGTGGGCGTAGCGGCATAAAAAACAGTCTCTTCCTTTGTGGTATAGGCATTGACTTCTGCACCTACATCTTCAAGGTGGTGAATGATTTGTGAGGATGAGCGCGGTACGAATCGGTTGGCTTGTCGGGTCAGTGTACCCTTGAAGACGCAGTGTTCTATATAGTGCGCCATACCGTTGATATCAGGTTGTTCGTCACGTGTTCCGGCTCCTACCATAATGCCGGCATAAGCAACGGGAGACGGTGTGTGCCGGTACACAAGGCGCAGCCCTGAAGGATAGGTATAATAGAAAAACGTCGGCATAAATTGCTTTTGCGTTTTGCGGAATGAAAAATTGGTTTTACTTTTGCGCGTTCTAATAGTTGTTTGTTGCGGCATTGGCGGAATTGGTAGACGCGCCAGACTTAGGATCTGGTTCGCAAGAGTGTAGGTTCGAGTCCTATATGCCGCACTGCTTGGCTTCCTGCCACAGCGATTCCATTTGATTAAGGCTCATCTCATTAAGGGGTGTGCCTTCTTCTTTGGCTTTCTGCTCAACGTAATTGAAGCGGTTGATGAATTTTTGGTTGGTTCGTTCGAGGGCATTGTCGGGTTTGAGATGATAGAGTCTTGCCACGTTGATAAGCGCAAAGAGCAGGTCGCCCAATTCGCTTTCCATACGCTTTTTTTGTTCGGCGGTAGGGTCTTCTCCTTGCGGAACGGTGGCTTTGGCTTCGTCTTCAAACTC
>CADAAF010000011.1 GCA_902785805.1 uncultured Bacteroidales bacterium | reverse complement strand
GTAGTACTCTACATCTTCGGGGGCATCATGCTGCTTGAGGTAGGTATCGCCCATCACAGGAGCTATGAAACCTGCCGTATATTTGATGCCGAGTTGGTCTGCCTTCGGGTCGGGACGGTCCAAAGCCAAGTGGAAATGGAAGTTCGGGAACTCCTTCTCCAGAGCGAGGAAATCGTCGAGGAAGAACACTTCGTCGATAGCACGTGCGCCATAGAAATAGTGCATCTCGCGGTCGCGACAGTTGCGGGTCTTGAGCATGTGCATAATCTGCGCACGGAGCGGAGCCATACCGGCACCACCGCCAACCCAGATCATCTCCTTCTTGCTGTCATAGACAGGACGGAACTCACCGTAAGGACCGGACATAATCACCTTGTCGCCCGGCTTCAAAGAGAAGATGTAGGTAGAAGCAATACCGCAGGGTACGTTTTGGAACCCGGGACCTTCATCTTTAGGTTTGAACGGCGGCGTGGCGATACGCACGGTGAGCGTAATGATGTCGCCTTCGTCGGGATAGTTAGCCATAGAGTAAGCACGGATGGTGGCTTCGGTGTTTTTCTGCTTGAGACCAAACAGACCGAACTTCTCCCAAGCGGGCAAATAGAGGTCGCCGATGAGCGACTTGTCCATATCGCGATTGTAGTCGATGTCGTATTCGGGAATACGAATCTGCGCATACGAACCCGGCTCGAAATTCATGTGCTCGCCTTTTGGCAAAGCCACTTTGAACTCCTTAATGAAAGTAGCCACGTTCTTGTTGCTGATAACTTCACATTCCCACTCCTTGACACCGAGGATACTCTCGTCTATCTTAAGGTTCAAGTCGTTCTTCACTTTGACCTGGCAACCTAAACGCCAGCCTTCTTTCTGTTGTTTGCGAGAGAAATGAACTTTCTCTGTAGGCAGTATTTCACCGCCACCGCTCAACACTTGGCATTTGCACTGTCCACACGAGCCTTTACCGCCACAGGCTGAGGGCAGGTGTACACCGGCTTCAGCCATCGTGGCGAGCAACGTACCGCCGGCGGGGACGGCAAACTCTTTGTCGCCGTTGACGGTCACTTTGACATCACCGCTTGCCACCAAATACTTTTTGGCAACCAGCAGCAATACAACCAATAGGAGTATAACAGCCAAGAATACTCCAACAGCATATAATATAGCAGTCATATTCATTGTGTTTATCCTCCTTATTTAGATGTTAAGTCCGCTGAAGCACATAAACGCCATAGCCATCAGTCCAACGGTAATGAACGTGATACCTATACCCTGCAAGGGTTTGGGTACATCGTTGTATTCCATTTTCTCGCGGATACCGGCAAGGCAGACGATAGCGATGAACCAACCAAGCCCCGAACCGATGGCGTAAGCAAACGCATCGCCTATGTTAGCAATAGCTTTGACGTTTTCAGGGTCAAGTTGTACGCGCTGTTGCATAAAGAGAGAGGCACCCATAATGGCGCAGTTCACGGCTATCAAGGGCAGGAAGATACCCAACGAAGCGTAAAGCGAGGGGCTGAATTTCTCTACTACCATCTCCACCAATTGTACAATGGCGGCAATAACGGCGATGAAGAGGATGAAACTCAAGTAGCCCAATCCCAACGGGTCAAGTACATAGACCTGTAGCAGGTAGTTAACGGGCAGCGTAATCGTTTCCACAAAGAGAACGGCAACGCCCAAGCCTGCTGAGGTCTTCACATCCTTCGATACGGCTAAGAAGGAGCACATACCGAGGAAGAAGGCGAAAATCATATTATCCGCAAATATCGAGCGGACAAACAAACTAATAGCGTGTTCCATTATTTAGTCTCCTTATCGTTTATCGAGCGGTGTGCCCAAATGATACAACCTACCAATATAAGTGCCATAGCGGGCATCAGCATCATACCGCAGTTCTCATAGAATCCGCCGTTGGCTACGTACCAGCTGTCGGGGATAATCTGATAGCCGAGCAGTTTGCCCGAACCGAGCAGTTCGCGCACGAAAGCCACTACCACCAGGATCCAAGCGTAGCCGAAGCCGTTGCCCAGACCGTCCATCAGACTGTCCAACGGATTGTTGGTCATAGCAAACGCCTCCAAGCGTCCCATCAGGATACAGTTGGTGATAATCAGTCCGATATAGACGCTCAGTTGCATAGCCACATCGTAGGCAAACGCTTTCAGTATCTCGCTCACGATGGTAACCAAAGCAGCCACCACAACCAGTTGGACGATGATACGGATACGCATCGGTATAGACTTACGCATAAGCGAAATAACCACATTGCTTAGTGCCACAATGATGGTCACGCTGATACCCATTACGAGTGCAGGTTTCAGTTGCACCGTGACAGCCAATGCGGAGCAGATACCGAGAATCTGCACCAAGACAGGGTTGTTGATATTGAGAGGACCAAGAAACGCCTCTTTTGTTTTCTTACTTAATGCCATAGTTTAGTCCTCCTTACATTTGGTTTGACATTGACAATCTTGGCACGAGCAGTTGGCACAGCACTGACCGTCTTTCGCGCACGAACATTGGTCGCAGCACTGACCATCCTTGCAGCCACCATCGGCGGTGCAGCAGGCTTGACCGGTACAGCATTTCTTGTCGGCTTGCGCACAGCATTGTTCCGTCTTTTCCATCAGGAACGCGCGGTACTCTTCCATATTGGCAGCCAGCATATCGCTTACGCCTGTCGAAGTGATCGTAGCACCTGCCCATGCATCCACTTGCTCCTGTCCTTCGGGGGCTTGCTTACCCTCTTTCAGAACGGCTATCGAACGCAGATTGCCCTGAGCGTCTTTGATATGCTTGTTAAAGAACTGGCTGCGGAACTTCTCCGTAACGATCTCGCCACCGAGACCCGGAGTCTCGCTCTCGTGGTTGAAGTTGATGCCAAAGACGGTGTTGCAGTCGTCGTTGAGAGCCATATAGCCTCCGATACCGCCCCACAGACCTTGACCGTGCAAGCGGAGCATATACTTGGTCTGACCTTCCACTTCAAACACGATAACGGGGCTTTCGCCGCACATAACGGTGTCCTTTACCAAACTGTCGTACAGGGCTGCGGGGTCATCGCAGTTGTCGATGTCCTGATTGAGTGCCACCAACATCTGTTTCTGCGTGTCCAGTAGTTTATTGGCTTCCTGGCGTGCCTTCAAGCCCTGATTGACCACTGCAAGAAGAACAGCCACTATAACGACCAAAACAATAGAATAAACAATCGTATAAACGTTGCTATCGGTATTCATTTTCATAACTTTGTCCTCCTTATGCTCTTTTCATACGTTTGTTGATATTCACGCGAACCACGCACCAGTCAATCAGCGGAGCGAAGGCGTTACCCAACAGGATGGCCAGCATCATTCCTTCTGGATAACCGGGATTCAGCACACGGATAACGATAACCATAAAGCCGATGAGCGCACCGTATATCCACTTGCCGCACTCGGTACGAGCCGAAGTAACGGGGTCGGTAGCCATAAAGACCGCACCAAAGAGCAGACCGCCGCTCACAAGGTGCATATACCACGGGTAGTTTGCCACAGCCGTCTCCGGTCCGCAGGCGTTGAAGAGCCAAGCCGTCAGAGAGGCAGTACCCAAGATGGCCACCATCGTCTTCCACGAAGCAACACCGGTGCATAGCAGCAGGCAGGCTCCCAACAGGATAGCCCAGCCGCACGTCTCGCCGATAGAACCGGGAATCAGACCGTTGAACATCGTCCAGAAATCGACCGGCATCAGGTTGGCATCCGCCGTGGTAGCCAACTGTCCTAATGGTGTAGCACCCGAGAATCCGTCCACTGCCGTCATATCGCTATCCCAGCCCCAAGTCGAGCCGGTGCGAACAAACACGTTGTCGCCCGTCATGTGGGTAGGATAAGCGAAGAACAGGAATGCACGGGCTATCAGTGCCACGTTGAAGATGTTATAACCCGTTCCGCCGAACACCTCTTTGGCGAAGATGACCGCAAAAGCCGTAGCGATGGCAACCATCCACAGAGGCGTGTTAATCGGCACAATGAGCGGGATAATGAAACCCGTTACAAGGAAACCTTCTGCCACCTCTTCTTTCTTGATTTGAGCCACCACGAACTCGATGCCCAAACCGACCAGATAACTGACGATGTAGTAGGGCAGAACAGCCAACAGACCGAAGCCGAAGGCTTTCCACCACAACGCTGCCGTCATACCGCCGGCTAATTGTCCCGTAGCCAACAGGTGTTGGTAACCTACGTTGAACATTCCGAACAGTGCGCAGGGAACAAGTGCCAATACCACCAGAATCATCGTGCGCTTCGAGTCGCCGCCGTCGTGAATCTGTGCGCCTACGCGCTTGGCTGTCGTCTGCGGAGTGAAAAGGAACGTATCGAAAGCGTCGTAGAAACTGCTCAGTTTCTGCCATTTGCCGCCTTCCTCGAAGTTCTTTCCGAACTTCTTCCAGAGATTATAAAACTTTTCCATCACTCAATCTCCTTTCTCATATTGTCCAAGGCGGCGCGTACAATGGCTTGCAGCGGCATCTTGGAGGTACATACATATTCGCACAAGGCAAAGTCTTCAGGAGCTACTTCGCGTGCGCCAAGTTGCTCCATCTTGTCCAGATTGCCTGCTATCATCGCCTTGATGAGGTACTCGGGATAGATATCCATCGGGAAGACCTTGTCGTACTCGCCGCTCACGATGATAGCGCGGCGACCGCCTTTCAGACGGGCATCCCAGCGATACGGCTTGCTGCCTAACCACGAACGCACACACCGGCTGTCTAACATCGCGGCAGGATCGGTCTTACCCACGTGGAACTCGCTGAAACGGGGCATAATCCAACCCATAAACTCATGCGTGGCGGTGCCTTCGTCAATAACTGTAAACTGATTGTCATACAGCGATATACTCTCGTCCATCCCCACCTGATGACCACTCAACGCATCGCCTGCTATCAAGCGGCAGGTACATTCTTGGTGAATGTTCGACTGCATCAGCGTGGCAACGGGCATACCCGGCAGCACTTCATAGTACTGCTTGCCGTATGCCAACGGACCGGTCAGTGCCACTTTCTTACGCATATCGACAATGCCCTTCATAAAGAGCCTACCGATTAGCGCAAGGTCTTGGATGTTGACCGTCCACATCGTGTCTTTTATTGCCATCGGCAGGATGTGGTTGATTTGTACACTTACGTTACCTGCGGGGTGCGGACCTGCCACCTCATAGTGGGTGCAGTTCTTCAAGCCGCGGAAATCGGCGGCTCCCGAACCGGCACGAACGCCCACATACACAGGAGCAATCTTAGCCAATGCATCCACCGCCGCTTGCAGCGTGGCACCCTGCCCCTTCAGAACCCACTCATAGTCAGGTGCCAAAGGAGCTGTACTGAACGTAGAAACAAAAATAGCACGAGGCTGCTTGTCAGGCAACGCGATGCAAGCATACGGACGTTGTTCTATAAGCGACCACAGACCCGAATGAAGGAGCACCTCACGAACGCCTGCCGCATCTTTGGCGGACGCATCGAAATGCTCATACTCCATCGTCGAATCCGCTTCAATGTTGATGGACATCACCTTACGACGTTCGCCGCGAACTATCTCAACGACCGTACCGCTGACTGGTGACGTGAACAACATCGCCTCAAACTGCTTGTCGTGAAAGAGGGCACTGCCCGCTTTCACCTTGTCGCCGACCTTCACCATCAACTTGGGCGATATGCCGGCATAGTGGTCAGGTACAACACGATAGACCTTCGGACGAGACAGACTGCCTAACGACAATGCCGCCTTCCCTTCCATCGGAATGTCCAAACCACGTTTAACGAGGATTTGTTGCATAGATCTTGAATTTATATTTGTAACTATTGTCTATTTCTGCTCTCTGAAACGGCTGTCAACAACCGCTATCCAAAAAACGCGCAAAATTAGAACATAAAAAGCACAATACAAAATCAATCGCAATTATTTTGTACTTTGCTTTATTTTGCCTACTTTTGCGCCGCTTTAATCTAACTACAATTATGGAAGAACAAAAACTGAACATCAACCTCTCCCCCGAAGTGGCGGAAGGCACCTATGCCAATCTGGCTATTATTTCTCACTCATCCTCTGAGTTCGTTATTGACTTCGTTCGTATGATGCCCGGGCTCAAGCAGGCTAACGTCAAGTCCCGTATCGTGCTCACGCCCGAGCACGCCAAGAAACTGCTCTTTGCCCTGCAGGACAACATCGGCAAGTATGAAGCACAGTTCGGCAAGATTCAAATCAACGGACAGCCTACCCCGGGTTCTACCATTCCCATGTCCTTCGGAGGAGGTGAAGCTTAAATATTGTATGACTATGGATTACCAGTTTCCTCCCAGCCAATTGATTATCAATGGCGACGGCAGTGCCTTCCACCTGCATCTCCGTCCCGAGTTCTTGGCTGACAAGATTATTTTGGTGGGCGACCAGGACCGCGTCAATAAAGTGGCTGCTTTCTTTGACGAGGGTAGTGTGGAATGTGATATACGCAACCGTGAGTTCCACTCTATGACGGGGCGGTACAACGGCAAGCGTATCACGTGTATCTCCACGGGTATCGGTACTGACAACTGCGACATCGTTATGAACGAAATAGATGCGCTGGCTAATATCGACTTCCAAACCCGCAGCGAGAAACAGCAGAAACGCAGTCTCGAGATTGTGCGTATCGGTACCTGCGGTGCCATGCAGGAAGACATTCCGTTGGGCTCGTTCCTTGTCAGTGTCAAGTCCGTCGGCTTCGATGGCGTGCTGGCTTTCTATCACGACCGCGACAAGGTGTGTGACTTGGCTTTCGAGAAGGCTTTTGTACAGGCGGTTGGTTATCCCGAGAAGGCGGCTGTGCCCTATGTGGTCAGTGCCAATCCCGAACTCGTGGAGCGTATCGCACAGAAAGATATGCTGCGCGGATGCACCATTGCTGCCAACGGTTTCTACGGACCGCAGGGACGTATCTTGCGAGTGCCCATAGCTGTGCCCGACATCAACGAACGCATTTCCGCTTTCCGTTTTGAGGGACAGCGTATCACCAACTATGAGATGGAGGGCAGTTGCATTGCCGGTTTGTCTCTGCACATGGGACACAAGGCAATGACCGTCTGCTGTGTCATCGCACAGCGCAAGATAGAGGCCGCCAATACCGACTATCAGCCCCGTATCACCCAGCTCATTCAGACTGTCCTCGACCGCATCTGATACCCCTACCGTCATTATGCGGCAGCATAAGGTGGCATAATTAGCCCCTCCTCCAACGGCAAGTTCACCCCTTGCCGTTTATTCTTGTACCCTTCAGCCACCCTTCGCCTACTATTCGGATACTATAGGGATAGTATAAGGATACCCTTCTCTTTGTTGGGTGCTCTCTATTCTCTCCCTTGCTTTCAGCATATACCATTGGGATATTATTGGGTGATTATTATGTGATTATTATGTTATTATTATGTTATTATACAGACTCTATCCCAAAATTATTATGTCCGTAAGCAAACCTCACCGTACCCTCACCGTACCCTCACCGTACCCTCACCGTACCCTCGCCGTACCCTTACCATGCCCTTACCGTGCCCGTTAATGTACCTTTTCGTCTATTGTAGCGGCTGGGAGCCGCTGTTCACCTCGTCTATTCCGTCTGTACAGCGAAGCAGATCGTTAGAATACTATTCAGCCCCGTCTCCCCGACAGAAAAATCCCCATCCCCCTTGTGCATATCCTTTTTCTTCCGTACTTTTGCCGCCGTGATGCTTCATGCTGGGGATAAGTGGGTGGGATTGTCTGCCCTTTGTCCCCAAAAAGAAACATCGCATGACATAATATAAGGCGTTTATTGACGCTTGTTTTGGTTCAATTGGAATCCTGCAAAGTTCTAACCCCCGAAACAAGATAGTGCAATAGATGTCCTCGGATATGTATATTCTCACGCTGATACGGCGTGTTATGCATATCAGCGTGGGCGTTATTGTTTATTCTTGGGTTAAGGGTCTTGCAGGAACCTCAATTGAAGAGAATAAGCGTGGATAACATTCACGCTTTGTTTTATATGTGCTTTTACTTAAACCAAAATAACCCAATTATTAACCAAAACACCAAACAACTATGAAGCAACATCTTCTAACCCTCTTCCTTGCTCTTGTCGCAAGCGTAGGAACCCTTTTTGCCCAATCCGGCACCTGCGGCGACAACCTCACATGGACTCTTGACTCGGAAACAGGAGTCCTTACCATCTCCGGCACCGGAGCAATGAAGAATTTCACCTACTCTTCCAACGCGCCGTGGTATTCCTATAACAGTTCCATTAAAACCGTCATCATTGAAGACGGCGTCACAAGCATTGGAAATTATGCTTTCTATAAATGCACCGGTTTGACCTCCATAACCATTCCCAACAGCGTCACAAGCATTGAAGAATATGCTTTCGGTAATTGCAGCAGTTTGACCTCCGTAACCATTCCCACCAGCGTCACAAGCATTGGAAACCTTGCTTTCTTTTCTTGCAGCAGTCTGACCTCTGTAACGATTCCCAACAGCGTCACATACATCGGAGACCAGGCTTTCTTTAAATGCAGCAGTTTGACCTCCGTAACCATTCCCAACAGCGTCACAAGCATTGGAGGCGATGCTTTCTCTGGTTGCAGCAGTTTGACATCCGTAACCATTCCCAACAGCGTCACAAGCATTGGAGATGGTGCTTTCTCTGGTTGCAGTGGTTTAACCTCCATAACCATTCCCAACAGCGTCACAAGCATTGGATGGTATGCTTTCTCTCGTTGCACCGGTTTGACATCCATAACCATTCCCAACAGCGTCACAAGCATTGGAGAATATGCTTTCTCTGGTTGCAGCAGTTTGACCTCCATAACCATTCCCAACAGCGTCACAACCATTGGAGAACGTGCTTTCCAATATTGCACCGGTTTGACCTCCGTAACCATTCCCAACAGCGTCACAACCATCGGAAGTTATGCTTTCCTTAATTGCAGCAGTTTGACCTCCATAACCATTCCCAACAGCGTCACAAGCATTGGAACCTATGCTTTCTCTTCTTGCAGCAGTTTGACCTCGGTTGAGATTCCCAACAGCGTCACAAGCATTGGATTTGCTGCTTTCTCTGATTGCAGCAGTCTGCCTGTAATAAATAATCTCCGCTATGCAGATACCTATTTGGTGGGAGCAGTAGATAAAACTAAATCAACGTATACCATCAAAGAAGGAACGAAATGGATTGGAGGCTGGGCTTTCTCTGGTTGCAGCAGTTTGACCTCCATAACCATTCCCAACAGCGTCACAGGCATCGGAAAGGATGCTTTTCGTAATTGCAAAATTAGTAAATTATATTTCTCTGGTACGATGGAAGAGTGGTGTACAAAATCATTTAGTCCAAATTCTATATCATCTTCCTACACTTTGTACATCAATGGTGAAGCAGTTACCAACGCAGTGATTCCCAACAGCGTCATATACATCGGAGGTAGTGCTTTCGATGGTTGCAGCAGTTTGACCTCTGTAACGATTCCCAACAGCGTCACAAGCATTGGAAGTTATGCTTTCTATGGTTGCAGCAGCTTGGAAATTGTCACTATGGAATCGGCTACACCGCCATCGGTCGGTAGTTCGGCATTCAATAGTACCATTCCAATCTATGTCCCGTTTGGCTCATTGAAAGCTTATCAAGAAACTAATTGGAAGAATTACAATCTGCGAGTATTTGACGCTTCTTACAAGACAAGTGCAGTAAGCCCGACTTCAGTTGCGGTTACGTTCTCCGCTTCATTAAACGGCGAGGACAAGAACAAGTACATCACTGCTTGCGGTATTGAAGAAGGCGAAGAGTTCAGCGGCAACACAGCCGAATATATTGGCTTGGAACCCGAAAGCGAATATGCAGATATTCCATTCTATATCCGCACCACCAAAGGAGATATACAGACTGTAACCGCCACTTTCAAAACAACCGCCCTCACATTGACTACCCTCGCATCAAAGGCAGTATCAGCCACCACCTCCATTCTTCTTGCCGAAACCAATATGTCCGACTCCGAGACCTCTTGCGGCTTCGAATGGAGACGCAACGACCAGCCCGCAGATATGGCTTCCAACCAAGTGCTCTGCCCCGTAGCCAATGGACTGATGGCAGGGCGACTCAAAGGACTGAAGGACGATGTCTATTACAAGTACCGCGCATTCTACAAGTCCGCAGCAGGCAATATGTTCTACGGCGACTGGCAGTACGTCTTCACAGGCGACGTGACCGTAGAGTTCGACCCCGTCCTTTACACTTACGCCGCACAGTTTGTATCCGAAAGAAAAGCGACCCTCAAAGGCTACGCCCTCGCAGGCTCGGACGACTTTACCGAACAGGGCTTCGAATACTGGGCGGAGAGCCGCCGTACCGATGCCCCCGCCCGCCGTGCACCGCAGTACGCCATAGGCGAGAAGCATATGGTCAAAGGCACCGGCATCAGCATGCGTGTCACATTGGAAGACCTTGACGAGGGCACCGTCTATAAGTACCGCACTTATGCCAAAGTCGGCGGCAAGACCCTCTACGGCTCCGAGATGACTTTCACCACCCAAGGCACCTACGAAGACCCGATAGAAACCGACCTCGACCTTATTCCGGATGCAGATGCCGACAGCCTCACCCCCAGTCCCCATACCCCCCAAGCCCGCAAGTACATCCGTAACGGCATCCTCTACATCGAGCATAACGGCATCACCTACACCGCCCAAGGTCACCGTATAGACTAAGTGTAAGAAGAAATTGTTGGCTAATTGTCGATAATTGTTGTCCACCACCCCCGCAATCACATACCGGCATCCTTGTCGGTATGTTTTTGTTATATGTTTTTTGTCAAGTGCGCCCCGCGTCAGCGCGGCGTTCTTTGATTCCCTTGACGTCGTTTTTTCTCTCCTCCCATTACGGTGAGTGTTTATATTCCGTTCAAATACCATTTGAACACGGCTCCTCAAGAGCCGCTTTTATCTTCGTCAATTAGCCCCGAATCAAATTCGGGTTTAAAACGTATGTCCATTTCCCGAGATATTATCCGGCGCGCAAATAGTCCTCCCTTTGCCTGTAAGTCTCTTTATTCCCACCGATTCCCCGCTATTCCCCAACCCGCCTTCCCTCCGTTTCGTACCTTTGCATGCGAAAAAACCAGGCAGTAAACTGAAATAAACTGAAATTGCACGAGTAAACTGAAATAAACTGAAAACGCCATTCCCCGCTATCGTACCTTTGCGCAAAATTTCAGTTCCCCGAGAGCCGCTCGTAATAAGTCCTTGCTGTTTTGTCCATTGGGTTCAAATACTATTCATACCCCGCTTCATTAAGAGCCGCCTGCAAATACAATGCAATTTAATTTGCAATTTGCAACCATAAACCATCAAATGTCAACTATCAACTTTCTAAACCACCCATAAACATCTAAACTCCTAAACTTTCAACTCTCCAGCTTCTTTCAACTCTCAACATTCAACTCTCAACTATAAAAAAACATTTGCCCATCTCACTCCAAACCCCTACCTTTGCCGCGAATTTAAGATGAAAGGGTGAATTATGTATGCAGCAACAGGGACACAGGGTGTTTATTTGAATGTTCCTTCTACGGATTGGATTTTGTTTCAACAGCTCATTAGTCGGTTTGGGTGGCAATTCCAAACTCGGGAGGCGTTATTGGATGAGTTTATACAAACCCGTCCCATTGTTCCCGAATTGACAGAAGAAGACATAATGAATGAAGTCCGCGCGGTGCGTTACGCCTGATGAAAATCATTATCGACTGCAATGTGTGGATTTCGTTTCTGTTAGGATTTCAGAAACAGTGGATGCGCGATGTGCTTGAGAATGAGCATATTCATGTGTATGTATGTTCGCAGTTGACAAACGAAATCACGAATGTGGCAGCGCGATCCAAGATTAGCAGCCGTATAGCCGGCGATGACCTTGAGAAACTGTTCCGCATTATAAATGCCTATTGTCATATAGAAAAGATCAGTCAACAGGCTGTTTCTTCTGTTCGCGATAGCAAGGACTTGTATTTGCTTTCGTTTGCAGAAACAATAGAAGCAGATTTCATTGTTACCGGTGATAATGACTTGTTGGTGTTAAACATGCATGGCAAGACACGTATTGTGTCTCCGGCTCAATTCAAGCAACTATTCTGATAGCATTATCGACTCTGTCCTTGTTGTCACACGTGTAGTCAAAAAGATAATTTTCTATTATTTTTTTCATTTAATCTGTATAGTCGGAACGCACTGAAATCAAGTGCGTTCCGCTTTTCTGTATGCCTGTTCATAATCTTTTGTCTTATGTCTGTTGTCATTTTTTTCTAATTTGACAACAAAAATAGCCTTTCTCTCCCTACTTATGGATACGTGTCCTGAAGATGCCCTGTAAATGATATGCCTTCGTCCATTTCGTCTACATGAAACCCCTTTGGTTTTTTTGTTGCTACCTAATGTGCGGATATTCCGCCCGTCTCCCCGAGCTGCTTGTATCCTCCTCGCCCCCTCTTCGGTATCCCGAAGTTCCGAAATCCAGTCATCCCGTAATCCGCCTCGTTTTGTATAGTATATGAGTTTTGTCAATTGCGTCTGAATACTATTCCGACACGGCTCCCCGAGCCGTCAACAAATAAAATGCAAACAAATTTGCAACTATCAACTATCAACTCTCAACTTTCTAAACCACCCATAAACTCCTAAACGCCTAAACTTCTAAACCAATATTCATTTACACCCCCTTACAAAGAAAATGCAAAAAAGTTAAAAAAGTTGCTTTTCAGGTGATAGATTTTGCCTTTTTTTGCCTCATATATGTAGGAGGTATTATAAAAACCAACCCGACCGGTTAATCAGACAAGAGAATGTATAAGCCTGCATTTCCATTGAAGTCCCGCTATTCCCCAACCCGACATCCTCCTGTGTCGTACCTTTGCATGCGGAAAAAACAGACAGTAAACTGAAATAAACTGAAATTGCACGAGTAAACTGAAATAAACTGAAAACGCCATTCCCCGCTATCGTACCTTTGCATGCGGAAAATTTATCCGACTCGTCTAAAATAGACCAAAAAAACGAAGTTTTAGACAAAATACGCAGGCGAAATTCGTCTAAAATTACAAAAAAAAAGAAGTTTTAGACAATTCATACCCCGCCTCATTTATAGCCGCTTGCAAAGAAAATGCAAAAAAAAAGTAAAAAAAGTTGCTTTTTAGGTGATAGATTTCCCCCTTTTTTTGCCTTATATATGGAGGGGTATAATATTCCGCTGTGACAGCGGATCTTCAAACGGCATACAGAATGTGTATTGCTTGCGTGGCCGGAAAACAATACACATGGTAGCATCCACTTTGCGGATGTCTTCTGTATGCTGTCCTGTGCAAAGCGTTTGCCGTAACATAGTGCGGCAATGTATTAAGGCTCCCGAAAATTGTAATTTTTGGGAAGAGCGGAGCACATCCGGGTACTCTCTACTAAAACGCAGTTTTGGTACATGTACGAGGATAGTGCCCGCGAAGTGGAATGCAGCAATCCGCACACAAACTGCAAGTGTTCTTTGACGTATTGATTTTTTTTAACCGACGAAAGCGATGCCTTCTTGTCTACATATACCAAGGTGTGGGTGTCTTATCGTTCCGCAAAGGATGCAGCGAAGATAGGAAATGTTGCAAATTACGGCAATGAAAGACATGAAATAACGAAAAAAAACGAAAAATTTGTAAGAATACGGAAAACGTGCTACTTTTGCGGCGCAAATAAATAAAGAAACGTTATGTACACATTTTTCACAATTTTGATTGTAATCATCGCTATTTTGCTGGTTTTGTTGGTATTGGTACAGAACAGCAAAGGCGGCGGATTGGCTTCCGGTTTCGCAAGCGGTAACCAGGTAATGGGTGCTCCCCGTACTGCCGATTTCTTGGAGAAAGCTACATGGACGCTGATCGCTGTTATTGTAGTGCTCAGCATCCTCGCAGTTGGTATAAGCAAGGGCACACAGGAACAACGCACGACCGACAGTGCCATCACGGAGCAGGTGGAAGAAGCCGCTTCAGCTCTCCAACCGGCAGCAGCTCCTGTAGCTGAAGAAACAGCAGCAGAAGAATAATTCTCGGAGGTTGTAAGGACGGATGATTGAGTCCCTTTCAGAACGAAGGGGATTCTTTTTGGTGGTGTTTGCGGTATATGCCTCCCAATAAACAGAGAAGCATGTAAAAAGGATATAGCAACTCCAAAAGCAGAATCACTCCAAAGGATGAACGCTCCCTGCCTGTTTGCTTTTCTCTTCTGCGGATAAGCATATATTCGGCAGGGAACTTGAGTAGCAATATCGGGGGACAAAGAACTTGAAGTACATTGGCAACAACTACAGTCAGTCCGCATAGACGTATATCGCGGTCTTGATAGACGGGGGCTTTCCCTGCCCAGCGCATACGTTGTCGCAGCAAGGCACGCAGAGTAGGTTGCGGACGGACTATGGCTTCGTATTCGTCGGCATCGGCTACGGCGATTGTCAAGCCTCTGCGCTTGAAACTTTCCAAAAGAAAAATGTCGTCACCGCTTGCTGTCTCAGGATGCAGTTCCGCATAACTCTCTAACCATCGTTCGCGCCTTACCAACAGGTTCGCACCAGAACACATAACGGCATGTCCCTTTTGTGCTGTTAGGATAGTGAGCGACTGAATGGCGGCGTACTCGGCTGTCTGGAGTCGCTCTATAAGGGTCGGATGAGGATTCTCGGAAATCATACGTAAAGGCAGTATGACCATGTCCGCTTCCGTATCAGGCAGAGCGGAAGGCGGCACGACATCATCGTCCATCATGTGAACATACTCGGTGGAAGCCTCACTGATTAGCCGGTGAAGGGCGTGTTTCTTTCCCTTGCCTTCATCGTTAATGCCTCGGCGGGGAACTACTATGGTATAGTCGGTTAGCACGAATAGTCCTGTTTAGTGAGAAGGCGTTTGGCTGTCTTGTACTTGTCGGAGTTGTGACAGGTAGTCTGGATACGACTTGCTGATGCAGTCTGTGTCGTCGCAAGGCAGGTCGGCAGCAAGTAATGCCATTGCTACTCGGTGGTCGTGGTAGGTGGTATGCTCTTTTACTGCTTTCAGACGGTTGCTCTCTTTGAGAGGCAGACGTTCCGTACCTTGGGCGTTCAGCTGTATGCCTGATTGTTCGCACGTGATGGCAACGGCAGGATAGAGGTCGGGACAGTTAGCGAAATTGACACTATAGGTTTGCCTCTCCGTACACGATAAAGAAGAGTCCTTGGTTAGAACTACGCCTGTCTGCTGCGGGTCAGTCAAGTACCGGGTTTGTACGCCCAATCGGCTGAAGATGTCTGCCACGCATTGGTCGCCTTGCAAGGATGACGGGCGGAGATCCTGCAAGAAGACTTCTCCGCCGTGAAGGGCTACGTACTCGTACCAGAACGCTGCGGCTGACCAGTCACGTTCGATAGGACTATGGTCGGGATATGAGCGAATCATTTGCCGTGTCATCCTTATATAAGGCGACTCCTCGCACTTGGCAATATCGATTCCAATCAGCAGTAGGGCGGATATGAATTGGGTCGAATCAAGGTAAGTGTCTGCCGTCTTTCCTATGAAGGGCAGTCTGTTGCCGTTCAGACGTTTGCCCCTGATATGGAGAGGCGGAAAACCGACTGTTCCTGTGTATTCAATGTCGGCACCCAACCGTTGCAGTGCCTCCACTTCTTGTCCTATCGGTCGTTCGCTCATCCGTTCGTCGCACTCTAAAAGAATGTCTGTCCCTTCTTTCTGTGCACAGTATGCTGTCAGAAAACGCATTGCCGTACCGCAGTTGGCAAGATGAAGAGTAAGAGGTGCTGCGGCTGGTGTATCGGCAATGGTTTGCAGAGCATCGTGAAGGAGACGTACATCGTCGGGGATATATGCATCGGAGACCCCCATAAGCGGGTCTCCGTGCATAGATTGAAGTAGTAGCTTTCGGTTGGCTATACTTTTCGATATGGGAAGCGACAGGCTGACCATTAGTTGATGTCAGGCAGGAACGAGTAGTCGCGAGAGTAACGCAAGTGTTGCTCTATGTATCCCTCTGTGTAGTCGATGGTTACGTCTGTTACGCGGCCTTCTTTATCCTTGACAAGCGTATAAACAGGATTGACGAACCCTTTGTAAGGTGCCAGATTCAGTTTTTTGTAACGCTCTAAAATCTCTTGGTGAAGTGTAGGATTGACCTTCACGGCGTAGGTCTCTACAAGTTCTTTGGCTGCAGCGTAATCGCCTTCCGATGTAACGCGCTGAATCTCGCGAAGCAGTTCGCCAAAGAGACGACGCAGACCATCGTAGTCATTGATTTGAAGGTAGTGTTTGCCGTCACGCTCGATAATCTCTACCTCTTTGTTCTCTGCGTGCTGATATACCCAATTGGCAATCAACTGGCGGTCACGCATGTGAGCCTCCTCTATATCCTTGCCGGGTTCAATGCGGACTAATTGAGTCATCAGACCGTTCATCATCTGCTGGTAGTAACCTGCTTTGTAGGCATCCTTGTCGGGAAGAAGGCCTAACTCAACCAGTTTGGGGTCGGCAAGATAATACAGACCGAACAAATCGGCACGGGCTTCTTCAATAGTCGAACCGTGTTCCTTGAGGTTCTCTTTGGTTACGCCCGGCATAAGTTTGCCCGAACCGTGTCCCGCACATTCGTGAAGGTCGGTATGCAGGTCGTTGCACAATGTGCCGTATTGCTCGGCACGTTGGCGGGTCTCCTCGTCTATGATGAACTCTTCTGCAAAACCGTTCCCCTTGGCGGCTTCATCGTATGCGTGCGAGAGATTGTCTATCGAAACGGACTTGCTGCCGTACTCCTTGCGAATCCAGTTGGCATTAGGCAGATTGATACCGATGGGAGTGGCGGGATAGCAGTCGCCGCCGAGAATAGCAGCTGTAATCACTTTGGCACTGACACCCTTGACCTCCTCTTTCTTGTACTTGGGATCGGTCGTGGAGTGCTCTTCAAACCACTGTGCGTTTTGCGAGATAAGCTCGGTGCGGTGGGTCGATTCAATGTTCTTGAAGTTAACCATCGCTTCCCAAGTACCTGTTATGCCTAACGGGTCGGCGTATGTCTCGGTAAAACCGTTCACGAAATCCACGCGGCTGTTCAGGTCTTTTACCCATGCGATGCAGTACTGGTTGAAGGTATCAAGGTCACCCGTTTCGTTATATTCAATCAGTTTCTCAATGACCGCCTTTTGCTCGTCTGTCTCTGCGAATTCAAGGGCTTTCTTCAGGCTCTCCACCACTTTTTCAAGGGCTGCCGAATAGAGTCCGCCTACGTGATAGACGCGTTCTTGTATCTCGCCGTCCACCTTTACTAATTGCGAGTTGAGACCTATCCATTTGGGTTCGGGGGAGTTGTCTTTGTGAGCGGCGTACCATGCTTCGGCTTCGGCTTGGGTGATGCCCTCTCCGTAGTAGTTGCCGGCGGAGGAAGCAATAAGGTCTATGCCGTCTGCTTGAGCCATACGCTTTTGCATCAAGGCAGGGTCAAACATCACGTCAAGAACCTCTTTGTCAAGACTGTAATTAGCCTCGGCAAGTGCCTGCTCAAACCATTCGCGCGTGAACTCAGGCAGGAACTTGTCTTCGCTGTAGTGGTGGTGAATACCATTGGAGAACCACACCCGTTTGAGGTATTTCTCAAGGAGTTGGTCCTGCTCGTCTTGGGCGGATGCAAGGGTCATTTCTCCGTTGTTGGTCTTGTGCAGATAGACGGCTTCCACTGCACGGCGGATACGCAGATTGTAACGGCAGTTCTGGTCATACAAAATGTCGCGACCCTGCAGGGCGGCTTCGCTCAAGTAGTAGATGAGTTGCTTCTGTTGAAGCGACAGCTGCTCAAAACCCTCTACACGGTAGCGCAGAACTTCCAAATCATAGAATTTGTCCACGTTGTAAGTGAATTTGTCGTTGTTGTTTTCGGTTGTTTGCTTTTTGCAGTTCGTCAGAACTGCGAGTGCGGCGATTGTTACCGCAGCGGTTAGAAGAAACGTTTTTTTCATACCTCAAAATATTTTTGGTTTTGCAGCCGCAAAGATAAGGACTTTTTTTTGGGGTACAAAAAAGCCGCGTAATTTTCTTTTAATGAAATCACGCGGCCGATTTGGCGGAAAAGGGGGGATTCGAACCCCCGGTACAGTTACCCGTACGACAGTTTAGCAAACTGTTGGTTTAAGCCACTCACCCACCTTTCCTTTCAGCGAATGCGGCGACAAAAGTAGTGCGATTTTTTGACCCGACCAAATGTTTTTTGTTTTTTCTGTACTTTGTGCGAATTTTCTTGCGTATTTGTCGGAATAGCGGTACTTTTGCAGGCATTCTTGGAACGCGGTAGGCTTGCCAATCCCCGCCCGCTACTCCAAGTTAAAACGATGAAGGTTTATAAAATTCTCTTATAGCAGAACTAATTCACAACTAATAAATCCAAAGAAAATGAAAAAAGTATTATTTGCAAGTTTGGCTGCTCTTCTCGTTTTGAGCAGTTGTTCCGCCCTGAAGGGCACGTCTTCAAATGCTAATTCCGTAGCTTCTGCGGCATCTGCCGTAGCTTCGGCCACCTCCAATGACGGTATGGCTGCCGGTAGAGCATTGAACGCACTGTACAAACAGTACAAAGCCGATGGCAAGTATGATTACACCAACTTGAACAATGCTTTGAATACCATTCAGTTGCTGCAAAGTTGCCAGAACCTGAAGTCCAACGCCAAGAACAGCAGCTATTGGAAGAATTTCGCAGCAGGATTGGTGCTCGGCTCCAATAATCTGGTTACTGACCAATTGTCGGGTGTGGTAACCAACAGCCTGAACAATCTGGTAAGCAATGTGGACACGCAGAAGCTGCAATCTGCCGGGCAGAACGCAACGGATGCTATCAACACCGCCAAACAGACGGCTTCAAGCATTAGCAATATCCTCTCGCTCTTCAAGTAAGCGACTCTTCCGCTCTGGTGCGGAATCTTTTATCTATCAGAAGCCCTGACCTGTGTCGGGACTTCTTTTGTTGTTAAAATGCGCGGTTGAAAAGAAAAAAATAAAAAATCGCAAGATTTTGTTTTCGTCTTAAAATTTTGCATGTACATTTGCGCGAATAATCAATGAATTATCAGAATATCTTAAATCAACTCCAATGAAATTACGTGTATTTCTTTTGATGATGGCTGCGTTTTTTATTTCGCAGTCTGTTTGGGCTGTTCCTGCCCGTCCCGGATTTACCACCTATCATACGGCAGACGGAACAGAAGTGAGTTTGGAAATGGTCGGTGACGAATTTGGTCACTGGTTACAGGACAAGGAAGGCAATGCCTATCACTTGACGGATGACGGCACGGTTGCTCGGTCAACGCAAACCGTTGAGCAGCTCAGTCAGCGTCGCAAGTCTTCTCCCCGCTATGAGGCATCTCGCCATCGTTTGTCAGGGAAGGTCAATCTTGCGCCTCGCGGAATTGTTATTTTGGTCAATTATAAGAATCTTTCAATGCAGTCGGCGAATACGCAGTCTGCGTTTAATAATATGTTGAATGCATCGGGGTATAATTATCGTAACACGCATAATTCAGTTCGTGAATATTTCCGTTCGCAGTCAAAGGGTCAGTATGTGCCGGACTTCGATGTTTATGGTCCTGTAACGATTTCTCAGAATTATGCTTATTACGGGGCGAATAATTCGTACGGTGACGATATGTATCCGGGTGATGTCGTATTAGAGGCAGTTCAAGCTGTTAAGCGGCAATACAATGTGGATTTCACGTTGTATAACAACGACGGTGACGATAAGGTTGATTTTGTGTATGTCATATATGCGGGCAAAGGAGAGGCGGACAGCGATGCTGCGAATACGATATGGCCTCATAATTCGGAAGTATATACGTATTTTAGTGAACTCTGTTCTTGTCCTGAATCGTATTTGATGGTCGATGGTTTGTATATAAACAATTATGCTATGTCTGGCGAGTTGGATGGCTATACGGGTTACCGCGCCAGCATAGGTACGATATGCCATGAATTCGGTCATGTATTGGGTTTGCCCGATTTTTACGATACCGGTAATGGCAGCAACCGCACGAACAATCTCACCCCGTGTTACTATGACATCATGGATAGCGGGAGTTACAGCGGCAAGGACAGCAACGGCACGGATTACTGCGGCACATGTCCTCCGAATTACAGCCCGTGGGAACGTATTTATTTAGGATGGGATACGCCCGTAAATCCGGGAACGACACCTGCCAATCTGACATTGTATCCTGTAGAGAACAGTAATTATCAGTGTTATCAGATTAACTCATCGGGACAGTATCAAGTATGTACAACGCAGGCAGTCAATTACTATATAGAGAACCGTCAGCAGACGGGTTGGGATACGTATCTGCCCGGTCACGGTATGTTGGTATGGAGGGTAGATTACAATTCATCTTACTGGCTTCAGAACCGTCCCAATCATTCAAATTACGGCAGCCCCCATTACACGTTGGTGTCGGCATACGGCTCGGCAATTACTTCGGGTGCGAATACCTATCCCGGTACGAAGAACGTTACGAGTTGGACTTCGTTATCGACCCGTGCCGTAACCGAAATAACGGAGAGCAGCGGCATCGTAACAGCCAAGTATATGGGTGGATCGGTTGACAGATATGAGCAGGAGTTGCTCTATTATACCGCTGTCAATAATGAAACAGCAAATGTCAGCGGTGACTACTCCGTTTATTTATATACACCTGAAGGAAGTCTGTTTGCAGTAGCCGAACTGGTTACAGGGAATGATTATTCATTGGCAGGAACGTATGGCGTAGGCGTTAATAACGGCGCAACGTATAATTCGCAGATTTATCTCAACGGGCAATATTATGAAGTTACGTCAGGAGATATAATACTCACATATCAAGGAAAATATACGGATGGTGAAGATATTTATCAAGTGACGGCAACCGATTGGTATGTGCCTTCGTTGGATATCTACTACGATATGTACGGCACGATTTACGGTAATGCCGTTTGGAAGACACCGTTTGTGAATTGCGGCTACACGACAGACGGATGCGATGATGCCATTATCCCCGTTACAGACGAGTTTGACAACCGCTGCGGTGATAATTTGACGTGGGAACTTTCCTCCGACAAAACAGTGCTGACCATCGAAGGCTACGGCGATATGTGGGACTTCACGTTGACCGATATGACCAACAACACCATTCCGTGGAAGTCTGCCTATACAACTATCGAACAAGTCATCCTGCCTGACGGCATAACGAGCATCGGCGACTATGCTTTCTTCAACCATCGCCAACTGACCACCATATCGCTCCCGTCTTCGCTGACACGTATCGGTATGTACGCTTTCGCACGCAATGCCTTCTCTTCTATCGCTATTCCCGATGCCGTTACGTATATAGACGACTATGCTTTTGCCTACGCAACCAACATCTCATCAATTGACCTGCCGAAGAACCTTTCGTACTTAGGTACAGATGTGTTCATCAATTGTAATGCTTTGAAGACGGTGAACTACAATGCCGTTAATTGCCAACTGCCCGACAATTATGATACGGGTAACCCCTTCTATTCCGTTCGCAGTCAAATTGCATCATTCAATTTTGGAAATGCAGTTCAGGTTCTTCCCGCAGGATTGTGCTATAAGATGACCAATATCAGTTCGGTAACGCTGCCGCTTTCGCTCACTACCTTGAATGGCAACGCTTTCTATGGCTGCAGCAAACTCTCCACAATAGCCATTCCGAAGAATATGAACTATATCGGTAAGGATGTGTTTGCTGCTTGTTCCAATTTGACATCTGTGGTATGGAACGCCAAAACGTGTGAACTGGCAGGCACGAGTACAACCAACACGCCTTTCAGAAGTATCTGTGAACAGATTACTTCATTCATTATAGGCGATGACGTGGAAACTCTGCCGATAGGTTGTTGCTTTGGTATGACGAAGTTAACGAGTGTTACCATCCCTGCCCAACTGAAAGCTATCGGTGTGTATTGCTTCCATACCTGCTCGTCTTTGAAAACGGTGCGCTTCAATAGCCCGACACCGCCGTCAGCAACTACTTCCTCCTTTAACGGAATCCCTGCTGATGCTGTAGCTCAAGTGCCTTGTGGTGCCAAACCGGCTTACGTGGCATCCACACTGCCTTTCAGCACCTATACGACTTTCGGCGACTTCATCTATACCGTTACGCTTGCCGTACAAACGCCCGAAACGGGTAGTGTTAATTGGCTCTTCATTCCCGATTGCGATGATAATAGCGGCGTAATAGAAGCGACACCGGCTCTCCATTACCATTTCGTGCGGTGGGAAGACGAGGCGGAAAATGTGGCTACCGTCGGTCCCGAACGGACAATCGTCGTGACGAAGGATGTTACTTATACCGCTGTCTTTGAGGCAGATCATGTATATGTCATTTCTCTGTACACCGACGGACACGGTTCGGCAGGAGCTGACAAACGTTCATACTATGCAGGCGAAACGGCTACACTCACAGCCACACCTGATGAGGGGTATGACTTCCTGCGTTGGTCAGACGGTAACGAAGACAACCCGCGCACACTGACCGTCACGGAGAATCTGACACTGACAGCCGAGTTTGTTAAGAACTCCTATATTGTCACCTTTGTCAATTATGACGGCAGTGAGTTGCAAACCAGTGAAGTAGGAGTAGGGGAGACACCAACCTACAACGGCAACGAACCTTCCAAACCCGCCGATGACGAATATACCTATACTTTTGCAGGATGGGCAGACGGTGAAAACGTATATCCGTTAGGCACTAATCTACCGGAAGTAACGGAAGATGCGACTTATACTGCTGTTTATGATGACGTACAGAACGAATACATGGTTATTTTCCAAGACGAGGACGGCACGGTATTAGAGAGCAACTCTTGGTACTATGGTGAAACACCTATGTATTACGGTAGCGAACCGACCAAAGAAGATAATGCCGAATACTCCTACTATTTTGCGGGTTGGGACAAGAACATCGTACCCGTAACAGGAGACGCGACCTATACCGCCGTTTACAGCAGCGAACGAAACCAATACACTATTACCTTCCAAGACGAGGACGGCACGGTATTAGAGAGCAACTATTGGTACTAT
>CADAAF010000010.1 GCA_902785805.1 uncultured Bacteroidales bacterium | reverse complement strand
GACCAACGGTCCGCGCTGCACGGCACGCCGTCCCTCATCGGCTTTCACACGCGGGTCAGCAGCAACAAGCGTAACGGGCATATCAAAACAGATAGACACCTTATCACCCTCCTGCCAGTTCCTCTTAATATATGCATAGCCGTTCCTAACCGCCGCCTCCGTCTGCTCGCCATTGACCGAAAGCGTGTAGTGCTTGCACCAATCCGGGACACGCAGCATCAGACTTTTCTGCATGCCGCTGCGGAAAACAATATCCGTCTTCCCCTCCCACGGATAGCGGGTCGTTACAGCCAAAGACACATCTTCATTCCCGACCTTGAAAGCAGCCTCGTTGCCGATATAAAGATTGACATAGAGCGCTGTGTCGTTGGTCGCGTAGATATAGTTGCCCAACGAAGCCATAAAGCGGCAGATGTTCGACGGGCAGCACGCACAACCGAACCACGGTTTGCGGTGATGGTCGCCTTCAGAGGCAAGAGGATTGACATAGAAGAAGAGGTTGCCCTCCAGATTGATGCCTGCCAGCATCGCGTTATAGACGCTGCGCTCCAAGATGTCGTAATACTTGGCATCGCCCGTGCGCTCCGCCATACGGCTGTTCCACAAAGCCATGCCCACCGAAGCACAGGTCTCGCAATAGGCTTCCTTGTTGGGCAGTTCGTAGTCGTTGGCAAAGCCCTCTGTGCAATAAGCCACACCTATGCCGCCTGTGACATACATATTGCGTGCAGTGACATCCTCCCAGAGAGTGTCAAGAGCCTCTTCATAGCCCGTTCCGGCGATGCGCGCCGCTACATCGCACATGCCGCAATAGAGATACATCGAGCGTACAGCATGACCCGATATACTGCGCAGGTCGCACACCGGCACAGCGTCTTGATAATAAGGCGCATTCCATTGGTTAAGAGAGTCCTTGATGCCGTTCTCGGTGTAGCCGTAGCCGTGTCCGCGCTGCGAAAGGAGCCAATAGGCATAATCCAAATACTTGCTCTCGCGAGTCTCTTCATACAGCTTGACCATAGCCAGTTCTATCTCCTCGTGCCCGGGCACCCAATGACGAGCCTGCCCGTTGAAGACCGACATTATATGCTCCGCCATCCTTCTGCCGACCTCTAATAGGAGTGTCTTCAAGTGTCCGGCACAGTACATCTCGTGCTTGTCCATATCGGTCCAGCGTTTGTCCAAACCTGTGAGGGTATAGAAAGTGTTGATATAGCCGTCCGGCTGTTGTGCGGCGGCAATCTTGGCTATCCAATCATCCGCTTTTGCCTCCATCGCCGAATCGGGATAGTTAATCAGGCTGTAAGCAATCGCCTCCAACGCCTTATAGACATCCGAATCGTCGAAGAAGATGCCGGAGTGCCTGCCTTCGCCTTTGGCAGCGTTCTCAAAGTTGCGGATACGCCCTGTCTGCACCTCTGTCTGGTCTATGCATACGGGTATTGTGACACGCGCCACTCGCTCCAACCGAGGCGACCAGAAAGAGTCGGACACGTGCACACAGGCAAAATCAACATGCTGATTGACGAGGTTGGGCTTGTGGTCTTTTCTGCAAGCACTCACAACGAGCAACAGGCAGGCAAACAAAACAAGTTTCTTCATAATGTGGTTATTAAGCGATTAAAACTAACATAGCACGCGGCTTTACGACCGCTTCACGCGAATATAGAGGTACGTCCCTATGACAAGGAACACGATATTCGGTATCCAGACCGCCATAAAGGGCGACAGCACGCCACTCACGGAAAAGGTGGAAGATACGGTCGAAAACAGGATGTAAAGAGCCGAGAGAGTGATACCTATGCCCAAGTTCTTGCCCATACCTCCCCTGACCTTGCGGCAACTCATCGTGAAGCCTAACAAGGTCATAATAAATGCCCCTATAGGCGAAGCAAAGCGTTTCCACCACTCGGTCTCAAACGCCTGCAGGTTGCCTGCTCCCCGCTGCCGCTGACGGTCCATATACTGCTTCAGTTCGGGATTGGTCATGTGCTGTGCATCCATCGCCGTAACAAACAGTTCGTCAGGGTGCATCGGAATAACCGTATCCAAACGATAGCCACGTGTCAGTGTCTCGTGCAACCCCTCGAAATCACGACGGGTATAATCTGTCAAGTGCCAATGGTACAGCGAATCGTACTGGATGCGTTGCGCCGTAATGCGGGATGTGAGGGTCTTGCCCTCAAAATGCTCCAACGAAGCACGATAGCCTTGATTGCTCTTCAACTGGTAACTCTCTATATACAATATAGTTCCGGGTTCCACTTCCATCTGTATGTTATGGGCATTGCTGATGGAAAAAGACTCGATGTACTTGTCCTGGAAACTGAGCAAATGACCCGATGCCGGAGGGATAATCCACCCCGCCAATACAAACAGCAACACAAAAAGAAACGTGGCGGAAAGCATATAGGGCCGAAAGATGCGGGGGATACTGATACCCGATGCCAACATAGCGATAATCTCGCTGTTGCCTGCCATCTTGCTCGTGAAGAAGATGACCGAAATGAAGATGAACAACGGGCTGAACATATTCATATAGTAGGGAATGAAATGGATATAATACTCCATTATCACCTCTTTGGCAGTGAGTTGATACTCGTAGAAGTCATCCATCTTTTCGGTCAGGTCAAATGCTATTCCGATACTCAGTATCAGTATAATCGAAAAGAAGAATGTTCCGAGGAACTTCCCTATGATGTACCTGTCTATGCGGGTAAGTAATTTCATAGTGATACCGCCAACCGCCTGTATGACTATAACCGCTGTTGCAGTCGGGGAAGAAGTGCATCTTTCCACGACTTGAAGTCCCCTTGCAGAATATGCTCGCGCGCCTCTGTCACCAACCGCAGATAGAATGTCAGATTATGCAGGCTCAGGATGGAGAGTCCGAGTCCTTCTTTGACCTGAATCAGATGCCTTACGTATGCGCGCGAATAGTCGTGATCCACATAGCACGTGCCGTCTGGGTCTAACTCCGTGAAGTCGTCTGCCCATTTCTGATTGCGCATATTCATCACGCCGTTCATCGTGAATATCATACCGTTGCGGCCGTTGCGGGTGGGCATCACGCAGTCGAACATATCCACTCCGCGCTCAATGGCCTCCAATATATTCCACGGCGTACCGACTCCCATCAGGTAACGGGGTTTGTCTGTAGGCAGAATATCGTTCACCACCTCTATCATCTCGTACATCTGCTCCGTCGGTTCGCCTACTGCTAATCCTCCGATGGCATATCCGTCCCTGTCAAGGTCGCGCAACCGCTTGGCGGCTTCCTGACGGAGGTCCTTATAGACACAACCCTGCACTATCGGGAAGAGGTGCTGCTTGTAGTCATAGAGGTCGGGAGTGGCATCGAAGCGGGCTATGCAGCGGTCTAACCACCGATGCGTACGCTCCATACTCGCCTGAGCATACGTGCGATCCGCCGTCCCGGGACAACACTCATCGAATGCCATCACTATGTCTGCACCTATCTCGCGTTCAATGTCCATCACGTTCTCAGGTGTGAAGAACAGTTTCCTGCCGTCCACATGAGACGAGAAATGCACACCCTCTTCCGTCATCTTCCTCAGTTGGGCTAACGAGAACACCTGATAGCCGCCCGAATCGGTCAGAATAGGACGTTTCCAGTTCTCAAAACGGTGCAGACCGCCCGCTTCATGGATGATATGCGTACCGGGACGAAGATAGAGGTGGTATGTATTGCCTAAAATAATCTGCGCGTGTATATCGTCCTCCAATTCGCGCCGATGAATCAGTTTCACCGTGCCGTCCGTTCCCACGGGCATAAAGATAGGTGTCTGTATATCCCCGTGGTCGGTATGTACCACGCCCGCGCGGGCGGATGAAAGCGTATCGGTATGCTGAAGACTGAAGAACATATCAGAGACGGTTGTCGGTAGGGAAAATAATGGCAGGGCGGAAACTGCGGGCTTCTTCTTCGGTCATCAGTGCGTATGCCATAATGATGACCACATCGCCCTTTTTCATCAGGTGAGCCGCAGCACCGTTCATACAGATACACCCGCTCCCGCGCTTGCCGGGAATAGTGTAGGTCTCCAAACGCGCACCGTTGGTCACGTCCACCACACTCACTTTCTCGCCGCTCAATATATGCGCGGCATCCATCAGGTCTTCGTCTATCGTAATCGAACCGACATAATTCAAGTCGGCTTCCGTTACCGTTACGCGGTGAATCTTTGATTTCAGTATTTGCAGAAACATATCGTTCTCTTTTTATCAGCGTTTCTTCTTGTTCGTCGGCTGCGACGAGGCTATTATCTTGCGGCATTCATCTTCCGTCAAGGCTTCCGCATCCACGCCTTTCGGCAGACGGTAATTACCGGTCGCATCTTTCAGGTACGGACCGAAACGACCCCGTAGTACCTGCATGTCGCCCCATTCGTGGATAGGCTTGTTCAGATTGTCTTTCTGCTCGATGAGTTGCCGTATTTCCGCTTCGCTCATCTGCGAGCCGTCTTTGCCTTTAGGCACGGAATAGAACTTACCGTCATAACGGATATACGGACCGAAGCGGCCTGCACCTACTGTCACTTCCTTCCCGTCCAACAGCATCAGCGGACCTGTCGGCTGCTTGTGGAACAGCCGCAAAGCCTCTTCCAACGTAATGGAGAATATCGACTGCCCTTGTTCCAATGAGGCGAAGCGGGGTTTGTCACCCTCTGCCGTACCTATCTGGATGCAGGGTCCCACGCGGCTCACTTTCGCAAAGACAGGCTCGCCCGTCGCAGGGTCATTGCCAAGCAGACGCGCTTCCATTTTGCCTTTCGGAATGCGCTCGATAGCGGGATGAAAAGTCTTGTAGAAACTATCCACGGTCTGCACCCAGTCCGCTTCACCCTCGGCTACGCGGTCGAACTGCTCCTCCTCCTTGGCGGTAAAGTCGTAACTCATTATCTCGGGAAAACTTGCCACAAGAAAGTCGTTGGTCAGTTGTCCCAAATCGGTCGGCAGCAGTTTGTCCTTGTCTTGTCCGTAGGTCTCTTCCACTGTCTCTTGGGCTATCTTTCCGCCTTTGAGGGTCAGCACGTCTATCGCCCTTTTCTTCCCTTGCACATCGCCTTTCTTGACGTATTGCCGTTGCTGGATGGTGTCTGTAATGGTCGCGTAGGTGGAAGGACGGCCTATACCCAACTCCTCCAACCGCTTGACTAAGGACGCTTCGGTATAACGCATCGGCGGCTTGGTGAAAGCCATACGCGCTTGTATCATCTTCGTGGTCAGCGGTGTCAGGTTCTGCATCGGAGGCAATGCCTTCGTATCCTCTTTCTCCTCGTCCGTATCTTGTACGTATGCACGCATAAAACCGTCAAACACTACCACTTCGCCCGTTGCCACAAAGATATATGCCAGCCCGTTCGCCGTAACCTCTATGCGTGTGTTGTCTATCTGCGCATCGGCCATCTGGCTGGCTAACGTGCGCTTGCGAATCAGTTCGTACAGCCGCCGTTGTTCGGCGGTCGCACCCGCTTGCTCGGTGGCTATGAACGTCGGACGGATGGCCTCGTGAGCCTCCTGAGCACCCTTGGTAGAGGTATGGTACTGACGCGACTTGTGATATGTCTCGCCGAAAGCAGCAATGATTGCCTCTTTGGCTGTCCCCAATGCCAACGTACTGAGATTCACAGAGTCCGTACGCATATAAGTGATATGTCCCGCCTCATACAGAGCCTGAGCCAGACGCATTGTGCGGCTCGGAGTATAATGCAGCTTGCGGGCGGCCTCCTGCTGCAAGGTGGACGTGGTGAATGGCGGAGCAGGACTGCGCTTGGTCGGCTTGTGGGTTATAGAAGAGATAGCGAAGTCGGCTGACGCACAACTCTGAAGAAAAGCCTCCGCCTCCGCCTGCGTATTGAAACGGTGGTTGAGTTCCGTATGCAGCGTAACGTTCTTGCCTTCAGACGTTTTACCCGTGAAGTCTGCCGTCACGCGGTACTGCGCCTTCATGTCAAACGAGTCTATCTCGCGCTCACGCTCCACTATCAGACGAACAGCTACCGACTGGACTCTGCCCGCACTCAAACCCGACGTAACCTTGCGCCATAACACCGGACTGAGTTCGTATCCCACTATCCTGTCCACTACGCGGCGAGCCTGCTGCGCATTTACCAGATTGTAGTCTATCGCTCGCGGATGAGCCAACGCCTCTTGGATGGCAGTCTTCGTAATCTCATGAAACACAATACGGTTCTTCTCCTTTTCCGGCAAGGCAAGAACCTGCTGCAAGTGCCAAGCTATGGCCTCTCCCTCGCGATCCTCATCGCTCGCAAGCCACACCTTGTCCGCTTTCTGCACCTCTTGCTTTAGCGTGTTGATAAGGTGCTGTTTCTGCTCGTCTATCACGTAGTGGGGGGCATAACCGTTAGCAAAATCGATGCCTATACTGTGTTTGCCTTCGTTCTCGATGTCGCGGATATGACCGCGAGAGGAAAGAACCACATATTCTTTCCCGAGAAACTTGCCTATTGTCCCCGCTTTCGTCGGAGACTCGACTATAACTAAATTCTTACTCATATTCCTGTATTTCCGTCCGTACGCCCACAGGCTAACGTACAATAAGCGGCGGCAAAGGTACGCTTTCTTTTTTATATGTGCAAATCATCTTCTTTTCCTACTCTATTTTTACCAGCCGTTTGCGCAATGTGATTTTTTCTTCAGCATAGAAGAAGTGTGAATAATTGCCATCCAAGAAGAAGGAGTGTGCTCATTAGAGACACACCCCTTCCTGAGTTATGATGCCGCTGTTACAATTCTGTTTTGTAGATAGCGGTTTGGTTATCTTTTATTACGCGGACGATATATATTCCGTGCCCAAGCGGTACGTATATGTCGCCAGGAGCCTTTGCGCTATAGAGGCATGTGCCTGTCATACTATAGACGGTAACATAAGCATCTCCGCCAAGTCCGCTGATTGACAGACCGTCGGCACTGCGGCTGACAGTAATGCCGTCTTCAGAGAGAATGTCGGTGCCAGTGGGCAGCGTGTTTCTCTCGGTTATGAGCGAGAAGCGGTTGTTGTGCTTGCCGCTTGCCAGAGTGACAGTATAGGTGTCATTGAGCAGGTCGGTGTAGGTGTCCGTCTCTTTGTCGTAGAGATAGAGGTGCGAGACAGCTGTTCTGCGACGTGTCCATTCTTCAGCCAACGAGAAGGTGTAGCTACCGTCTTTTATGATTTTGACAGCCATGTCCACAGGCTGTTCGCTACGCTTCGTGGTGATGGCGGCTACAGCGAGACTGTATTTGCCTACCGTGGCTGCAACAGTCATCTGTGATGTGGTACTCCACTTGTCAAGATCGGCATTGATTTCGTACTCATCGGTGAAGTTATCGCCGAGGAGGAGTGCCATGCGGTCGTTCGTACCGTTACCCTCAAGGCGTACACCCAGCATTATTTCTTTCGGCGTTTCCAGCATACGTCCCGGTGCGTTCTGTGCGCGGGCGTCTTTGGCAAACGTGAGTACGTCGCCTTGTCCGACTTGTATGAAGAAGTTCTTGAAGGAAGGCAGGGTGGTGCCTGTTACCATCTCAGCGTGATAGGACTGTCCGTTGTTAGCGGGAATGACCACATAACGTGCAGAGCCGACCCATTCATACTCGTCGCTGCCGTTCTTCTGCAGTTCGCCAATGACTCCGTTACCGAAGCCTTCTTCATCATCATCGGCGAAGTTGGCGAGATAGGGGTTACCAATCAGGTTCCAACCGGCGTTGTTGGGTGCAATACCTGCGTCAAGTGTGCCGTCGGTCATGCCGAAGTGACTGACGGAAACAGTCTTGCTGTCGGCATCGGGCATTTCACCTGAAGTGAGGTCAATGGTGAGCGGGAAGTTGAGGTAGCAGTAGTTGCGCCGCTTGCCATCAATAATCTCGGAAGGTACGCCATAGACGGTGTAGCCGCGTCCCGCCACAAGTGTAGGAGCGTCTTCTATGTCCATAGTGGTAGGATCCCAAATCTCCACCCAACCTGTTTTACCCTGCGAACGTTTCTCTCCGTCGTAGGCAGTTATACCGAAGATAGCGGGTGTGCCGTCAGGATATGTAACATCGGCAATGCGCACATCAGCGGGCAGACAGAGTGAGTACTGCTGCTGCAAGCCGGTGAGGTACTGGTAATTGACCTTGCCTGATGTATTCACTATCGAGCCGTTCACGACGAGTTGCGGCGAAGTATAAGAGTAAGTACCGTTGTTGAGGTCGCCACCACGGAGAACGATATTGTTGGTGTTGAGCGTGTAACCGGCAGGAATAACGGCTTTCGCGCCAGCGCATACTACAAGGTTGTCGCAAATGCGGTTGTCGTTGAAGGTGAGAGTTGCACCACTGAGTACACAAATCTCCTTGCCCTCTGTGTTGCCCAACGAGGAGGAGTTGGTGTTTTCGGAAATGAGGAACGGAATCTGTACGCTGAACACACCAAGTGGCACTTCGTCCTCGTCCGTAAGCGTGACATCAAGCACACCACCTGCATGGAGGCGGACATCGTTCTTGTTGAAGACGAGCTTGTAAACGCCTTCGTCCGCCGTGGAGGACTCCAGCCAGCAACTCTTGGGCGAACCGCCTCCAACAACCTGTACGCTGGCAGCAACCACTGTGGCGGGCAGGTCGGTGATGGAGAGGAAGATGGCATTGGAAAGCCACTTCTGGAGAGTAACGCCTATCTCCTGATACTGCGCGTAATAGGTGATGTCCTCGTCCGCGAGATTACCGAGGTTGAGGTCGTCGCCGGAGCCATCCGCCTCTGTGTTCCAACGGGTGAATACGCAGTTCAACTTAGTAGCGTGAGGTATGTCCTCAATGGCGGACTGGTTGATGGTGACCTGTTCATCTGTTCCGTCTGGCCATTGACCTGTATTGGCATCGAAGATCAGTTTGCTGCCAACAGTAGATTGGTTGACAAACTTGGTGGGCACATGGTGTGCGTCTTTAATAATATCCAGTCCTTCGGGGCAATAGAAATCACCGACACCACTGACACTAGCAACCCAGTTGTAGGTCGGGTCGGTAGTGGCACCATAGTAGCGCCAGTCGGTGAAGTTGACCTTCATATAGTTGAGGGACGAACAGCCGTTGAACATCTGCGTGTAGCAGCCTGTCTCCAGTTCGGTGGCAGGCAGGACGGGGGCAGTCTGAAGAGCGGAGCAGCCCATAAACATCGAGTTGTAGCAGTTGACAGCCAGTTTGGTGGCAGGCAGAGTCGGCGCAGCAGTAAGGTGTGTACAGCCGTTGAACATAAACTGGTAACAATTCGGTTTGACGGTCGTAGCTGCCATAGCAGGCGCTGACGTGATGGAGGTACAGCCTTTGAACATATACTCGTATGCGCCTTCGGGGAGCGTAGTTACAGCCAAGGGATTGACAGTGGCAAGAGCCGTGCAGCCCTCGAACATGTGCGAATAGCAGTAGTCGTCAATCTTCATAGCGGGCAGCACAGGCATAGCAGCTACAGACGTACAGCCGAGGAACATATACTGGCAGGCGTATTTGCCGAGTTCGGGCACTTGCAGTGCAGGAGCCGTTTCCAATGACGTACAACCGTTGAACATCTTGGTGAAAGCATAGTCGCTTGCAAAGCCGGACCTGATTTCATTGTTCTGAACACCTGTCAGACGCTTGCAGCCCTCAAACATGCTTGCGTAGCCGTAGTTGGCAACCGAGTTGGCGGTGATAGCTCCGGCAGTCTGCAGACCGACAGAAGCATTGACCCAACAGTTGTAGAACATCTTCTCGCAACCGTGAGCGCCGACGCTGACCGCTGTGATGGCAGGTGCAGCTTCCAAGCGTTGGCAACCGCTGAACATCTCCTGACAGCCGTAAGAGCCTATTTCGTTAATATTGAAGGTGCCTATGGAGGCAATACCGTAATAGGTGGGACTCTTGAACGAATAGGAGTTCAGGAACATCTGGTAGCAGCCGTGGTCGCCCACTTTGTTGATAGTGAGGTTAGGAGCAGCCGATAGATTGCGGCATTGGAAGAACATCTGGTAGCATCCACGGTTGCCCACTTCGCCTATGTTGATGTCGCGGGCATGGTCGAAGCCGACAGGAACAGCATTGTTGGCAGTATTGGCGAAGTTGAACATCTGGTAGAAGCCGTAGTCGTTTACTTTTGCGGCTGTGACAGCGGGACTGACATCCAAACCGTTGCAGAGGTAGAACATCTTGTTGCAAGCGTGTGCGCCTACCGTTGAGAAGCGGAGGTCGGGACACGAATCGAGGTAAGTGCAGGTGTTAAACATCTGATGGCAGGCGGAGTCGCCAAGCAGCACCGTGCCGCTGTTGCCGAAGCCCTCGGAATAGCGTTTGGTTGCTGTAGTGGCTACCTTGAAGCAGTTCTGGAACATATTCTTACATCCTGCTTCGTGTATTCTCGGGGTGATGATAGCGCGGGCTGTATCCATGCGCTGGCAGCCGAGGAACATCTCTTCACATCCCTCACGTCCGATAGCGTTATTGACGATGATGGAGTCTGCTTTATGGAGGCCTACCGTTGCATCTGTATAGCAGCCGTTGAACATACGGTAGCAGCCCAAGTAGCCGATGGTGTCGGTAATAATATACGGACTGACGCTTAGTTTCTTGCTGCCGCTGAACATTTCACAAAGACCTTCCTGATGTATCTCGCGTGCGCGGATGGTGTCAGCAGTCTCAATAGCTGTGGTGCAGTTAAGCATCTGCCAGCAGCCCGATTCGCCAATGATGTCAGCAGTAATCTTCGGTGCATGGGCAAACTTGGCGCAGTTGTAGAACATCTGCTGGCAGGCAAGGGTGCCAATAGTGCCGACGTTCAAGTCGCCTGCGGATGTCAGATTGGGAAGACCGTTGAACATACGGTAGCAGCCGCCGGTATTGACCGTACCGTCACTCTCGATACTGCCTGCCGTGACACTCGGTGCCGTAGTCAGGCGCTGGCAACCCAGATACATATCGTTCAGACCGAGCGGAGCAATCTTGCCATTGACCACGATGTTACCAGCCGAATTCAAGCCTACAGTGGCAGAAGTGGAGCAGTTGACGAACATCTGCTGGCAACCTCTACGACCAATGGAGTCCACTATAATCTCAGGAGCCGCTTCAAGTTTCTTACAAGTATTGAACATCTGGTAGCAACTCTGCTCACCGATGTAGGAGACTTCGATACGCGGCATAATAGTTGTCAGTGCTGCACAGCCGTTGAACATATTGTCGTAGCAGTGCGCCCCCATAATCGGTGCGGAGAGTGCCAAATCGCTTATGTCAACAAGAGCGGTGCAGGTCTTGAACATATTGTAGCAACCGTAGTCGTACATCTTGGTGTTCTTTATACCGTTGATAGTTGCGAGGCGTTTGCAGCCCTCAAACATACTCTCGCAAGCCGCGTAACCTATTTTGTCAATGACAAGGCTGTCAGCAGTCAGTATGCCGTTGCTGGCATCTTTCCAACAGCCGCCGAACATACGGTAGCAACCGCTTTCTCCTACGGTGTCAATAGCAATATACGGACTTGCCGCCAGTTTGGTGCAACCATTGAACATCTCGCGGAAGCCTTCCTGATATACTTTGCGTGCGCGTATGGTGTCAGAGGAGACCAGTGTGGTGCAGTTACAAAACTGTAAGCACCCCTGCTCACCTATCACATCCGCTGTAATCTTTGGTGAATTAGCGAACTTGGCATTGGTTTTGAACATCTGGTAACAACCTTTTGTTCCAACCGAATCGACTCTTATGGAGTCCATGCTCAAAAGATTGGTGCAGCCCTGGAACATCTCCTGGCAGCCGAAACTGCCGATAGTCCCTACGCGCATATATCCTGCGGATGTCAGTCCTGTAAGTGCGTTGAACATACGGTAGCAACCGCCTGTATTGACAGCGTCATTACTCATAATGCTGCCTGTAGTGAGAATCGGAGTAGTGGTCAGGTAGTTGCAGCCGCTATAGATGTCGTTCAGGCCGTGCGCACCAACCGTGCCGCTTACAGTGATGTCGCCTGCGGTATGAATACCGGTCTTCGTTGTGGCGTTATAGCAATTGATGAACATCTGCTGACAGCCGTTGGGACCGATGGAATCGACGGTGATAGCAGGTGCCGGGTCAAGCCGGATACAGCCGTTGAACATACGGTAGCAGCCGTAGTCACCAATAATGGAAGTACTGAATACCGGCCATGCCGTTGTCAGATTGGTGCAGGCATTGAACATATTGTTGTATGCACCCGGTGCTATTTCCGTTGCGGGCAGTACGAAAGTGCTTATATCCACCAATCCCAAGCAACTATTGAACATAAACTGGTAGCAGTCTTCCTCCAAGCGTGTAACAGGCAGATTGAGCTGGCTCAAGTCGGTGATGCCGTTACAGCCGTTGAAGATGTAACTATATGCCTGCGGACCAAGTTTGCTACAAGGCAGTATGTCGTTATCGAAATCCAATGCGGTGCAACTTTTGAACATATTCTGGCATCCTGCCAATCCTATGGAGTCGGCTGCTATGTAAGGTAATTTGGTCAGTCCTGAGCAGCTGTTGAACATCTGTTCGCAGCCATTTTCACCTATGAGGCGGACAAAGATTGTGTCGGACGAAGTAAACGGTGTGCGCCCTGTGTACATCTGGTATAAGCCCTGCGGACCAATAATATTGGCTTTTATTTTCGGTGCGCGAGTGAGCAAAGTGCAACCATCAAACATCTTCCAGCATCCCTGCGTGCCTACAGAGTCGGTGATGATGGTGTCCATAGTTGCCAGCGACGCACACTTATTATACATCAGTTCGCAGCCGAAGGCATCGATGGTATCAACTTTAATATAGTTGGCATTGGTAATCTTCAAGCTGTTGAACATATTGTAACAGCCTCCTGTTGTCTTAGCCCCGTTACTTCCCACTCTTTTAGCAAACACGCTCGGAGCAGTGGTCAGACGGTTACAACCCACGTATATATCATTCAGGCCCAAAGAGGAAATCTCTCCGTTTACTATGATATTGCCTGCCGATTCCAAACCAACGGACGCATCCGTGTAGCAGGTTGTAAACATCTGCTGGCATCCTGCCACGCCTATTGAATCTGCCACAATAACAGGTGCTTCGTTAAGTTTCTTGCACGTACTGAACATCTGGAAGCAGCTGTGGTCGCCTATTACCTTGAACCGCAGTGTGTCTTTTACCGAAGTCAGGTTAGCACAACTGCTGAACATCGTGTTACAAGCATACGGGGCAAGCGTATCAGCCGCAATGTGCAAGCCTTCTATATCTGTCAGTCCGTTGCAACCCGTGAACATACTGAGGTAGCAATAGTTTGTCAGGTCTTTGTTGAACAGTGTGTCGTTGTCGAAAGTGAGAGAGGTGCAAGCATTGAACATATACTGCATGTTACGGTTACCCACCAACTCATCGACCTTAATTGTCGGCATCTTAGGCAATGCCGAACAACTCGTAAACGCATAACTCAATCCATTCGAGCCCAGCGTACCGATACTGATTGTATCCGAGGATTTCAACTTTGAACAAGCATTGAACATATATTCGCAGCCGAAATTACCAACCTCGTTAATATCCACCTTACCCATACGCGGCACATTGCCCAATCCGTTGAACATATAATAGCATCCGCCTGTCTTCGTTGCGTTGTTACTCATAACACGCTCGGCATACACATTGGGTGTCTTTTTCAGTTTGGTGCTTCCGTTGAACATATCCTGACAGCCCTGATTGTAGATGGCTTTGCTAACGATGATGTCGCCAGCCGTCATAGAGTCTGCAGCAGCAGTAGCAGTACCGCAGTTTTTAAACATAACATTACAGCCTAACAATCCGATAGAGTCCACAACTAAAGTCGGAGTGTGCTTAATATGCGTACAGCCGAGAAACATATTCTGGCACGCGCGGTCTCCGATAACCGATATTCTGAGTGTGTCCCACATATCGGTAATGCCCGAACAGCCGTTGAACATACCATTATAGGCGTATGGTGCAACCGTGTCGGCAGCCAAATGCAGTTCCGATACATCGGTAATGCCCGTGCAGCCGCTGAACATGTAGTAATAGTTGTAACTTGCCAGTTCTTTGGAGAAGAGCGTATCTCTGTCGAAAGTGAGAGAGCTGCAGGCATTGAACATATACTGCATCGGGAAACTCCCACCATACTCGCCAATTATTATCTTTGGTATGCTTTTCAGTTTGGTGCATCCCGTGTACATATAACTACAGCCGTATGCATCCAATCTGCCAACGTTAATTGCACCTGCGGAAGTAATACCCGTCAAATCTTGAAACATGTACCGGCATCCACCGTTTTTATCCGTTGTGCCGAAGATTCTGCCTGCTTTAATGGCGGGAGCGTTTTTCAGCCGCGTACTACCTGCATACATAGTTTGGCAGCCCTGGTAGTAGATGGCTTTGCTGACAATGATGTCTCCCGCTGTCATTGAGTCGGTTCCTGTTGTCGTACCGCAGGTTTTGAACATATTGATACAACCTGTTGTACCAATCGAATCCGCTTTGATAGCCGGTGTTTGGCGCAAGTTCGTACAACCTAAAAACATCTGGTCACAACTGTTTGTCGCAATCACAGAAACACGGAAAGTATCCATTACCGAAGTCAGTCCCGTGCAAGCCTGGAACATATATCTGTAGCAATAATTATTAAGTGTATCTGCAGCGAAATTGATGCCATTGATATTGGTCAGTCCCGTGCAACCATAGAACATGCTTTCGCATGCGTAGGTTCCCAAAGCGTCAGGGACACGGAATCCGTTCAGAGTTGTCAGTCCTGAACAGTTATAAAACATGCGCAGGTAACTATATGGGTCTGCTGTTGTTGGATCAGGCAATGTGAAATTGCTGATATTGGTTAACCCTGTACATCCCTCAAACATTGAACGATAGCAGCGGTTTTTCAGAGTAGTGGCAGGCAGACGGAGTTTGTCAATGTTTTTAAGGGCTGTATTGTTAATAAACAGGCTGTTGAAACAACAATATGTAGCCGGAATAGTTGTATTGGTGGCAAAATCATTTCCGTCCACCAACGACATAATATTGCCTTCCAAAGAGTAATCACCTGATGTAACAAAATACCAGCGGCGATCATATACATCCTTACCATTGTAACCGAATCCGTTGGCATTAATACCATTTTCAGGGTTGCGGCGCAGGCGTAATGTGCCGCCTGTTTCAATAGTTATTTTTGAGCCTGCAGCAGAAGAAGTAAAAGTTTCCCATGTTTCTCCTTCGTCGGTACTGTACTGCAAGAAAAGGTTAGCAAATGAGACAGTAGGAGAACTGGAAGTCTTTGTCAGATAAACCGTAGTAGTCTCATTGGCGCGGAAGGTGAGTTCCTGCGAGAGATAAACGTCATCCGCCCATGCAGGGGAAGTTACAAAAAGTGTTGAGATTAACACCAAGAAAAAAGTAAGATGTTGTTTCATAGTATTGATAGGTATTAAGTTTCTATTATATTGTTTACAAAGGGGTTATTCTTGTTATTTTTCTTCCGTTTGCGGGAAGATGTTTTTGCGCTTTCTCGAAAGGATGACTGCATAAGCGCCAAGGAAGAGAGAAAGCGGAAGCAGACCATCTCCTATCGGCAAATCGGGATTCTCTCCCTCATAGGGGTCATCCCAGTTGCCGGGTTTATCGTAGCCACCGGAGCCACCTCCATCGTCTCCATCGTCAATGGGATCCGCCCAGTCTCCTGGCTTATCCCATCCAACTTCCATACCGTTCGTAGCCAAAGGCATAGCAGAAGTGGAGCGCATGGGGATAGGTTTGTAGGTCGCAAAAGTAGTCGGGCCGTCCGCCATCATCGGTATGCACACAGACAAAGCCCAAAGAATGACAAATTGTACTCTCCGGCAGCGTTGTTCAATCATTTTGGATAGTTTTTAGCATATTTTAGGCGGCAAAAATACAACTTTTAATTGAAATATACAAATCCACTTACACAAAAATACGACGGGGATTACGATTAGTGCCGCATAACACACTACTAATCAGTCAAAAGCAGTGTTGTTTCTATGGGCGACCTATGGGTGACTTATGGGTGACCTATGGGCGACCTATGGGTGACCTATGGGCGACCTATGGGCGACCTATGGGATAGACGGGGAGATGGCAGGGAGATTTTGCACGGGAATATACAGGAGGATTGGAAGCTATTATGGCGAAATGTGCAAAATTATTTGGTAAATTTATCCAATACCACTATCTTTGCCGCCGAATTATTATTATCACTAATTCAAACAAACTATTATGCGTAAACATGTATCTTTTGCATTGATTATGGCTGTCATAACAATGCTCGGTATGGCTTCCTGCGAAAAGAAAGCCGAAACCCCCAGCACCAGCGTTCCCACCACTTCGCAAGGTGCCCAGAAACGTCTGACAGGCGATGAACAGATTGAGAAACTCAATGCTTTAGGAGAACAAGTATTGAGCCAGTTCAAGACTCAAGAACAGGCCGACCTCGTTCGCCTGACCGACTATCTTACCGCCCGCTTTGAGAACACCGACTGGTCAGCTGTTATGGACAGCGCGGGAGCCGGTCACGTATCCTACCAAGGTATGACCCCGATGATGGCCACCATGCGCCGCATCAGCGCGTACGCCTACTATTCGCCGATGAACTTTATGGACATCGTAACGCTCGACAACTGGTCCGTGTCCGACTTCTTCGGAGAATTTGAGTTCTATGAAAGCCAGAACAAATGGCGTTTCACAGGTCCGAACGATAACGCCGCCATCTTCCGCTGCGCCGACCAAAACGGCAAAGAAGTAGTAGTGACCATCAAAGCCACCGGCGACACCTACCAAGTGATAGACACGGTCAAAGTATATGACTACAACTCATCTAACCGCATCTATACGATTGACTACTGGGACGAACAACAGGGCAAGTTCATTGAGGGTCGCGAGATAAAGAAAGCATACTTTGAAACGCTTCTCGCTCACCGCGATGACGACCACGAGGACGAGAACGAGTTCACGTCCCTGTACGAAGGCGTCCGCTACTATGTACACGTGTCCTATCCGTACAAGATGCAACCCGTAGCCGCTCACCTGCCTTCCAACCTGACAGTAACCCTCACGGACGACGGCAAAGAAATGATTAACGTGGCTCTCACCTTCGACATCGACCGCAAAGACCATATCAAACTCGCCGGCAACGTGCGTCTTGCCAATATAGCCCAGACATACGACCTGAACGTAACCCGCTCCGCCGTAAGAGGCAACTACGAGATGAAAGTCAACGGCAACTCCATCTGCCGCCTCGCAATTGACAACGACGGCTTTAACGGACTCGCCATCGACCCCAACAACAACCTGCGTACCGAAAGCGACTTCAACAAATACGAGAAGAAAGCAGAAGACGAACTCAAACCCGGTAAGACCAATATGCTGCTTACTATCCTCGGCGGCGAAATGAGCATTCAGGGAGAAATGAACGGCGATGCATACTACACCGGTATGAAGAAAGTGAACGAGACCGAAATGAACTATGACGGAGGCAAGAAACGCGCAGAAGCAATAGTAGATATCTGGAACACCAACATCCTGCTCTCCGTCTATTACGGCAGCAATATCAAGCAGGCAGAAATCATTATGGTAGTGGACGATCTGGAGTATAACGTAGCACCCGCCATCTACTTCATCGAAGACAAGGTGAAAATGCAGTTCGACCAATACTTTACCCGCCGCTCATACGGTTCGCTCATTGACGCTACAGAAGCGTTAATCAATTCCTATATCGACTTGTTCAAAGAGCATAAAGTAGAGCCGATTGATCTCTAAAACATGTTGCGCGGTGGTCTCTTATCGTTCTGTATAGCAGTGTCTATAGCCTGCTTTTCGCAAGTGGGCTTGCAGACCGATACGACAATAGAGGCTTATCGCGACGTGGAAGAAGTGCAAGTAAAAGGAAAACTACTGACCCCGGCAATGAACCAGGTCAGTAGTTCTTCTTTCACTCTCAATATCAAAGAACTACAGGCACTTCCGAAACTGATGGGACAGACCGACCCGCTGTATTTCCTTCAAACGCTTGCGGGCATACAAGTGAATAATGAAGCGCAAGGCGGTATCTTCGTACAAGGCTGCGACAATGCCCATACCCTCCTCACTATCAACGATGCGCCCGTTTTCTATCCGAGCCACGTACTCAACCTCTTTTCGGCACTCAATGCTTCTCACTTCGAGCGAATAGGAGTGGTGATGTCCGCCCACGGTGCTGCCGACGCCAACCGGCTTGGAGGAGCCGTTACGATGCAGACATACCGCAATGCACCCGCTCCGCTTAACTTCTCTGCCAACGTCGGACTACTATGCTCTGACATTCACCTCCAATCGCATTGCTCCGAGAAAAGCGACCTGTTCTTCTCGGGCAGGGCATCCTACTTCTCGATGTACAAAGGACTGCTCAAAACCGATAACATACAGCCTGACTATAACTTTCAGGACTTCAACCTTACCTACGCCTATCACCCCACCCCGAAAGACGATATTGTCTTTACCGCCTTTGCCGGGAATGACCGCCTGACAGCCGACAATACGACATCCGACCTGCGGCTCTTCGATGTCTCGTGGCAGAACCTCGCTTCGTCTGTCACATGGGACAGGACGGAGGAAAAAGAACAATACCACACATCCCTGTTCCTATCCGGCTACCACAACCGTTTTCAGTTTGACCTCCAAAAGGAACTGTTCTTTTCCGGCAGGTCATCAGTGGGTGCGGTCGGGGTCAAACACCATACCTGTCTGCGGCTGTCCTCGATGATGAGTCTCAAGGCAGGCGGAGAGTATTCCGCTACCCGATACGCTCCGCTCGCATTCGCTGTGCAGGGCGATTTTGCACTTGGAGTGAACGGTATGCCGAAGACTCTTCTATACGCTCACGAGGCATCCGTTTACGCAGACATCTCCCACCAGGTCAGTCCGCTGTTCCACTATTCGCTCGGTGCACGTGCAACCGCCTACTACTGCACGGAACGACCATTCTTCCAAATAGACCCGCGCGCCAACTTCTCGTTGCGTGTTACACCCGACCATTTCCTATATCTGCACATCGGCTCGTACAGCCAGAACAACCATACTATCAACCTTATCAGTACCGGCTTGCCTACCGACTTCTATATCCCCGCCCATGGCCGCTTCAAACCCGAATACGCATTGTCTTCTTCCATAGGCTATAAAGGTTCGTTCCTGAAACAGAAATATATTCTTTCTGCCGAGATATATTTCAAGCAACTGTACAACTCATTAGAATGCAGCATCAACGTATTGGACCTGCTTTACAATAACGCAGTCTATACCGACTTTATCTACGCAGGAACAGGACAGAACTACGGATTGGACATCACCTTCCAGAAAGCGAAAGGCAAGTTCTCAGGCTACTTGACCTATTCATTGGGTTGGGCTAAACGCTTCATTCCGGAAATAAGCGACCGTCCGTTCGACAGTTCCCACTCACGCCGCCACCAACTTGTAGCCACCGCTACGTATCACTTCAATACGTCTTGGTCGGTGGGAGGAGTCTTTACATTGGCAACCGGCACACCCTATACCAAACCCGAATCGGCTTATATACTCAATGGCTGTGTTGTGGCACGGATGGGACCATACAACGGGGAACACCTACCTCTCACCCATCGGCTGGACCTCTCTGCCAACTATACGCTTCGGCTCAAAAACAACCAATCGCTTGATTTCAACGTCTCGCTATACAATGTCTATTGCCACAAGAACGTACAATTCATTACCTACTCACCTGCTCACTTCCGTATCAGGCAGACAGGACTGCTGTCTATGATTATACCATCCGTCTCCGTAAGATACTCAATGTAAGGCATTAAACAATGAAACAGATTGCGCTCATAATATTTGCTATTCTGCTATTGGTCAGCTGCGAAAAGCCCACTACACAACCCGACACAATTGTAGTAGAAGGCAGGATTGAAGCAGGCAAACACCCTGTGGTACACCTGCACAAAGCCGTCCAACTGAGCGAGGCGGAAATCGGAACAGAAGAAATGCTGCGGCAAAGTATGATTCTAACCGCACAAGTGTTCGTAAGCGACGGTACAGACTCCGTGCAACTTATCGGTAAAATAGACACCACAATGCTGCCGCCTTACTATTATTACAATGCGCGTATTATGGGACAAGCAGGCAATACATATACGCTCACGGTGAATTATCACGGGCAACAGCTGACAGCCACTACAACTATACCGTCTATTGTGCCTATAGACTCAATTAAGGTGGGCAAAGTGAACGGACACCCAGAAAGCAGAGAAGTAATCGTTCATTTCACAGACAACGCCGCCACGACGGACTACTATGCTCTTTTCTACTGCAAAGGGAAACAGACGCAATATGTCCTCGCTTCATTAGGTATTCGGGACGACCTCTCGCAACAGGGACAACACATCGCTTGGCGGCTCAACCGCTCCAACACGCTGTTAGATGGAAGCAGAGATTTCAACTTCTTATGCGGAGACACGCTACGAGTCAAACTCTCCCATATAGACGCTGATTCGTATGTGTTTTGGTCATCGTTTGCCTCTACGTCCGTTGCCAATACATGGATTTTTATGCCAAAGGCACAGATTAGCACGAATATCAACGGCGGATTGGGTTACTGGTGCGGCTACGGGAGCGACGAGAAACAACTGCTTGTCCCCGACCATGATACTACGCTGGTCTATACCGGCTTATAGCCCGCTATTCCGCCTGCATAGACGTGTCTATGTCCGGGAAAAGGAAATCATTGTAGGGATAACGCTGCACATGAATAGCCTTGACACGATTGTAGAGTAACTCACGCAAGGCATCCACATTCTGTTTCTTGGCAGCCGAAATGAAAATACAGTCGTCTGACAATTTAGCCATCCACGTCCTCTCCAACTCCTCCAAAGAGATGTTCTCACGCCGAATGGGTGTCAGGTCATCTTCCTCTTTCGGCTCATAGCGGAAGGCATCTATCTTATTGAATACAACTATAGTAGGAATGGTCTTCTTGACCACTTGTTTTGGGCGGCGCAATTGGGCTACAGCACTGTCTTTCTGTGGTATCTCATCCTCTCCCAACAAATCGGCGATGGTCTGCTCAACAACTTGGTACTGGTCTTCAAAATTAGGGTGCGAGATGTCCACCACGTGGATGAGCAAATCTGCCTCGCGCACTTCGTCCAAAGTGGACTTGAATGACTCAATCAGATGATGAGGCAGTTTGCGAATGAACCCTACCGTATCACTAAGGAGGAAAGGCAGGTTGTTGATAGTCATTTTTCTGACCGTAGTATCCAACGTAGCAAACAGCCTGTTTTCGGCAAACACTTCACTCTTGCTAAGCAGGTTCATCAAGGTTGATTTGCCTACGTTGGTATAACCCACCAATGCCACCCGCACCATCTTACCTCTATTCTGCCGCTGGGTAGCCATCTGACGGTCAATGCGTTTGAGTTCGTCTTTGAGCAAGGCTATACGCTGCCCTATAATACGACGGTCCGCCTCTATTTGTGTCTCACCCGTACCGCGATTCGTTCCGCCACCTCCACGCTGACGATCCAAGTGACTCCACATTCGTGTCAAGCGGGGCAACATATATTGCAAATGTGCCAACTCAACCTGCGTTTTGGCATAACTGGTTTGCGCACGCTGCAGGAAAATCTCCAAGATAAGCAAAGTGCGGTCCATCACCCGGACAGGATGATGGTCTTTGCCCGCCCCCTTGGGATTAAACACATTCTCTATGTTACGTATTTGACGTGGAGACAGTTCGTCATCAAAGATTACAATCTCCACCGGCGAATCGGCTGTCTTTTGGTAATCTTCTATCCAACGGTTAATCTCCTGAATCTTTCCGCTCCCGATATACGTATTGGTATCAGCATGTTCTGTGCGCTGCACAAACCGACGCACGGGCTGTATGTCCCGCGTATCAGCCAAAAATGCCAGTTCGTCCAGATACTCCTGCGTCCGCTCCTCGCTTTGGGCAGGCGTTATCAAACCTATCAGTATCGCTTTCTCCATCAGAGTTTAGTGTATAAAAGTTTCTAATGCGCCTCCAACCAATTTTTACCTACTCCGCACGAAGCAATGAGTGGTACAGACAGATGGATGGCGTTCTGCATCTCTTCCACCACAATCTTGCGGACGGGTTCAATCTCAGATTCGGGTACATTGAAATTAAGTTCGTCGTGCACCTGCATAATCATCAGATCGTTCTTAGCCGGCTGCGGGCGAAGGGGCAATATCTCGCGAGCCAACCGACGATGAATGCTGACCATAGCCATTTTAATAATATCGGCAGCGGTTCCTTGAATGGGTGCGTTGACGGCATTGCGTTCCGCAAAACTGCGTACCGTGGCGTTGCGACTCAAGATATCAGGCAAATAACGCCGCCTTCCGAACAGTGTCTCTACATATCCATGGTCACGCGCAAACTGTTTCTGTTTTTCTATGTATTCCGCCACTTGCGGAAAAGCGGCAAAATAGTCGTTTATCAACTGCTGTGCTTCTTGGCGCGGGCAGCCTAACTGCTGCGAAAGACCGAAAGCCGAAATACCGTAGATAATACCGAAATTGGCTGTTTTGGCACGCCGCCGCTGCTCTTTGCTGACCTCGTCAATGGGCAATCCAAAGATTTTAGCCGCCGTTGCCGCATGAATATCCTGTCCGTCCAAGAACGCTTGAATCATGTGGGTATCCTGCGAGCAATGTGCCATCAAACGCAACTCAATCTGCGAATAGTCGGCACTCAGGAACAGGCATCCAGGATCGGGTATGACCGCCTGCCGGATTAACTGTCCCCGGTCGGTGCGGATAGGCAGGTTCTGAAGATTCGGATGACTGCTGCTTAAACGTCCTGTGGCTGTTACGGTCTGGTGGTAGGTAGTATGAATCTTGCCTGTTTGCGGATTGATAAACGTAGGAAGAGCCGTTATGTACGTAGAAATAAGTTTCTTCAACTCTCGCTGCTCCAAGACAAGCGGAACAATAGGATGGCGTTCGCGTAAGGGCAAGAGTACATCCTCGGAGGTGGAATACTTGCCCAATTTCTGCCGTTTGGCTTTCGGATCAAGCCGCAGTTTGTCAAACAAGACATCACCCACTTGTGCGGGTGAATTGACATTAAAGGAAATGCCTGCCAACTCATATATAGCCTGCTCCAGCCGCGCCAATTCATCAGTGAGTTGTTTTTCAGCTTGCTTAAGCAAGTCAGTATCAAAGCGCACTCCCGCCCGCTCCATATCCCGCAACACCTGCACGAGCGGCAACTCCACTTCCTGATAGAGATTCCATAATGCAGGGTCTTTCTTCAGAGCGTCCCAATCGGGCGGTGAGAATGGATTGAAAGGCAATTCCGAATGAAGCAGATAAGCGCAAAGCCGGTTTTCGACCGTATCGTAAGAAGGCGTATCGGTTGCCGCGATGGGCTGTTGGTCATTATCCACAGAGGCGAAGAGGTCGAGTGTCGCCTCCTGTTTCGCTTTTTTGACAGGAGCGGCAGATGTAACAACAGCAGCGGGTGCATTACGAAGCAGCGAGCGGAACTCCAACTGCTCGTAAAGCGGAACTAACCTATTCCAATCGGGATCCTGCCGCAACAACTCATTCTCGTTAAAGGCAACCGGTACATCCGTGCGGATAGTTGCCAAAAAACGCGAAAAGCGTATCTGTTCCGCCTGACTGCTGATTTTATCACGAAGAGCACCTTTCAGCTGGTTGATATGGTCTAACAGGTTGTCCACGGAGCCGTAGGTTTGCAAGAGTGTAACCGCCGTTTTTTCGCCTACGCCAGCACATCCGGGGATATTATCCGCCTTGTCGCCCATCAAACTCAACAGGTCGATGATTTGTTGCGGGTTCTGCAATCCATACTTTTCGCACACCTCTTGCGGTCCCATCTGCTCATATCCTCCCGTATGGCGTGGACGATACTGGAACACACTATCCGTAACCAATTGACCATAGTCCTTATCGGGTGTTGCCATAAAGACCTCCATTCCCGCCTCTGCTGCCTGACGAGACACTGTACCAATCACGTCATCGGCTTCAAAACCAGAGACCTCCAGTTGCCGAACCTGCATCGCGTCCAGTATATCGTGAATAATAGGGACGGCACGCCTTATATCTTCGGGCGTTTCGGGGCGCTGTGCCTTGTACTGCTCATACGCCTCGTGGCGGAACGTCTTGCCGTGCGGGTCAAAAGCCACCGCGAGATGAGTCGGTTTGAGGCGCTTGAGCAAATCGTCCAAAGTGACCACAAAACCAAACACGGCACTCACGTTCTCCCCCTTGGAATTGATACGGGGCGTTTTGATGAACGCATAGTAAGCGCGATAAATCATCGCATAAGCATCCACTAACAAAAGACGTTTCATACGCTAATTACCATTGTATGGGCGTTTGTTGATGAGCAATAAGGTACTTATTAGCCTGCGAGAAATGTCCGCAACCGATAAAACCGCGATAAGCAGACAATGGGCTGGGGTGGGGGGCTGTCAGGACAAGGTTCTTGCGGCGATTGACAAACTGTCCTTTACGCTGCGCATAACTGCCCCAAAGCATATAGACGATATTTTCACGCCGGTCGTTAAGAGCCTTAATGGCGGCATCGGTCAATTCTTCCCAACCCTTGTTCTGATGACTTCCGGGACGATGAGCCTCTACCGTCAAGGTGGCATTAAGGAGCAACACCCCCTGCTCCGCCCAACGCATCAGGTTGCCGGAAGAAGGTATGGGGATTCCCAAATCGCGTTGCAATTCCTTGTAGATATTCTCCAACGAAGGAGGAATACGCACATTGTCATTAACCGAAAAGCACAAACCGTGCGCCTGTCCCTCATCGTGGTACGGATCCTGACCTAAAATAACGACCTTGACCTTATCGAAAGGACAAACGTCAAAGGCACGGAAAATATACTTGGCAGGCGGAAAACAATGGCGGGTGGTATATTCGTGGCGGACAAAAGAAGCGAGCAACTCAAAGTATGGTTTATCAAACTCCGGTTGCAGTACCTCTTTCCAACTTTCGTGAATACGTACTTCCATTGCGACGAAACTATATAGAAAGGAGGGAACAATGATTAGTCGATAATAAGCATCGCATCGCCGTAATCGCCAAAGCGATAACCCTCGCTAACCGCCACTTCGTAGGCATCCATCACTGCTTCATAACCGCCAAAAGCAGCCACACAGAGCAACTGAATAGACTGACTGGCATAAAGATTAACCAGACAAGAATCGGCTACTGCAAAATCGTACGGCGGATAAATAAACTTGCTCGTCCAGCCGTTATACGGTTTGATCTGTCCTACCGTTCCTGCCACTTGTTCAAGCGCACGAATCACTTCCGTTCCCACGGCACAGATATGTTTCTCCTGTGCGTGGGCACGATCAACAGCATCCACCAACGGCTGTTCAATCACCATCTCCTCGGAGTCCATCTTATGCTTGGGCAGGTCGTCCACCTCTATGGTCTTGAAATTACCTAACGAGACATACGACGTGAGGAACTGACTATCAATACCCGCTATTTCCATCCGCTTGAGCAACTGCTTGGAGAAATGCAAACCCGATGCAGGTACGGCTACGGCACCTATCTTGTCGGCAAAGATAGTCTGGTAACGCTCCATATCCATTTCGTCAATAGGATAGTCAGGGAAAAGTGCTTCATAGTCTTTCATACGCTCTTCGTCCAAGGGACGATGGATATACTTGGGCAACGGGGTATGCCCCAATTCGTACAAGCGGTCCAAGAACTCTGAATTGTCGTAATCGGTCAGGAAACGTACGGTACGTCCACGAGAGGTTGTATTGTCAATCACTTCCGCCACAATGGTTAGGTCTTCATCCAAGAACAGTTTATTGCCGATACGTATCTTACGCGCCGGATCCACCAACACGTCCCAATAACGCAAATCGTGGTTCAACTCGCGCAACAGGAAAATCTCAATGTTGGCCATCGTCTTTTCTTTCTGGGCATAGAGACGAGCCGGAAACACTTTGGCATCGTTGAACACAAACACATCGCCATCATCGAAGAAAGACACGATGTCTTTGATGCTTTTATGCTCTATATCCCCCGTTTTGCGATGCAGGACAAGCATACGCGAATCGTCACGATAAGGGAGAGGGTATTGGGCGAAAAGACTCTCCGGGATATTTACCTTGAATTGACTTAATTTCATAGTATCTTAATTTATATACATTACTGAATAACAACTTACTCAATCGGATGAGCAGCTTGGTCAAGCATCTGTTCAAACTGCGTCATCGTGATGCAGTCCTTCTCCGTTATATCTCCTACGCGCGTTCTACGCAAGGCTACCAGGTGTGCTCCTGAATGCAATCGTTGCCCGATGTCGCGCGCTAATGCGCGAATATAGGTTCCCTTGGAGCAGACGATACGAAGCATGAGCTGCATACGCTCAGCGTCAAAGGAAAGAATCTCAATCTCATCTATGACGAGCAACTTGGGTTTGAGTTCCACTTCTTCACCCTTACGCGCTAACTTATAGGCACGCTTGCCATCCACTTTGACGGCGGAGAACATCGGCGGCACCTGCCACTGCTCACCCTGAAAGGACGGAATAACCTGTTCAATGAGTTCGCGAGATATATGTTCGGTAGGATATGTAGCATCTATAGGCTTTTCGAGGTCAAAACTGGGCGTGGTGGCACCTAATTGCAGGGTCGCCACATACTCCTTAGTATGCTGTTGGAGAATGTCAATCCGCTTGGTCTGCTTGCCGGTACAAACCACAACGACACCTGTTGCCAATGGGTCTAATGTTCCTGTATGCCCTACCTTAAGTTTCCTGACACCCAAACGATGGCACAACAACCAACGCGCTTTGCCTACCACGTCGAAACTGGTCCATCGGTATGGTTTGTCAAACGCTATAATCTCTCCTTCTATAAAATCCATTGAAACGGGACGACTAATCAGGCTACAAAATGATAGACAATAGCAAAGATACCCACAGCGAGACAGTAAACTGCAAAATAGGTTAGTTTTTGCCTGCGTACAATAGCCAGCATCCAACGACACGCTATTCCGCCTGTTACGAATGCCGCCATAAAACCAACGGTAAGCGGCAACCAACCTATAGCGGGAGCTGTCGCCTTGCCTGTGATCAAATCCAACGATTCAAGCAAGGCATCGCCCAACACGGGGATAAGCACCATAAGGAACGAGAAACGCGCCACACTCTCTTTCTTAACGCCACACAGCAAACCCGTGGCAATAGTCATTCCACTACGACTTAATCCCGGCAAGACAGCTACCGCTTGCGCACAACCGATAATAAAAGCGTCTTTCCATGCCACTTCGTGACCCTCTTTCACATCTGCTACGTTAGTTTGCATCGCACGAAGCTTGGTTAGATATTCACTGAGTGACAGCATACAAGCAGTCACCAACAAACATATACCTACCAACAGTAAACCGCTTCCGAAAAACTGCTCCACGTCGTCTTTAAAGAACACACCCACAATAAAGACAGGAATGCAACTGAACAAAAGCAGAACCACATACTGTTTGTCTTCATTCCATCGGGGAGTGGTAAACGTACCGATGAACAACTGCCCGATCTCGCGACGCAGAACGACGATAGTAGAAAGGACGGTGGCTACGTGCAACATGACTGTGAACATCAAGTTCTCCTCCGATGTCGTTCCCAATAATGTCTGACCTATTTCCAGATGCCCCGAAGACGACACGGGCAGGAACTCTGTCAATCCTTGAACGACACCTAACATCAATGCTTCTAACCAATTCATATATCCGTCTACTCTTTCGTTTTCCAAAGTATAGCAACAACCATCAGCACAAAACCAGCCAGCGAAATCATCGGACCTAACGTGATACGCTGGAAAGAAAAGATGTCAGGATTATACTGCGTGGCTCCACTCGGTTCACCAATCATCAGTACGAAACCAATGACAATGACAACAAAAGAGACCGCTATCAAAATACTATTCCGTTTGGGGAGATTATATTTCATAACATTATACTTTTAGCAGATACTATATCTCATACATTTTTTCGACCTTCATACGCACATACCTTCCCGTTGCCACCAAGGATGCGAAATAAGTAATAAGGAGTCCGCTCAAAAGGACAGCTAAAACAACAATGGCAATATTCTCAACCGTAAGCGGGAAGAGCGATATATGCAGTGACTGACGAACGTAATAATAAACCGCTACCAAAGCTATTATCGTCAGCAGTGCCGCTTCAAACCCCATACGCATAGAGCGCGCCACAAACGGACGGCGTATAACCCACGACTTGGCACCAACCAAACGCATCGTATTTATGATAAACCGCTTGGAATAGATATGAAGACGAATAGTGTTGATAATCAAAATCCAGGCTATCACTAACAGGACTAAGGCACACGCTCCGAGAAGCAAAGAGACCTTATTCACATTGTGATCCAGTACCTTAACTATATCTTCCTGATAGAGAACCTGATTCACATACGGCAGGGCAGTTAGTTTTTCTGTGACAGCGGCAATACTATCCTGATTGGTATAAGCCGGCTGAAGGTGAAGTTCGTAAGCATCGGACAAAGGATTATAGCCGAGGAACTTGGTAGGGTCTTCCCCTAAATTGGTTACATGCTCTTCCAAAGCTTGCTGCTTGGAGATGAACGTATAGGATGAAGTACCGGACATCGCTTCCAAGACGTTTTGCAGGCGGCTGACAGAAGTAGAGTCCGCATCGTTATCAAGGATAACTGTTAGAGCCAAATTCTCACGCAGATTGGAAATCATATAGTGGGCACTGAGGAGCACCATACTCTCCAATCCGATAAGAAACAAGACCATTGCCACGCTCACAGTAGTGGTAAGGTACATGTTAAAAAAACGTTTTTTCTGCTTCATTCCTGATTCCTCTTTATCAGCAAAAAAAGAACAGGTTGATGTTCAGCCTGTTCTTTTTGAGTTGTTGTTAATAATCCCACAGGTCTTGTTCAAAGTTGAGGAGTTCCGTTTCTATACGTTCCTGCTCCTTTTTGGCTGAAACTTCTTCCTTGGCGTAATCCAGAATCATTCGGTTATACATATTCGTTTCGCCTACCAAATACGATGTATATAACCGTTTTTGGAAGAAGTCATCGAAAGTGACACGTTTTACCTCATTCTGGAAAGGTATCATATAATGCTTAGCCAAGAAAGGACGCAAATCCGAGTAAAGAATCCAAAAGCGAATAGAGCTCTGCAAGAACTTCATAGGATCTGTCTCTTGTGTAAAATCGGGTTGCAACGGAGCGATTGCTATAAGCTGACGATGCAAACGTGACGTATGCTTGTCAAAGAATATGACCTCTTGAATCAAGTACTTGATTTGGTTTTTGATAAAGAAAGAATAACGGTCGAAATTGGTAATAAACTGCCGGTTGATGGTGTCATAACTAACAAGATATGTTTCATCGTCCTGTATGTCGTATTCTCCTTCGCTGTCAAGAGCCATAAAAGCAGTGCTGTTCCGATATCTTTCGGGACGTAGCAGCATATCCTCTGTAAAGGAGGGGACAAATGTACGGTCACTCTTGTTATAGATAGGCAGACCCTTAGATACGGCATCAATGATTAGTCGAAAGAGGCTCATATATTTAGGGTCATCCGGATCAGTTGGGAAGTAGAGTTGGTAGTTCTGCTTGTATCGAAGGTCTATGATGCGGTAAGTCACACGTGCCCAAACCACATCGTCCTTACGGTGGAAAACTGTCACCAATGTATCCGCTGAAGCGTCCAGTTCCTGTGTTTCTAACCGAATGGTACCATTGGTATCAAAGAAGTTGAGAACTTCCTGCGGAAGTAATTGGGCATTGGCAGACGATATTCCTACCAACAGCATAATCAATATACCAACCTTTTTCATATTCATCTTATTATAATATTAATAAAATTCAAGCACTTACTTAATGGTCATTGCGATAGTATTCAAGCGTTTTTCTTTGCCATCGGGTCCGACAGCACGGACACTATTGATGATGAACGACTCGCCGCTTCGCATACCTTGGATAAGTTGCCTTTGTGCCGCCGTGAGGCTTCCGGAATGAGATTCTTCGATTTTGCTACCTACTCGCATCGCAAAGCCTACTACCTTGAAGTTGATGTCCAAGATACCATCTGGACCATAACTTGCTTCAACGATAGCATCGTTGGCAGAAGCGGCTTTTTTGGCAACGGCACCTTCCAACTTAGCCTCACCACCTACTACAAAGAATGCACTTGGCGTAGGCAAGTTTTTAACGCGGTAAGTATTAGAACCCATCGGTTGTTGCTTACCGTCCATATTAGCAGAAACAGTGACTTTAACTTCTTTGGATGACTCACCAGGTTTGATAATCCAGTTTCCGCCGCTGCGTGTTACGGATGCGCCGGTAGCACTAACAGACACTTTATCGTTACTAACACCAGGGACAGAAACACTGAACTTGTTGTCGTAGCCACGGTACATAACGTTCATATCCAAGTTGGAGATGGTGGCAGACGGTTCGCCTACGGTATAGGAACTCTCAAAAGGGAGATAATCCATTTCGCCAGTATTGGACAGAACGCCGATTTTACCGCTATACTTGCGCTCACCACTACCAGTAGCCACTACTTCGTAGAGACCTTGATCGTTGATACGTTCGTTGCCGATGTAGAATTCGGGACGCTGTGTAGAGTCAATAGCGGCAAGAATGATTTGTGCCGAATACTTGGCACCGCGCATTACGTAGTCGGATTTAGGAATGACATACGCCTGCAATTTATTTACGCGCAAGTCCATTGCGTCAGCATTACCCATCAAGTACTGAATCATCTGACTTTCGGTAGCACGTATATCGTTCTGCATCTTGCTCAATACGGTGATAGTAGCATTGAGAACCATACCATCGAACATACCGTTGACCCACGTATCCATTTTACCTTCGTGGTTATTATAGAGGGAGTCACAAGTGAAGAGCATATTGAATTGCTCCGTCATTTTGTGAATTTCAGCCTGACTCATCGGATTGGTGTTCTTTGCCAAAACAGAAAGCAGGAAATCACGATATTCTTCGATATTTTTCCGCAGTTCTTCTCCGTGACCTTCCACGATACCGTATTGTCCCGTTACGTCTAGATTACTTGTTCCAGCCAGTCCGCGAACAGCATAACCTGTTGTGTAATTGTGTTGGGAAACTTTCTCTTCGCCTATGGCTTCAACCGCCATATCGCGTTTGAACTTAGCAATATAGTTGAACAACGAGTCCGATTTCTGCTTCATCTCCATTGCAGCCGCATAGGGTTCAGTGTATTTCTCGGGCTTGTCATCCGCCTGTTGCTTGAAGTTCTTATACATATTGGCGTTGCGATCCTCGGTAGAGGTAATAGACGAGTACAAACTATCGTCCACCATCACAAAACCATTCAGAATATCCGTACTTACGTTCAACGCCAACATAGCGGTGAGCACCAAGTACATCATACCTATCATTTTTTGTCTCGGGGTTTCCGGACAGTTTTTTGCTCCACCCATAGTTTATAATCTATTTGCAGTTTGTTATATTACGGAAGGATATTTCGTATTACTTTCACATTTTTAAGTATCCGAATTCATTTTCCGTTAGTCAAAACGCTTAGGCAAGAGCAGTGAGCATATTGCCATAAATCTTGTTCAAGTCGGTAACTTGTGCAGCCAGTTTCTTAACACCTTCTTCGTAAGCTGCCTGATTGCGCATGGCTTCTTCAGTAGATGCAGTCATTTTTTGGATGTTGGCAGCCACGTGGTTGAACTGTTCGGTAGCCGTTTTCACTTGTTCGTTTTGCTGTTGGAGTGCAGCGAGTTGAAGGTCATAAACAGAGTTCATTTGACCTATCTTGTTGCCGAGTTCAGCGACTCCGTTTTGATAGTTTCTTGTTCTTTCCACTACGCCTTGCATATCGTTGGCGACGTTAATATATGCCTGATTGAGGGCTTCGCTTTGTGTACCGAGTTTAGCGGCAGAAGTAGCGAATTGTCCTGTAGCCTGTTCGGCTACTTCCATTTTTTCTGCAAGTTTGGCAGAAGCGGTAGCCACTTTACCGAGTTCACCAAGTTGTACGGCTGTTTTAGCCAGGTCATTGATACCGCCTTTGAGTGCTTCCATATCTTTGTCGCTCAATGCTGTTGCCACCGAGTTGCCGGCAGGGGCAGCAGAGCCACCACCCATATCACCTAACAGAGTAGGTTTAGGTCTTTTGGCAAGTTCATCGAGTTTTGCGGGTTCAGCACCATAACCGAGCAGTTGGGGGAAGACTTCCTCCCAGTGGAAATCCACGTGGGGTTTATCAAGGCAACCAATACCGAAAAGGAACGCCTCAGTAAACATACCAACCATAAGCACTTGTGAAGCACCGGGCCAGTGAAGGATCTTAAACAATGCACCGATAATAACGACTGATGCACCCAAACAGTAAACCATGTTTACGATTTTTTTGCCCGAGTAGGATTCATACCAACCCATGAAACCACTTCTTTTTTCTTGTGACATAATGTTAAAACTTTTTTAAGTTTATTTTTTTTGGTTGTTTAAAATATGCTTTAAAGTATAGTTTTTTTTAATCTCCCAAGAAGGAGCGCACGCAGCGGAAACCGATATATGCACGGCTTTCGTACTGATATTCATAGGTACGAACACCGCATTGCAAATAGTAGTAGATATCTTTCCAACTACCTCCCTTAACGACTTTGCACTTCAAGATATCGGGGTCATCCTTACGAGCCATATATTCAAAATTGGAATTAATATCGTTGACGTAAGTATTGGTAGAAGGATTGAATGCAGAGGAAGTCCACTCAGCGACGTTACCTGCCATATCGAACAGTCCGAAATCATTGGGTCTGAATTGGGCAACGCGCATTGTCATAGTACCCGTATCGTCGTTATATGCACCGCGATAGGGTTTGAAGTTAGCGAGGAAGCAACCATTGGCATCGCGTGCATAGTTACCGCCCCAGGGATACATCGCCATTTTGCGTCCACCTCGTGCAGCATATTCCCATTCGGCTTCTGTAGGCAGTCTATAGTCATGTGACTGCTTGCCATATTGGTCTTGGAACATTTTGGTGCGCCAGTGGCAGAAAGCGTGTGCCTGCTCCCATGTAACACCCACGACGGGGTATTCGGTGTAGCCGATGAAATTGAAGTAACCTTTCATCATCGGGTCGTTGAAAGCGAACTGGAAGTCGCGAATCCAAATCATTGTATCGGGATAAATGCTAATGATTTTGTAGGTCATCAGGTCATCGGGTTCACGCAGGGGGCGTACAATCGTTTTGTTGCAAATCTCACCTTTTTCGTCAATCCAGAACGTATCAACGCGTGCGGAAGCCCCATCCGGGTAGCGTCCTTTTGCCACATCGAATTTGTTTTTGAGCAGGCGTGCCTGGTCATAGTTACGCCATCCATAGCGATAATGAAGGTCGATAGTGCGCAGTGAACCGTCGGAATAGTACATCGGAGCCAAAGCACGCCGGATGTTCGGGTCTTTGCTGTTCCAAGGTATTTTGGCTTTCCAGTTGATACGGAAATTAACGCGTTTTGCCGCGCCTTCCTCTTCTTCCTCCTCGTACTCTTCCTCTTCTTGCGCCTGTCTTGAACGTTTGTCTTCGATAGCGAAGCGTGCGCGGAGATCCGCGTTGCCGCCTTCTTCGTAGTCTTCTTCCTCTTCGTCACCTCCGCCCATTCCGGGACCTAAAATAAGATGGTAGTAAGCGATGGAGTCACGCACATAGTTAACGAATTGCTTGTATTCGTTGTTAGTGATCTCCGTTTCGTCCATCCAGAAAGCGTTTACGGTTGTCATAAACGGGTTGTCGGGCTGACCAAAGATAGCAGATTGTGAGTTTTCTCCCATCATAAACGATCCTTTTTTGATAAAGACCATTCCGTAGGGGTTAGCTTCTTTGAAGTCACCTGCTTTGTTGACTCCCACCAATTCGCCGGCAGGACCTGCACAAGCAGTTAATACAGCCGCCACTGCGACAACAGATAGAATTTTCGTCAGTTTCATTGTATCAATTCTTGTCACTTCTATTTTCTTAATCATTAATATTTCAAGTTGTCATAAAGACACCTTATATATTTTCTTCCGAACGACTTACAAGTAGCGTATGCTCTTGTAGCGGTTGGTCCGTTTTGGCTTAAGTATATCCAACTGGTAAGCCAAGTATAATTCGTGCGCTCCGAAGGAGCCTTTTATCAGTCTGTTAGCGGGTAGTTCGTAGGTGTAGCCCAGTTGCAATCCGCTTATTATATCTGCACTAAAGAGCAGATTGATGCTACCTAACACTCTGTATCCGGCTCCGAAGCGATACCGTTGTTTGACTTCCGCAAGCATCGTCAGGTTCAAGTCCCATGAAGCGAAGTCGGTCATCAGCATAGCACTTGGTTTGAGTACCCATTCTTTGCCGGGCATTTTCCAATTGTAACCACCTGCAAGGTACATTGTTCCGTTGAGGGTCATAAACGCGCGGTCGCTCCACTCCACGTTAGGCCGATTGACGTGGCTGTAACTTGCCGATGCCCACCACTGTGGTGCTTTGTAGAACAGTCCTACCGCCATATCGAAGCTCATACCCGTAACGCCATCTTTGCCTGAAGCAATCGGGATAGCAGGGTCGTCGGTGGCTTTATGGTGGAAGCCGTCCTGCTCGAGGTTAGCAATTGAATCAAGATTTACTTTGTCCGCTTTGAAACTGATATTTGCGAAGCCAAGGTCAATACCTGCGCTTAAATATCCGTTTCCTATTTTGTGCCGGTAGGCGTACTCTACATGGAACGACTGATTGGAGAAGAGTCCGTAAATATCGTTCAGGAAGCGCACGCCTGCGCCGTGTTTGGTGTTTGCGATATGGAATGGCGACGAAACTGTAAAGTAGGTAGTCATTGGCATATCGCTCAAGCCTGTGGTATGCAGCCTATGCAGTCCTGCGATGTTCATCATATCGTCATTTCCTGCCGCTGCGGGGTTATACGACGACTGAAAAAACATATATTGACCTATTTGCGGGTCTGTTTGCGCCTGCAAAAGGTTACAGCACAAACACAGACAGCAACATAGGAGTATATATTTTTTCGCCTTCGGCATGGTTCGGCTTAATACTCATCTTCGTTAAAGAAGAAGTCTTCTTTGGTTGGATAATCGGGCCATACGTCCTCTATGCTGTCGTATGCTTCTTCCTCTTCTTCAAGTTCTTGAAGGTTTTCGATGACCTCCATAGGAGCGCCTGTACGATTTGCATAGTCCAACAATTCCGCCTTGGTAGCCGGCCAAGGCGCGTCTTCTAATTTAGATGCCAGTTCCAGTGTCCAATACATAGTTTACTCTCTCAAATTAGCGCGCAAAAGTATGGCAAAGATTTCGGACGAACAAATGATTTGTTATTTTTTCCACAAAAAAATTGAAATTTTATCGTCATTGGCTATTTTTCGTGCCAAAATGAACCAAAAATCACTTAGTCTATTGACCCATTGGAGGCAGACATCACTTTCTTTGTCATTGCTGTTGCCGTCGTTGTTGTCGTTATCGTATAGAGCGACCATTTGTCTTTCGAGTCTTCTTGTAACTGTGCGGCAGAGATGGCAGGTGGCGACTGTTTCGCTTCCTCCCGGCAGGATGAAGGCACGGAGCGGTTCCAGTTGTTCCTGCATTTGGTCAATCCATAGTTCGAGGTCTGTTACGTCTTGGGGTGTAATCCAGTCGTCTCCTTGTGCGTCTGCCAAAAAAGCCCCGAGATTGAAGAGCAGGTTTTGTATTCTTCCAAGCTGTTCCTGATAGTCCTCATTAGTACGCGCGCGCAAGAGTCCCACCCAGCTATTGAGTTCGTCCGCCGTTCCGTAACACTCGAGTCGCAAGTCTGTTTTTTTAACTCTTTTTCCGCTTGCAAGGGAGGTTTGTCCTTTGTCTCCTGTTTTGGTGTAAATCTTCATTTGTTTATGGTATTAAGTGCTATATCGGTTCTGTTGTCTTTTCGGATGCTAAATTCTCAGTTTATAGTGTTTGTGCAAGTATGCGGGGTCAAAGAAAACGAGTCCCATATTGAAGAGGTCAAAAGTGGAGGTTACTTGCGGCTGTTTTTGGATAGTGAGCCAAGCTTGTTGCATTTCTTTGCTCCAGTGGATGTCATCGACGACGATGACGGATTTTCTGGTTATGAACGGCATCATTGCCTGCCAATACCGCATTGTTGCTTCATAGGTATGATTAGCATCTATGTAGGTGAGGTCCAAGTGACGAAGCGATTGCAAGGCAGGTGAGAGTGTAGTGTCGATATTGCCGCACACCGCTTTGATATTATTGATGTTTAATGTTTTCCATACTGATGCGGCTACTTGCAGTAATTCGTTACTTCCTTCAAGCGTGACCACATTGTTGGTTGAAGAAGGTGCAGCAAGGTAGGCAGTTGTAATACCGAGCGAAGTGCCCAATTCCAGTATATTAAGGGGCTGTTGTTTATTATCATTCCATTGCCGGTCAGAAAGGAATTGCACGAGTCTGAACAGTATTTGTGCGTTTCCGGGTTTTTCGAGCGAGGTGGCTGCAATTGTTTTTATTTGTCGCAAAGTATTGTTCTTGCCAGTCCCGTAGTCGGTTATAGTCAGTGTTTTTGTATTTTGCAAGAGTGCTGCTCTTTGTTTTTCTATATGCGAGAAGGCGTAGTATTGGTTTTGGTCGTATAGACAATGTCTGACAAAATAGAACAAGTATGGCGAATGTATGCCTTCGCCGCCGGTGTTCCAAGCGGTGAGTTGATGTCGCAGAAAAGCGGCGGCTCTATATGCTGCTTGCTGAAAACGCATAATCTGTATAAATCGCGGCAAAGATACAACCAAACCTTTTTTCGGGCAAATGTTACGTAGAGAAAATTATCAAAGAGGTCAAAGTAGAAATAGATTTCATCTAAATATTGCTCCACATTCCGTTTTTTGCCGAAAGCCCTAACTTTGTAGGGTTTTTAGCTACTTTATGTTCTATTTCCGCATGTGGAACACTTGATTTGCAGTATATGGAAATCAAGCACTTAAATGTTGATAAGTTTGTTTTTTTGCACATAATCAAATGTTTATCTTTAATCAGTTGTAAATGTACGGACTACATTTTCTGCTAAATTCTGTTGTGTATGTATAATTTGGTCAGTTGGTAGGAAACGACTACTTTTGCACCCGTTTTTTGGATACGAACCGCTAAAAATGTCTCTAACCGACCCACATATATTATGGCAGCAATGCATAGACTTGCTGCGCCCCAATATATCATCTATCGCGTTCAACACGTGGTTTGCTCCGTTGGAGGTGATAGACTATTCGAACGAGGTACTTGTGCTGCGGGTCAAGAGCCAGTTTGTAGTTGAATACATAGAAGACAACTATATTGACCTGTTGAGCCGCGCTATCCGTCGCGTGTTCGGCGAGAAGACACGTCTTGAATACCGTGTTCTGATAGACTCGGCATCCGGTGCCGGCGTAACGTATCCCTCCACGACCCGTCCGCAGTCACCTGTTGCTTCAATGGGTCAGCCTACTGAGGCCCAATGGGATTCCCAACTCAACCGGCAGCACACCTTAGATTCGTTCATAGCGGGCGAGAGTAACCGTTTGGCACGAACAGCAGCCATTGCCATAGCCAAAGACCCCGGTCGTACGGCATTCAATCCGTTCTTTATCTATGGCGGCAGCGGCGTGGGAAAAACACATCTTGCCAACGCTATCGGCAACGAGATAACGGCTCTCAATCCCGGTATGCGCGTACTATATGTAAGCGCCAACACCTTCAAACTGCAATACCAACAGGCTGCCATCCAGAAGAATATTCCCGATTTTCTGTATTTCTATCAGAGCGTGGACGTACTTATAATGGACGATATCCAGTTCTTCAGCGGTTTGAAAGGCACTCAAGACACTTTCTTCCACATCTTTGAATACCTTATCCAGTCGCACAAGCAGCTCGTTTTGACATCCGACCGCACTCCCTTGCAGATACACGATGTTCAGGAGCGTCTTCTGACGCGTTTCAAGTGGGGTCTGCCAGCCGAAATCAAACGTCCCGACTATGAATTGCGTCGCGATATACTGCGCTACAAGATGCACTGCAACGGTATCCAACTCACCGATGAGATAGTGGACTATATAGCGCAAAACGCGTGTCAGAACGTTCGCGACATAGAAGGTGTACTGGCTTCTTTAGTAGCTCACTCCACCCTGCTCAACGTGGATATTAACAAGCAACTGGTGCAGCAAGTGCTGAACCAAATAGTTGAGGTGGAGACCAAGCAGATACGGATGGAGGATATTATCGGCACCGTATGCGAACATTCTGATGTGACAGAGAAAGCCGTGTTGGGTCAATCCCGCCAAAAAGAAGTGGTACGTGCCCGCCAACTCATTATTCACCTTGCGAAGCGTCTTACCGACCAATCGCTAACCGAGATAGGCAAGTCTGTCAAGCGTACCCATGCAACCGTCCTGCATGCTCTCAATACGATGAGCAGCCAAATGGAGTACGACAGCGTACTTCGCCACGACGCCGAACTGCTTGAGCAGACTCTTCGTCAATAATTCCTTATGCCCCTCCGTATATAAGGCACAAAAAGGGAGGCGGCATTCCAGGAATTTGAAATTTTGCGCAAAGATACGATAGCGGGGAAACGCGCTTTCAGTTTATTTTCAGTTTACTCATGCAATTTCAGTTTACTGTCTGTTTTTTCGCATGCAAAGATACGATGCGGAGGGATGGCGGGTTGGGAAATAGAGGGACTTCGAGGGAAATAAAGAGACTTACAGGCAAATATTGTGCAAAGAGAAAGGAGAAGATGCCGAATAGTATTCGGCAAAACGGACGAAGCCTAATCTCTTTCCTTTACGGACGGCTCCGAGGGAGCCGTGCTCAAATGGTATTTGAACGGAATAAAAACACTCGCCGCAATGGGAGGAGACAACAAACGATATCAAGGGGAACAACAAACGCCGCGCTGACGCACGGCGCACGTGACAAATAAAATCACATACCGACAAGGATGCCGGTATGTGATTGCGGGGCTTAAATTGGTCAAAAATTATCGACAATTAGCCAACAATTTTTTCCGTTTCTTTTACTTCTTCTGTTGGTCAACAATTATCGACAATTGGACAACATTTTTTTTCTTTCTTTTCCTTTTTAGTCGAGACGCTGGCCTTGGGCGGTGTAGCGGATGCCGTTGCGGTAGATGTAGAGAACGCCGTTGGAGATGTACTTACGGACATCCTGAATATACAGGTCCTCCTGCAACTCGCCGTTGACAACCTCCAACTCTTCATTATCTACTCCCTCCGCCACGATGCGGATGCGCCGGGCGTTCAGAGGTACTTCACTGCGGAAGAAACCGCGATAAGCACAGATGGATGTGCCGGTGGTGGTGTTCGGGTAATAGAGTTGGTTGTCCTTCAAGCCGAGGTAGGTATTGCCGGTGGTAGAGCCTTGCAAGATGCCTGTGCGGAGAGTGCCTACCAAGAAGAGGTTGCCACGTCCTGTACCATCGTTCGGTGTTGATGGTCACGTTCGGGAAGACAAACGAGGTCTTCTGCGCCAACTTGGCGTTGGCATTGACGATATAGCCCTTGCCTGCCACAATGGACTGCGCCATAGCGAAATAAACGGTCATTTCAGTGCCTTTCGTTTCCGCATAGCGGAACTCATAGACACGGTTGTTCAGACCGATAGCCATCATCATGCCTTTGCTGACGTTGAACGGCAGACAGAGCGTCGCCCATCTGCCCTGTGTGAACTGGCGGTTGAGCGTGGCTGTGGTGAGAGTATAACCATTGTAGTCTTCTGCGAAGAAGTCATAGTACTCGCTGATCTCGTTCTCCTGCAAGACGATTTTGTGGTAGCGAACACGGAGGGTAAAGGTGACAACGGAGTCGCAGCCGTCCATATTCTTCAGGGTGGTGGTCTGTGTACCCGCTTCGGTGAAGGTCTTGTCTTCCCACGAGTAGGGCAGGTCGTCCTCCCAGACGGTGGCGCCGTCGGTGGTTTCGATGGTGCCGCATTCAATGACCGGTGCGGTAGAAGTAACGGTCATCTGTCCTCCGCCGGAAGCGGTGGTATAGAAACGCATATAGATATAGCCGTCAGCATCCACGGACGAAGCCCAATTGCCCACCTCTTTGTCAGTGAGCTGGAACGACTGATGCCCTTCTTTGAGTTCGTCATAAGCGATGATTCCTTCTCCGTTACCGGTTCCTATATCGCAACTCCCGGATATCAAAACTTTGCATAAAGAAGTTTTACCCCAAGTAAAGGTGATATTACCGTCTTTCCAGTCATTGTAATAGATACGGTATTTTACTTTCGATCTGGCTCCCACTGCGATTGTGGTATTCTTTTCAAGCGGCGTACTTCCCCCGATACAATCCGAAACAGTCCACGTACTTGGCGTGACGGTAGTGTTGTCGGAACATTCGAACCGCACATAGAGGTACTTGTCGGTTGCCTGATTCCGTAATGCCGTCATGTCCGCTTCTGTGAGTCCGATCCAGTGTCCGTCTTCGCTTTTATTGAACTGATACGTAGCGATTGCATCCTGTTTGCCGAATTCAGGCGTAGTGCCGATATACATCTTGAATATTCGATCGGTCGGGGTATAGAAGCGTGTAGCAGAAGTCCAAGACTTAGGAATCGCATAGAGGGCGTTGATATCGTTCGCCCGTACATTCGCAGCCTGGTCATATACGAGTTCTTCCGCTTCGACATTCAATTCGGCTGCCGGGATATGCTCCACTTTCAATGTACCCGGTGCATCACTCACCGCTTTGACATAGAACATCGCTCCCGGGGCGGGATTGGTCGTATTTAACGCATAGGACTGCATGTTCAGGATTTTGGCATTCGAGTGCTTCACGGTGTCCTGCGCGTCCATCTCCATTACCTCCAAGCGGTGGGGATCCGATTCGTCCATCGGGTCAAAACCGCAAGTAGTACCGATAGCGATTGTAGCCGGTTGTGTACCGCTCCACACATATCGTATGGAGTCATTGGTCCAACTGGCATAGGGGGCCACAAAATATGTCTCGTTGTCATTGGCCTCCACGGTGCGTGTTACGCCCAAGAGCAACCATTTGTCAGTATCCATACACTGCGAGAGTTTATCAGGAGCAACGTTGATACTACCTCCTCCGAAGTATGTCACCTCCACATAAACCTGAATATTATAACTGATACCTGCTCTCAACAACTGATCACGATAGAACTCACCCAACTCCAACTCGTAATACATGTGTCCTTCAGAGTCGGTCTTGCCGTCAGGCGTAATCCGATACGGCAACGGGATATATGCACTCTGATTATGACAGAAGAGTTTGCACGCAATCTCATCCTCATACACTCCCGGCGTACAAGTCAGATCCAGTTTGAGTTCCGGTGCTTTATCCGAATTGTTTTCAGGATAGAACTTGACCGTCAGCGGCAAGTCGAAGGTGTTGCCCATATACCAGACAGCGCAAGGTCCCGATATAGTGGCACTATAATTCTTGCCGAACGGAATCGGACTCGTGCATGACGAACCAGCTTGTGCGCGTGCAGATACACATACGCATATCTGCACGCACATCACTAATAAAGATAACGCGAACCTTCTCATATACTTCACAATTAAAGATATTCCTTCAATCGCCGGCGGGGAGCCATATCCTGCAACAGGTCAATACTGGTCTTCATAACGTCGCATATTCCCTTTATGGCGACTTCTTCAATCTCCGGGATGCTATATGTTTTCTTTTTCATAGCTATTTCCTTTCTACACTTTACTTTATCTTTTGACCTTCAATGGTGTAAACCTGTTCACCACGAATGATGAATACATGGTTATCGATTATCACTTTGCGGGTATCGCCTTGTGCATCTACGATTGCCTCGTCTGTGCCTGTAACCACACCCGGAGCCTTGACTACGATACGCAAACCGTACACATTCGTCTCACCCTTGTCAAGTGTCAACGTGTAGTCTTCCTCGCTTATGTTTCCAATAGCCTCACCGTTCATGGTTAAATATACAGCATACTGATCACTGATGTCTGACTTCTGAATACTGATTGTATAGTCTCCTGCCGCCGGTACAGAGATACCCAACGGATAAGTCGCTGTCTCGTTGACCAGTTCGGCGGTATTGACACATAGTTTCTCGTCATAACGGTCAATCCACATCTGGGCTACCAGTTTGCTGACACCTACTTTGGCAAGGTCCTTGCCGATGGTATAGGTATCTTCTCGACTTTCAGTGGTCTTGATGAACAAGCGGTCGGTGTACTCAGCTTCAGCCGACGCTATACGCACGTCACAAACAAGTTCAGCCTGCTCGTGTGAACGACGAGGAGCAATAAAGGCAACGTTGGGGGCAACTGTAATGCTCTTACCGGCATTGACCTGAACAAATGCACCTTCACCTACCACGAATCTTGAGGTGTTCAGCGTTGTTGTTTCATAACGCTTCTGGTCCGGCACATAAATCTGTCCTTCGGTTACGCCCGGATTGACGAAGGCATGGAAGAGTGCGGGGTTAGCTACACCGTTCCAGCCGGCATCCGTGGCAGAACCTGTCGTTTGCGGATGAGCCGCTACAGATGTCGTAGTGGTCAGCAGTGCCGCACCATCTTTCTTCTCAAAGCGAATGGTTGCTGCATCGCTCATCAGACCAATCATGTACAAGCGTCCCGGAACGAGGGTCTTGTCTCCATCGTCTTCTACGTAACTCCAGCATTTCTGCTTGCCTTCCGATGCACGACGGTCTCCATCGTAATAGACGATATCGAAGTCCGTACCCAGCGTCAGCGTGCGACCGTTGACAGAGATACCGTTGGTTGCATCTACATTCCAAGGCACAGCCACAGCATACCACTGGTGGTTCTTCGCGTTAATCTTGAGATCGAAGTACGCATTCGTATAATGCAAGTTCTCATCGCCGTCTAATAACTGACCTGAAGCGGTAGAACCGTTCGATTCCAAAATGAAGTTATTCGCTGTTACATCGCCTGTGATGGTCAGTCTGCCGGTCGTTGTCACACGCAGGTCAGTAACGGTACGAGTATCAGATATGGTCATCGGGGTCGATACAATCAGGCTGGCATCAACGAACTGCGCATAGAGCGTACCGATATTACGTTGGATGACGGTCTCGTTTGTAATCTTATCACCACCAACAGTCTTCGTAAACCAGCCGTCGAAGGAGTAGCCTGCTTTCGATGCAACCGGTAGTTCAGGCGTAGCACCATGTTTCACATTCAACGAAGCAGTCGCGCAAGTTCCACCGTTGGTCGCCGCATCCAAGGTAATGGTATAAGTGCGACGGACGTAGTTATACGTTACCTCCGTTGTTTCACCAATCCGAACCGTCTGCGTTGCAGGCGTGATAAAGCCGTCATAGGTCTTGACTGCCG